>CAMARK010000102.1 GCA_945860205.1 Reyranella massiliensis 521 | reverse complement strand
CCTTCACCGCCCGCAGCAGGCGGCCCACGTCGAAGCTGCCGTCACCCATCGCCATGCGCTCGCCGATGGCCAGCACGCGATGGGTGGAGGCGATCAGCGTCGTGCGCTCGGGCGTGACGAAGCCGTTGAAGATCATGCGGCCGGCTTCCAGCAGTTCGGTGGCCAGGGCCACATCGACCTCGCCGATCGCCGGATTGAGCGCCAGCACCGAGGGTACCGGGCCCGACGATGGCATGACCTCGAGATAGTAGGTCGTGGCGCCGGTCCGCTGCGCTACGCCTGGAATCTGCGTCGCCTGGACGCCGATCTCCTGGCTTTGCGCGGCCGCCACGATCCAGTCGCATAGCACACCGCCGCCGTCGCCGCCCAGGGCGCCGATCAGGATCGTGACGGGCTTAGGCACTCGCCCCAGTCCTGGCCATGGCCCCGATGACCCTCGACCGCAGGCGCCATTTCACGCGGTCCCACCAGCTCGCGTTCTGCACGATGTCGGCCTTGTAGAAGGACGGGCAGAGCACGGCAGCATCGGCCACCTCGCCGCAGAGCCCGCAGCCAACGCAGCCATTGTTGACGTGCGCGACAGGGTCGGAGCGCAACGGATCGGGACTGGGCTTCACCACCAGCGACGGGCACCCGGAGAGCCGGATGCAGGAATGATCGCCGGTGCAGACTTCATCGTCGACGCCATAGCGTGTGCGCACCACGCGCTCGCCGCGCTTGAGCTGGGCCGCGATCTGCGGACGGATGCGGCGCTGGCGCGCGAGCTGGCACTCGCCGTCGGCGACAATGACCTTCAGGCCCTTGTCGTCGGTGTTCATCGCCTCGCGCAAGGTGCCGAGCATGGTTCCGACATTGTAGGTGCGGATGGTGCGCAGCCACTTCACGCCCATGGCTTTCAGCGTGGCCGCGATATCCGACGTGGTCTCGCCGTCCCGGCGGTTGCCGGCCGTGTTGGGAATGAACTGCGCGCCGGTGGCCGAGGTGTAGCCGTTCTGCATGATGATCAACACACGGTCGCCGCGGTTGAACATCGCCGAGGCGACGCCGCTCAGGAGGCCATTGTGCCAGAAGCCACCGTCGCCCATCACGGAGATGGTGCGCCGCTGCATCACCGGCGCCACCGCGCCGGCGGCCGCCAGCGACATGCCGAAACCCAGGATCGAATTGCCGAGATTGAACGGCGCCAGTGTCGCAAATGAATGGCAGCCGATGTCGCTCGAGATATGGACCTTGCCGACCTCGCGCTCGAGCAGTTTTATGGCCGAGAAGACGGGCCGCTCGGGACAGCCCGTACAAAAGCCCGGTGGACGTAGCGGCAGCGGCCCGCCCAGCAGGCGCTGGGCCTCGGTGCGGCCGGCACGCGCCGCCTCGAAGCGCTCGCGCGGCCTGGAAAGATCGATGTCGTTGGCCGACTGGGCGAAGAACTTGAGCAGCCCCTCGGTCATCACCTCGGCGGTGTATTCGCCGGCCATCGGCAGCACGTCCTTGCCGTAGATCCTGGTGTCGATGTCGCGCTTGCGCAGCAGCGCATGGACTGCCTGCTCGATGTAGTCGGGGGCGCCCTCCTCGACGATCAGCACGGCGCGCTTGCCCTTGCAGAAGTCGGCGATCTGGTCGGGCACCAGCGGATGCGTGACGTTCAGCACCAGCGTCGGGATGCGGCCTTCGAGCTCCAGCCGGTCGAGGCCGCGGAGCGCCACGTTGGTGATGCCGCCCTGCACGATGATGCCGAGATCGCTGCGCTCGCCCGGCAGGAACTCGTTGAGGCCGTGCTCGACGATGAAGCGCTGGGCGGCGGGCTGACGGACCTCGACCTTGAGCTTCTCGTGGGCGTAAGTCGACGGCGGGTGCGAGATGCGGTCGTAGTTGTGCGCGGCCGGTTCGGCCAGGCGATGGTTGCGCGATATCGCCGGCGGCTTGTTGTCCTTGGCGACGAACTCGCCCGTGACGTGGCAGGCGCGGATGCGCAATTCCATCATCACCGGCGTGTTGGTGGCCTCCGACAGCTCGAACGCCATCTCGGTGCAGCGCACGATGGTCGGCAGCGACGGCCTGGGGTCCATCAGCCAGAGCGAGGACTTCAGCGCATAGGCATGGGCGCGTTCCTGGATGACGGAAGCACCCTCGCCGTAATCCTCGCCGACCACGATCAGCGCGCCGCCGATCACGCCGGGCGAGGCGAGGTTGGAGAGCGCGTCGGCAGCCACATTGGTGCCGACGATCGACTTCCACGTGACGCAGCCGCGGATCGGATAATTGATCGAGGCGCCGAGCAGCGCCGCCGCGGAGGATTCATTGGTGCAGGTTTCGAGATGGACGCCGAGTTCGTCGAGCAGGTCCTGCGATTCGACCAGCACGTCGACCAGATGCGACACCGGCGCACCCTGGTAACCGCCGACATAGGCCACGCCCGCCTGCAGGATCGCCTTGGTGACGGCGAGAATGCCTTCGCCGCGGAAGACCTCGCCCTCGCCCAGTCGCAGCGCCCGCACCTCCTCGGTGAAAGAGCGTTCCGGGTTGGTACGTTGGGCGACAGGAAGCTGCGGTTGGTCCAGCATGCCGGGATTATAGGGGTTAACGGCGCCGCCGACGATCCCGTTTGCCGCCCTGGACGCCCACGGCACGGGCCTTGGCGATCAGTTCGCGAAACGGCGCCAGGAGCTTTTCGCGCACATTGGGGGCTTCCTCCACCGCCGACAGCGCGAGGGCCACGGCCTCTAGGGTCGAGACGGCATCGGGCCGCGCCTCCTGGCGCAGATCGCCGTAGAGCGACGGCCCATCGGGGACAACCACGAAGCGGCGGAGCTTGGTCAGCCAGGCATTGCGCCACCACAATGCCTTGGCCTGCGCCCAGTTGCCGTCGAGCACGACCAGCCCCCTGAGGCCGGACAGCTCCATTTCCTGGTTGGGCAGCGTCTCACCCTTGCGATCGACGGCGACGAGCGGGCCACGGCCGGCGGCATGCGCCGACCCAAGATAGAGTACCCCCCAGTCGCGCACCTCCACAGGCTCGCCGAGCGCATGGCCCAGATTGCGCCACGACAGGCCGACGGCGAGCTTGGCGCTGGCCAACGTGCGGCACAGCAGACCCGCCGTGCCCAGCGCATGGTCCTGTTCCTGCGGATGCTGCAGGACCAAGACCCTCACCTTGTTGTCCACCGTTTCAGACATGGCCGATTCAGACATAGCCGAGGTATAGCGCCATGAGTAGGCTCGCGCGATGTCCGTTGCCGTCCTGATCCATGACAGCGTCGTCAAGCTGCCCGCCGAGGCCGACGGCGCCGTCGTCGTCGGCGGCAGCCATGCCGCCGCCTATGCCGCCTACATGTCGGCCAAATACGGCTGCCGCGCCGCCATCCACCATGATGCCGGCATCGGCAAGGACGAGGCCGGCGTCGGCGGGCTGGCCTATGCCGAGAAGCTCGGCATGGCGATGGCGGCCGTGGCGACCGCGACCGCGTGTATCGGCGATGGACAAGACATGTATGGGCGCGGGCTGATCAGCCGCGCCAACGCGCTGGCCGAGAAATGCGGCGTGCGCGCCGGCATGAGCTGCAGGGAGGCCGCTGAGTTGCTCAAGAAGGCGCCGTGGCCGCATACCAAGCCGCCCGCGATGGGCGAAACGCGGCACGTCGTCGACGGTTTCGCCTGCGTCGATTCCTCTTCTTTGCTGGTGCCGCTGGATCGAGATGGCATCGTCGCCACCGGCAGCCATTGCGCGTTGAACTCCGGTCAGGCCGTTGAGCCCTTCCGGCCGAAGCTCGTCTTTTTCAACGATGCCGGACCCGGCGCCGACAAGGGCGGCATACGCGGCTTCGAGATCCTCGACGAGGCCGGCATCGCCGGAGTGGCAGTCGCCGCTCAGTCCGCCCGCATCGGCGACGGTCGCTCCACCTTGCAGGACGGAATAGTCTCGGCGGTCAATCGGGCTGCATATCAGTTGGGCGCCCGTGTGGATGGGAGTGCCCTTGCGCTGGCCCGCGCTGTGGCCGAAAAAGCTCCGTAAGCGTCATTCGGGAGAAGACCGGAGCATGGCCGTCGTCAACGTCAAATCCGAGATCGCGGGCAATGTTTGGAAGATCCAGACCAAGCCCGGCGACCGCATCGAGGTCGACGGCGAGATCATGATCCTCGAATCGATGAAGATGGAAATCCCGGTGCTCTCTCCCAAGGCCGGCACCATCAAGGAGATCAAGGTCAGCGAAGGCGAAGCAATCGGCGAGGGCCAGCTCGTCGCCATTCTCGATGCGTAGCAGCGCCGTCGCCATCGACCTCGCCCGCCTGTGGGCGCCCGACAATCTGCGCCGGGCGGCGCCGGGCGTTGCCCTGTGCGCCGCCATCGCGGCCGTGGCCTTCATCGCCGACACGCGGAGCCTGCTGCGGTTCGGCGCGGTCTGGGTGCCGCCGCTCATCCTCACCCTGGTCATCGGCATGGCGCTGCAGCCGCTGTCGGCGCGGCCGATCCTGAAACCCGGTCTCGAATTCGCCGGCCGCACCCTGCTGCGGGTCGGCGTCGCTTTGTTCGGCGCCCGGCTGACCTTCGGCCAGCTCATCGACGACGGGGCGATGCCGATCCTGGTGGCGCTGGCAGCCGTTGGCTGCACGATCGCCTTCGGCGCCTGGGCCGCCCGCTTCTTTGGCCTCAGCCGCGATTTCGGCCTGCTGACCGGCTGCGCCACGGGCGTATGCGGGGCCGCGGCGGCAATGGCTGCGTCGGCGGTCCTGCCCAAGCACGAGAACTCCGACCGCGACCTCGCCTTCACCGTGATGGGCGTCAACTTCCTCAGCACGGTGGTAATGGTCCTCTACCCGCCGCTGCAACAGGCCCTGGGCTATTCCCTGTTCGAGATGGGCGTGTTCCTGGGCGGCTCGATCCACGACGTGGCGCAGGTCGCTGGCGCTGGCCAGACGATGGGCGACAAGGTGCTGAGCGACGCCATCATCACCAAGCTGTTGCGCGTGGCGTTCCTGCTGCCGGCGATCGCCGGCATTGCCTGGTGGGTATCGAAAAGCGGCGGCCCCGTGAGCGAGGCGCGCCCGGCGCCGCCCATCTTCCTGTTCGGCTTCCTGGCGCTCGCCGCCCTCAATTCGATGGGGGTGGTGCCGCCCGCGGTCCAGGCGGCAGCGACCCAGATCTCGTCGTTCCTGATCATCACCGCGATCGCGGCACTCGGCATGAAGACCTCGCTGCTGGCACTGGCGCGGATCGGCATGGGTCCGGTGCTGTTGCTGGTCGCCGAGACCGTCTTCATCGGCCTGTTGGTAATCGGCCTGATCTACGGCTTGCGCGCACTTGGACTTTAAGTACCGGGACTTTAGGTCCCGGGCTTGGTTCCGGTTGCCCGCACGACATCGCCCCAGGTGTCGATTTCCTTCTTGATGAATTCTGCGAACTCCAGCGGCGAACCCGGCGCCGGTATGGCGGCGCGCTGCTCTATCTGGCGAATCACGGCTGGGTCATTGAGCAGGGCCTGCACGTCCCTGTTCACCTTGGCCACGATCTCCAGCGGCGTGCGTGCCGGCGCGGCAAGGCCCGACCAGCCGGCGGCGTTGAAGCCCGGCACGGTCTGGGCGATGGTCGGAATCTTGTCGAGCGGGGCCGGCGCCGGACGGGCCGTGGTGACGGCCAGCGCCCTGATGCGCCCGTCCACGATGTGGGTCAGCGCCGCGGACGTGCTGTCCATCATTAGCGGGACGTGGCCGCCCAGCAGGTCGGTCATCGCGGGGCCGCTGCCCTTGTAGGGAATGTGCACGATGTCGAGTTTCTCGCGGAGCTTGAACAGCTCCATGCTGAGATGCTGCGACGTCCCCGGTCCAGCCGAGGCATAGGACAGTTTGCCGGGCTCCTTGCGCGCCAGCGCGATCAGTTCGGCCAGAGTGGTCGCGGGGAAGCTCGGGTGCGCCACGATGACCAGCGGCACCAGGAAAATGTTGGAGATCGGCAGGAAGTCGACCAGCGGCTTGTAGGGCAGGTCGGGGAAGAGGCTGGGGTTGACGCCGAACGTGCCGCTCGAGACGACCATCAACGTGTAACCGTCGGGCGCCGCCGCCTTGCCGTACTCCGTCGCCGGAATGCCGCTGCCGCCGCCCTTGTTCTCGACGATGACCTGCTGCTTCCAGACGTCGGTCAGCTTCTCAGCCATCATGCGGGCGAAGATGTCGGCGGCCTGGCCCGGCGGGAACGGCACGACGAAGCGCACCGTCTTGTTGGGCCACGGCGCCTGGGCAAGGGCGGGGGCCGCCAGCAAAGCGCCTGCAGCACCGGCCACTGCCAACGCGCGGCGGCGTGTCGGGTTCGAACGCATTCTCGCCTCCCTTTATTCTTTCGGCCGGCAGGCTAGCACGGTCGCCGGGAAATGACGTGGGCTACCGGCGGCTACCGACGTCTCAGACTCGACACAATCAGCGGCAAAATGGCCGCTCCGGTGACTCTCGGCTAGGGACTGGTCCTGTGACCTACTACGATGATTTCAAGATCGGCGACCGTTTCACGAGCGGCGGCATGACCATGACCGAGGCCGGCATCATCGAGTTCGCGCGGCAATGGGATCCGCAGCCGTTCCACATCGATGCGGAGTTCGCCAAGAAATGGGCCTACGGCGGCCTGATCGCTTCGGGTCTCCACACGATGTGCGTGACGCTGCGGCTGTGGCTCGATCTCGGAATCTTCCGTGCCAGCAGCCTGGGATCGCCCGGCATTGGCGAGGTCCAGTTCCCGCGGCCGGTCCGTCCGGGCGACACACTGCGGGTCGTCACCGATATCACGGAACTTCGTCTGTCATCGTCCAAACCGGACCGGGGCGTGGCGCGCATCCGCCAGGTCACGATCAATCAGCGCGACGAGCCGGTGATGGAACAGGAGACCACCGTCTTTCTGAAGCGCCGGCCTGCACCAGCCGTCACCCTCAGCGCGCGGTCCTGATTGCGAGACGCGAGTCACGCACTTCAAGGCCTATTCCGGGTGCCGCCGCCGATCAGTACCCCCGCGTGAAGTTGATTTCCTGCAGGAGCTGTCCTCCGGCCTCGAGGCTGCGGATGTTCGCCGCGACCTCGGTGACCAGCTGCGCCACGGTTGGCCGCCGGGCCACGTGCGGCATCACCGTGACTTTGGGGTGAAGCCAGAGCGGGCTTTCCGGCGGCAGCGGCTCGGGCCAAAGGGCGTCCAATGCGGCGTAGGATAATTGTCCTGAATCGAGCGCCGCGATCAGGTCCTTTTCCACCACGTGCTTGCCGCGCCCGACGTTCACCAGCATGGCGCCTCTCGGCATCATGGCAAAGGTGCGGGCGCAGAAGATGCCCTCGGTTTCTGGCGTCAGCGGTAGCAGGCAGACGGCGATATCCGTCTGGCTGAGGAACGACGCAAGCTGGTCGTGACCGTGGAAGATGGTGACTTCTGCCGACGCTCGCGGTGAGCGGACCCAGGCCGAGACCTTGAAGCCCAGCGACTTCAGGACCAGGGCCGGCGCCGTCGCCATCATACCGAAGCCCAGGAAGCCGATGCGCCGCTGCTCGGGCCGGACGATGGGCACCCTCATCCATTCGCGCCTGGCCTGGGCTGCCTGATAGCCGGGCATGTCGCGATGCAAGCGCAGCACATGCATGACGACGTATTCCGTCATCATCGGATCGCCGTCCGGCGGCTCCACCTTGCCCAGCGGGACCTTCGGCAGTTTCGGATGATCGACAAAGCTTTCCACCCCGGCGGACCGGCTGAACATGGCTTTCAGGTTGGGGAAAGCGGGCAGCAGGTCAAAGTCCGGACGCATGAAGGCGAGATATTCGATGTCCTTCACCTCGCCGGCATCGGGCCAGATGCGAATGGGCAGGTCGGGAATCTGCTCCCTGAAAGTGTCGCGCCACGCCTGGGCATTGCCGATGGCCTTGTCCAGATTGACGATGAGTAGTGCCATGTAGCCTCCTGAGCGACGGTGCGCGCTCTCACCGCCAGGCGAAGACCGGTTGCTCGAAATGGTCGACGCGCGTGTCGCGCCCGGCCAGCGCCACCTCGCGGAACTGGTAGAGCACGGCAGCGGTCGGTGCATTGACCGTGGCGACGGGCAGCGGCAGGCGGATGATCGGCCGGTCAGACTCCTCGATCGCCACGATCTCGGGCGAGCCTTCGCGGAAAAGCTCGGCGCAGCGGATGCGGTAGGCAGCGGCAACTTCCGCCGGATTGGGCGTCACCTTCACGCCGCCCGGGATCCACACCACGACGGGCGCGATGAGGTAGCCCGAGCGCGTCGGATAATCGTCGAGCGTTCCCAGGATATCGGCGGATGCGGCCGAGACGCCCAGCTCCTCTTCCAACTCGCGCAGCGCTGCCTGCTCGATGGTTTCGCCGGGATCGACCCGGCCGCCCGGCAGGGCCCACTGCCCGCCATGCGCGCGCAGTCGCGGCGTGCGCTTGGTCAACAGAAACGCGGCCTCGCCGGGCGAGTCGGATTCCACAACGACGATGGCCACCGCGGCGTGCTTCAGCGTTCCGGTATCCTCGCGGCGGCGCCGGTCGAAGCGGCCAAGGCGGTCGGTGATCTCTTCTCGCAAGGCGGCGTCAAAGCGGAAAGACGTCACGCCGCCGGCGGCCTTCTGAAAGTCCAGACGACGGCGGGTGGAATGTTGCGCCAGATGCGGCCGCCGCGGGTGCCGAACAGGCGCAGGCCCTGACGCAAGGCGCTGGGCACGGGCGGCGTCGGGCCATAGGTGAACTGGATGAGCGCGCCGCCCGGCGGCAGCGCCTCGAACACGCCGTGCACGATGCCGTTCACGACATCCGTCGGCAGCGACAGCAGCGGCAGGCTGGAAACCACGGCGGCGATCGGCGCGATCCCGTTCTCGGCCAGCAGCTCCGGCAGACGCGCCGCATCGCCCTCGATGATCTTCGGCTCCGTGAAGTGGCGGCGCAGGAAGGCGGCCAGTTCGGGGTCGCGTTCGATCAGGGCCAGACGGCTGGGCGGAATGCCGGCGGCCAGCAGCGCCTTGGTGACCTCGCCGGTGCCGGCGCCCAGCTCCACGACATGGCCGGGCCGGCCTTCCAGGGCCTGCACTGTTTCGCGCGCCATGGCCTCGGTCAGCAGGCGACCGCTCGGGATCACCGCCCCCATCGCGAAGGGCCGACGCAGCCAGCGTTTCAGGAAAAGAGCCGTGCCGGCGCGCGAATCGAGGCCGTGGCGTGATTCAAACGTAGGCATGATCCGACGCTAGCAGATTACTGAGCGGGCTGCATCGACGGGTCGACGACCCGGGGCGCGGGAGCGGCCTCGAAGACGGTTCGGGTATGGCGCATCTGCTCCAGGGCGTTCACCACCGACACGTAGACCGCCGCGGCATAGGGCAGCGACTGGACGATCATGAAGACCGCCCAAAGCCTCGCCTCGGGGTCCACGACGCCGTTGTTGACCCACAGGACCGCCGCGCCGAGCCACAGCAGGACGGCGAGCACCAACTCGCCGCGCGCCATGCCGAGCGCCATGCCCAGAGTGGCGCGTTCGTCCATCTTCGGGGTGCGCATGAAGGGAAGCCTGGAGGTCGCCAGGCCGTAGATCACCGCGCGGCCCACCGTATAGGTGAGCGCGAGGCCGGCGAGCGATGCGCCCACGCTCTGGCGGAACGTGCATTTCACGCGATCGAAATAGAGGCCGAAGGAATAGAGCAGCTTGAAGACGAAGATGCCGATCGTGGGCAGGATGAATTCGGACGGAGGCAGGCCGACCGGCTTGATGCCGAACAGCGGCGGCAACAACACCGCCAGCAGCCAGGCGAGCCCGGCCCAGGTGAAGATCAGATTGAGCGCGTCGGCGAACCACGGCGCCCAGCCGGCCACGAAGTGGTACTTCTGTCCCAGGGTCAGCTTGGTGCTGTTGTTCAGCATCTTGCCGGCGTGAGCCTTCATGATCTGCATGGCGCCGTAGGCCCAGCGGAAGCGCTGCTTCTTGTAGCCAGAGAAATGGTCGGGGGTGAGCCCTTTGCCGAAGCGCTCGCGGCTGTACATGGCGCCGTAGCCCTGCTCCATCAGGCGCAAGCCAAGCTCGGTGTCCTCGGTGATGCACCAGGTCGCCCAGCCGCCCATCTCTTCCATCAGGTCGCGGCGGACCAGGGTCATCGTGCCGTGCTGGATGATGGCGTCGTACTCGTTGCGCAGGCACATGCCGATGTCGAAGAAGCCGGCATATTCCCAGTTCAGCATTTCCTTGAAGCGATCGCCGGTCCAGTCGCGATGGTCCTGCGGCGCCTGCACGTAGCCGATCTTGCGGTCGTCGAAGTACGGCACCAGAGCCTTCAGCCAGTCGGGACGCACCTCGTAGTCGCTGTCGATGACGCCGATCACCTTGGCGTCGGGCGCGGTCTGGCTCAGCACGTAGTTCAGCGCGCCGGCCTTGAAGCCCTTCATGACGTCAAAATGGAAGAAGCGGAACCGCTCGCCCAGCGACGCGCAGTAGTCCTGGACCGGCCGCCACACCGCGGGATCCTTGGTATTGTTGTCGATGACGATGACTTCGTAGTCGGGATAGTCGAGCTTCGCGAGCGACTCCAGCGTCTGGATCACCATCGCCGGCGGCTCGTTGCAGATCGCCAGATGCAGCGAGACCTTGGGCCATTCCCGATTGGCCGGCTGGCGCGCGATCATCTCCGCTGCCGGCAACGCCTCACGCGACCAGCGCCGCCGCCAGATCGTCTCGACCATCTCGAGCGCCTGCATCAGCGCCATGATGAGGCTTATCGCCAGGAAGAAGGCGAGCACGCTCCAGCCCACCATCTCGGCGACCAGCATGTAGCTGCCGGCGGCAACCGAGCCGCCGTAGACGACCGCGCTGGCCGACAGCGCCGCGAGGCCGCAGAAGGCGATCTGGCCCGCTGTGCCGAGGCTGCGCCAGCGCCACAGAAAGAACAGCATCAGCGGCAGCGCGGCGGCCAGCGACCAGGCGGCGCACGTTGCCCATTGCGGGAAGCGATCGATGGTGCCGGTCCAGCTGAACTTCTGTTGCCGGTCGGCATTCCACAGGCCCCAGTAGCCACCGGCCTTGCCTTCCAGATCGTAGGACTTCCACGGCTGGTCGACGGCTTCGACCACGAAATGCTCGATGTTCTGGCTGCGCAGCCAGGCCACGGCATCGCGAATGTTCTTGGCCTGCTCGGCCGGCGTCGCATGCTTGACCAGGCCGCTGCCCGGGCTGCGGCGCGAGGCGCCGTTCGACGGCCAGCCGACTTCGGTCACGATGATGTTCTTGTTGGGATAGGCCTGCTTCAGCATGCCGATCCGGCTTTTTAGATAGTCCAGCGGCGACTCGTCCGACTTCTCGTCCCAGTACGGCAGGATGTGGACGGCGAGATAGTCGACCTCGCGCGCGAGTTCCGGATAGTGCAGCCAGACATGCCAGGGCTCGGCGGTGCTGACCGGCACCTTGACGTTGCGCTTGACGTTGCGGATCTCGCGGATGAGCTGGGCCGGGCTGGTGGCGTTGGGATCGCGCAGGTCCTTCTGGCCGTCCCAGCGCAGGATGTTCTCGTTGCCGACCAGCACGCGCTCGACGCTGGGGTTCTGGTTGGCCATGCGGATCAGCGCCCGGGTCTCCTCGGCATTGACCTCGTTCGCCTCGCGGCCGAACTGCTGCTTGGCCTCGTTGGCGCTATAAATCCACGCGCCGGGCACCAGCTTCAGCCCGTTTTTCGCCGCGAGTTCCGGCATGACGTCGCCGCCGTCCGTCGTGCGGTAGGTGCGCACGTACTTGACCTTGCCGCCCAGCATCGCGAAGTCGCGCTCGATCTGCTCCTTGCGCGGCTTGATGGCGGCAGTGGGGGTGTCGGCGACGGCGGTGCGGAGGAAGCTCCAGATACCGCTCGCCTTGGCCTCGATCGGATCCTGATCTTTGGCCCAAGGGGCATAGGTGACGCCGTGCAGGGGCCCTTCGACGTTCGCCGCGTCGACCTGGCCGTCGAGCAGGCGCCAGCCGCCGATCGTGGCCGCAACGACGAGAAGAAGAACCAATCCCTGACGGATCATATAGGACGATCGCTCCGACAAACCGCCGGTGGTGCAAGCCGTCGTTGGGATCGCGGTCGCATGTCTCCTGCGGACGATGACCGTCGACGCAAGGACCGTGCCGGATCGACTCAACGAGCCGATAACCACGCAGTGCGGCGGACCTCTTGGAGGCTTCCTTGCGCCCGATTTCCTCGCCTGCGACCCTTCGCAGACGATGAGGCGACCGGGGCGATCTATAGCCGTGCCTCCGTAAACGGTAAAGGGACTGCAAGCGAAGATGGCCAAATTGCCCAAATCTCCGCTGGCAACCGCCGCCGGCCTTCGCCAAAACCCCTCAGCGCATGATTGATCAAGATCCTTCAACCACCCCGATGGCCGCCCCCGCGTCCGTGCCGGCCCACCTGGCCGCCCGATATCGCCCCGCGGACCGTTACGGTTTTCTGGCCGGGACCGGCGCGCGGCTGCGTTACGCCGTGTGGAACGTCCCGGGAACTCCGCGCGGCACCGCGGTCGTCCTGACCGGCCGTGGCGAGTTCATCGAGAAATATGCCACCGAGGTCGTGGGCGAACTGATGGACCGCGGCTTCGCGGTGTACGCCATGGACTGGCGCGGCCAGGGCCTCTCGGACCGGCCCCTGCCCGACCGTGGCAAGGGCCATATCGACAATTTCACCACCTATATGGCCGACGTCGGGCTGTTCCTGGAGACCGTCGTGGCCCCCTCGGCACCCCGGCCGGTCCTGGCGCTCTGCCATTCCATGGGCAGCCATATCCTGATGCGATACCTGGCTGAGAACGGATCGGGACCGCTGTCGGCCGGGGTCTTCGTCTCGCCCATGACCGCGCTCCGGCGCGAGGCCATGCTGCGCTCGATCCTGATGCTGATGCCCGAGGTGCCGGCCGTCGAAGATCGCTACCTCTTCGGGACCGGGCCGTTCGTGCTGCTCGCCCGGGAGTTTGCGTCGAATTTCGTCACGCACGACGAGCGGCGCTACCGGTTTACCGAAGAATGGTTCGCCGCCGATCCCCGCCTCACCCTGGGCGGCCCGACCATCGGCTGGTCGCGCCAGGCCGTGCGCTCGATGGCGGCGGCGCTCGCTCCCGGCTACCTTGAGCGCATCGACCTGCCGCTGCTGCTGATCACGGCCGGCGAGGATCGCCTGATCGACCCCGCGAACCACGGGCCCATCGTCGCCCGGCTGCGCCATGGCGAGCACTTCACGATCGCCGAGGCCCGCCACGAGATCATGATGGAGACCGACGACATCCGCCTCAGGTTCTGGGAGGCCTTCGACCGACTGGCGAAGGGCGTGCTGGGCTGATGACCGAACTGCAGATGGCAGTGATCGCCGGCGCCTTCATCGTGGCCGGCATCGCCAAGGGCGCGATCGGCATCGGCCTGCCGCCGATCGCCATCGGCCTGATGACGCTCGCCCTGCCGCTGGGCGATGCACTGGCGATCATGACCATCCCGACGCTCGCCACAAACATCTTCCAGGCCCTCTACGGCCGCCAGTTCCTGGCCCTGCTGCGCCGCTTCGGCACGATGGCCGTGGCGGCGGTGATCGGCGTGATCGCCGCGGCGGTCTTCATCGGCAAACTCGGCTCGCCCGGCACCATCGGCTGGCTGGGCCTGGTGATGGTACTCTACGCCCTGCTCGCCCTGTTCGCCTGGCGTCCCGTCATGCCGCGCGCCGGCGAGCCGTGGGCCAACCCGCTGATCGGCCTGGCGACCGGCGCCGTCACCGGCATCACCGGCATCGCCGCCGTGCCGTTCCTGCCCTACATGCAGTCGCTGCAGATTTCTAAGAACGAGCTGATCCAGGGCCTGGGCATCCTGTTCGTGTTCATCACCGCCGCCCTGGCCGCAGCCCTCGTCCAGCAGAATGTCTTCGACACCGCCAACCTGATCGGCGGCGTGGCGGCCATCGTGCCCACCTTCATCGGCGTCTGGATCGGCCAGAAGGTGCGTCATGCCGCCTCGCCCGAAACCTTCCGCAAGATTTTCCTCTACGGCATGCTGGCGCTCGGCCTGCACATGGCGCGCGGCTTGCTGTAGGATCGCCGGCCATGCCCCTGCTCAACCACAAAGTCACCATCTGCGGCATCCCCGAGTTGCCGCAACATTGCTCGACCGGGATCACCCATGTGCTGTCGATCATCGACACCCATGAGCCGCGCCCGCGCGCCCTCGACAGGTTCCTGCAGTTCGACCACGAGCTGATCCGCTTCGACGATGTCGTGGCCGAGTATCCCGGCTTCGAGGCCTGCACGCCGGCCCATATCGAGCAGGTGCTGGCGTTCGGCGAGAAGGTGCATGCCCATCCGCAGGGCCACGTGCTGGTGCATTGCCATGCCGGCATCTCGCGCTCGACCGCGGCCGCCGCCATCCTGATGACCCAGCACGAGCCTGGGCAGGAGGAAGCAGCCTTCCTGAAACTGCTCGGAATGCGCCAGCACGGCTGGCCCAACACCCGCATGGTCGAATTCGCTGACCGGCTGCTGAAGCGCGACGGCGCAATGCTGCGCGGCCTGGTTGCCTACCGCCGGGCCCTGCTGCAGGCCAAGCCGCATCTCAGCGAAATCGTCCGCAACATCGGCCGCGGTCACGAACTGCCGGTCTGAGGCCAGGCAGCGGCACACGAAGTGTCCCGCAAAAAGTCGGCAGCTGCACCGGAGCGTGTGCCGCGCTCGGACGGAACCGACGCCGTTTCAACGACTTGGCAGGCCCCGCCGGCACAACGCCGACGCCGCTCCGGCGCGGCGCCGAATCGCGGCGCTGTTCGGAAATTCAGACACCATTGTCATCCCGAGGCCAAAGGCCGAGGGACCTTTCAGGTCACAATGTAAAAGGATCCCTCACTTCGTTCGGGATGACAGCATCGGCGTGACCAACCGGCCCGCGCAGTAGATGCACGTCGTGGCGACGATATCAGGAATATAGCCCAAAACCTGCTGAAGCTGTGAATTGCAGATCGCAGATCAGCCTCGCGCATTTCGCCGGGCTGCTAGCACTGCCAGCAACACACCTCATGCTGAGGAGGCTGCGGAGCAGCCGTCTCGAAGCATGGGCTACAGCATGACTGATCCCTACCCTTCGAGACGGCGCTACGCGCCTCCTCAGGGTGAGGAACTACCGGCCCTTCATCGGCAGGCCGCCGAGATGGGTGCCGGCGTCGACGATCAGGAACTCGCCGGTGATATTGCTGGCGCTGGTGAGGAAGAAGATCACGGCCTCGGCCATCTGCTCGGGCGTGCCGGCCTGGCGGAGCGGCGTGGTTTCCTCCTGGGCATCGCGCAGCTTCTCGTAATTCTCCTGGCCGAGCGCGCCCAGCAGCCAGCGCGTCTGGATGAAGCCGGGGCACACGGTGTTCACGCGCACCGCCGGTCCGAACCAGCGCGCCAGCGACAGCGTCAGCGTGTTGAGCGCGCCCTTGGAGGCGGCATAGGGGATCGACGTGCCGACGCCCATGACGCCGGCGATCGAGGAGATGTTGACGATCGAGCCGCGGTCCTGGTGCTCGTCCCACTGCTTGTTCATCGTGGGATAAACGGCGCGGCTCATCATGTAGGGGCCGGTGACGTTGACGCGCAGGATGCGGTCGAAATCCTCGGGCGTCACGCCCTCGAGATCGCCCTGGCTCTGGAACTTGGTCGTGCCGGCATTGTTGATCAGCCCGTCGATGCGGCCCCACTTCTTCAGGGTCTCGGCCGCCAGCTTGCGGCAGTCCGCATCCTGGCCCATGTCGGCCTGCACGAGGATGGCGTCGACGCCCTTGGCCTTCACGGCGGCGTAGGTCTCGTCGGCTTCCTTCTTGCTCTTGGTGTAATTGATGGCGACATTCCAGCCGCGTCCCGCGAGGTCGACCGCGCAGGCAGCGCCCAGCCCTGTGGCCGAGCCCGTCACGATCGCCACCTTGTTCGTCTTCGCCATGCCGTTTCTCCCCGATATCTCGCACCCTTCTTAAGCTAGGATAGCACCCCATGGCAGACCTGTTTTCGCTGAAGAACCGCGTGGTGTTGCTGACCGGCGCCTCGCGCGGCCTGGGCCGCGACATGGCGCTGACCCTGGCCGGCGCCGGCGCCACCGTGCTCTGTGCCGGCCGCTCCGTGAAAGAGCTCGAGGCCACCGCCCGGGCCATCACCAGGAAGGGCGGCAAGGCCCATGTCGTGCCGATCGACATCACCAACGAGGAGTCCGTCTGCACCCAGGTGCGGGCGATCATCCGCAAGCACCGGCGCATCGACGTGCTGGTGAACAATGCCGGCGTCATCCACCGCCAGGACATCGTCGACACCGCGACCGCCGATTTCCGCAAGGTGATCGAGACCGACCTGATCGGCCAGTTCGTGCTGTCGCGCGAGGTCGGCCGGCACATGCTGGCGCGCCAGTACGGGCGCATCGTCAACATCTCCTCGGTGCTGGCCGTGCTCGGCCGCGCGTCGGTGGCGGGCTACGTCTCGGCCAAGCACGGGCTGACGGGCCTCACCAAAAACCTCGCGACCGAGTTCGGCCCCTACGTCACCGCCAATGCGATTGCGCCGGGCTACATCCGCACCGAGCTCACCGTGCCGCTGCAGAAGAACAAGGATTTCAACGCGCTGCTGAAACAGCGCACGGCCTCGCAGCGTTGGGGCAAGCCGGACGACCTGCGCG
>CAMARK010000101.1 GCA_945860205.1 Reyranella massiliensis 521 | reverse complement strand
AATGCACTCGCCGCCGTCCTGATGCGCCACACGCGCAGCGCCATGTTGCAGGCGATGAGCGCCGACTATGTCCGCACCGCCCGCGCCAAGGGACTGTACGAGGGCCGCGTGGTGCTGAAGCATGCGCTGCGCAACGCCATGACCCCGGTGATCACGCTGCTGGCGCTCGATTTCGGCACCCTGCTGTCGGGCGCCGTGCTGACCGAGCAGATCTTCACCATTCCGGGCTTCGGCAAACTGATCGTCGATTCCGTCTTCAACCGCGACTATGCGGTCGTCCAGGGCGTCGTTCTGGTCACGGCCACGGTCTATATCTCGCTCAACCTGCTGGCCGACATCGCCTATGTGCTGGTCAACCCCAGGCTGAGGGGCTGACGACCATGACCGCCGCCGCCCTCGATCCCATCACCGTCACGTCCGACGCCCGCGAGGAAAACCCCTGGGCCCGCGCCTGGCGGCGGCTGAAGCGCCGCAAGGGCGCCATGGTGGGCCTCGTCATCGTGGTGCTGTTCGTCCTGCTCGCCACGTTCGCCCCGCTGATCGCACCCTACGACCCCACGGCCACGAGCTGGAGCGCGGTGCGCAAGCCGCCGACCTGGGCCCATTGGCTGGGCACCGACGAAGTCGGCCGCGACGTGCTGAGCCGCGTCATCTTCGGCGCCCGCGCGTCGCTCAGCGCCGGCCTGGTCTCGGTCGGCATCGCCGTCGGAGTGGGCGTACCGGTCGGCCTGCTGGCGGGCTATGCTGGCGGGTGGATCGACTCGGTGATCTCGCGAATGGTCGACGCCATGCTGGCCATCCCGTTCCTGATCCTGGCGATCACCCTGGCGGCGTTCCTGGGCCCCAGCCTCTCCAACGCCATGATCGCCATCGGCGTCACCGCGACACCGGTCTTCGTGCGCCTCACGCGTGGCCAGACGCTGGCCGCCAAGGTCGAGGACTATGTCGAGGCGGCGCGTGCCGTCGGCAATCCGCGCTGGCGCATCGCGCTCCGCCACATCCTGCCCAACATCGTCTCGCCGCTCCTGGTCCAGGCCTCGCTGGCCATCGCCGGCGCCATCATCGCCGAGGCGGCGCTGTCGTTCCTGGGCCTCGGCCAGCAGCCGCCGGCGCCGTCTTGGGGCAGCATGCTGAACTCGGCCCAGCGCTTCATCGCCCAGGCGCCGTGGATGGCCTTCTGGCCGGGCTTCGCGATCTTCCTGGCGGTGCTGTCGTTCAACCTGCTGGGCGACGGCCTGCGCGACGCGCTCGACCCCCGGCACAGATAGATTCGGGCACAGATAGATCCAATCACGGCTAGATCCCGCTGGAGGCGCGCTCCCCAAGCAGCGCACCTCCAGCGGAGATCGGCCGCAGAAATCAATTCGAGGCGGTTCCCCGCGGCAGGCCGGTGGAGTCGAGTTGCAACTCGACGCCCAGCACGACGGATTCAGGGGCCTCGACGTCGGGCAACGGCTTGCTCGGATCGACGGCCTTGACCATGCCCACGATCCGTTTGACGCCCGAGCTCGACTCTTCGGACACCAGGCGCCGCCAGCCCTGCTTCTCCCAGTACTTCACGTCGCCCGGCAGCGCCTGGACGTAGAGCGTGTTGGAGCCACGGCCCTCGGCCAGCTTGCGGCAGCGCTCGAGCAGCATCTGCCCGATGTTGTGGCCGCGGAAACGCTGGATGACGGCCAGGCGCTCCGGCATGGCGAACGACTGGAACCAGCGCACGCGGACGGTGCCCACTGGCTCGTCGCCGACATAGGCGATGACGTGGGTGGCGCCGAAGTCGTGGCCGTCGAACTCCTCGGAGTACGGCATGTCGAGTTCGCCGATGAAGCAGGCCGCCCGCACCGCGAAGGCATGCAGGGAGTCTTCCATCCTCATGGCGAGCTTGGTCGTGATGGCCTCGCCGCCGATCGATTGCGCGATTGTGTTCATCTCACATCTCCTCAATTCACGCGTCTTTCGGGCCGCGGGGCGTGTGGGTTGGAAGCGCCCCGCGCTGCCGACTTCTCGAGGACGCCGAGCGCATCCAGCCGGTCTTCCGGCCGATTCATGACCATCGGCTCGGTGTCGAGCCTCACGGCGCCGGCCACCGGCTCGAGTTCGCAATAGACCGCGAAGTACTCATGGTCGGAGAAGTTGAAGACCCTGTCGTCGACCCGGCGAAAGCCTTCCTTTTCCATCATCGGCATGTGCCGCCGCTGAAGGTGGAGATAGACCTTGGTGTAGCCCTTGCGCCGGGCGAATTCCTTGCACCACGCATTGATCTCGTGGTGGATGCCGAGTCCGCGGAACGGCCGCAGCACGACGCAGCGCTCGAACTTGCAGAACGACTGGAACCAGCGGAGCCGCATGGATCCGGCCGGCTCGCCGTTGACGTACATGATGACGTGCGAGGCCGTGTAGTCGTTGCCGTCGAACTCCTCGCCGTACGGACAGGCCTGCTCGCCCATGAAGACGGCGGCGCGCAGCATGTAGCACTGCATGAGTTCGTCTGAAGTAGATGCAAGCTTGATGGTCACGACGGGGTGGTTGCCCACCCCGACCGGCGGTTGCACGGTCATGTTAGTCCCCCTCGGTCAGTACTCCGTTGTCATTCCGGAAGCGGCGGCCCCCAGCCGTCACCACAGGAACATTTGCCGTCAGTTGCTCGAGCACGTCGGTTACGACGGCCGAGGTCATTCCCTTGGCGCCCTTGCGGATCGCCGTCGCCGATACGGCATCGCGGCGCAGCACGCGCCACGGATAGATCCAGCCGCATTCGTCGTAGATCTGACGCACCGTCATTCCGCCGGGATCGGTGCTGTGCAGTCCATGCAGCCGCACCCCGGGGTTGGCCTTCCTGATTTCGGCGATGACGCCCGGAAAGCCCTTCTTGTTGTAGGTCTCGCGGAAGAAGACGACTTCGACGCGATCTTGCATACCGGCCTCGGCCACCGCCAGGTCGATCAGCACTTTCCGCGTCTCGGGCGGCAGGAACATGCGTCCGGCGGGAAAGTAGTCGGCGTTTGAATCGGCTTTGTCGGTGGTCTCGTAGATCTGGAAGCCGTTCTCCAGCCGCGCCACCCGAATCTCGCCCTTGCGGAGCGCATCGACATGTATCCGTGGCACGAGGGTCGGATGGATCACGATCTTGTCGAGGCCGCGCTCGTCGATCGCGCGGCGCAGCAGGGCCAGGTGGGTGTTGTGGAAAGGGTTGAAAGTGCCGAAGAACAGCCCGATGCCTCCCTTGGGCGCCATCACGGAGCGGAGATCCGACAACAGCCCGACGCCAAACAGCACTGCGCCGAAACCGAAGCCCATGACCAGGAAGGCTTCGCGGACGATCGGCACGCCGGCCGTGCCGAAGGACGCGACGACGATGTTGATCGCCAGGCCCACCAGCACGTTGCGGGTGGCGTCGCCGATACCGCGCGAGACCAGGTACAGCCCGAGATACTGGATGCCCTGCGACGCGAGCGTGACGACGAGTGCGGCCGAAGCAAATCCGCCCACCGATGCGACGCCCTCGCGGTTCAGCGCACCTCCCCACAGCAAGACCCCGAACACCGCCAGGTTGAACGCGTACTGCGGGGTGAACCGTCCGAGTCGGCCGGCGGTGATGAACCCGAACCGGTTGTTGGCCCACTGATCGGCTTTGTTGCTGAGCTTGGCGTAGCTCGGCATGAATACCCCGGTGAAGACTGACACGCCGATCAGGGCCGGGTTAGCCCAACTGCCGTGCGCGTATGCATAGCTCACGTATGAAAGAAGGGCGGCAAACGCCGCCAGGCGCGTCGAGGGACTGCGCACGTAGCGGCTGAGCCTGTCGATGGTCATCGACAGCTTCGTCGTCTCACCGTCTGAGCCTATTACGGCCACAGAAGCACCCTCGCCCGTTACGACCCGTCAATCGGGATATCCACAACAGATAGATTGACTAACGAATACGAGGGCTAAATAAGCGCTGCCGGGCCTATACGGCTGGTGAAAAAAGCCGTCTAATACCCTACGATTGAGACAGAAAACGACGTTTCATCCGCAATGATGTAAGATAAACCACGAGGCCTCCGCCAAGTAAACTTTGGGCCGCCAACCTTATTGTATCGATTGTTACGATGGTCACTGCTCCCCCACGCAAAAACAAAGCTCCGAACATTCTCGGCGACTGGGATGACGTGCGTTTTTTCCTGGCGGTTGCAAAAACCGGCAGCTTCAGCGCCGCCGCCACCCAGCTCAATACCAAGCAGACAACCGTGGGTCGTCGGATCCAGGCGCTGGAGCGCCGGCTGGGAGCCAAGCTGTTCGATCGCCACCGTCACGGCATGGAAGTGACACCCGCCGCCCGCGGCGTGCTCATGCAGGCCGAATCGATGATGTCGAACGCCACCTCGATCGAGCGGCATCTGGCCGGCCTCGACCGCGAGATGGCCGGCATCGTGCGCGTGGCCGCCACCGAGGGCTTGGCCGCGCAATGGCTGGTGCCGCGCCTGTCCGAGTTGCGCCGGCTCCACTCCGACATCGTCGTCCAGGTGATCGTGGGCGACCAGGTGCTCGACCTCGCCACCCGCCAGGCCGACCTCGCCATCCGCTTCTTCCGCCCGACGTCCAACCAGCTCGTGGCCGCCCGGGTCGGCCAATTCAACATGTCGATCTTTGCCGCCCCGGCCTACATCGAGCAGTACGGCCTGCCGCAGAGGCTGGAAGACCTGAACGAGCATCACATCGTCGACCACACCACGCTGCACAGCCTGCCGGCGATGAAGGCGTGGACGGAAGTCGTCGAGCGCAGCGCCAGCGTCGTGCTACGCACCAACTCCTCGCACTCGGCGATGGAAGCGGTGAAGGCGTCGTGGGGACTGTCGGTCTTCCCGAGCTACAGCCGCAAGGGCGAGAACCTCATCGAGGCCCCCATCGACCTCAACATCATCCGCGATATCTGGCTGGTGAGCCACGAGGAAACCAACAAGGGCGCCCGCATCCGCGCCGTGATCGACTACATCCGCGAGAGATTCCACCAGGATGAGCGCGAGTGGTTCAGCCTCTCGCAGCACCGCACGGCGGCGCTGGTCGCTTCCTGATCTACAGCACTGCCTTCAGTCGCTTGTAGATCGCCTCGATTTCGGCCTTGTCGCCGGGCCTGTAATCCCAGTTGAGAGCGACGCCGTCATTCGGACGGCGCGGCATGATGTGGATGTGCAGGTGCGGCACGCTCTGCCCCGCCCCCTCGCCGTTGGCCTGCAGCAGGTTCACGCCATGCGGCTTCAACTCGCCGATGACCGCCTTGGCCACCCGCTGCGCGGTCCTGGCGACCGCCCCCAGCACTTCGGCCGGAATGACGTCGACCGTCGGCCAATGGCCCTTGGCGACGCTGAGCGCATGGCCCGGGTTGACCGGGTTGATGTCCATGAAGGCGATCGTCGTCTCGTCTTCCAGCAACTTGAAGCACGGGATCTGGCCCGCGACGATCTTGCAGAAGATGCAGCTTCCGTCGGTGGGATGGCTCATCGCGGTCTCTCCAGGATTTCCGTCAATTGGCGCAGGCGCTCGAAAGGCGAGGCATCGGACGACAGGATGCCGTCCATGGCAACACCCTGCAGGCGCTGCAGCCCACGCTGACCAAAACGCTCGCGGAAGGCCTCTAAGACCCAGCGCTTGCTCTGCCGGCGGCGGGCATCACCAAGGCGGCCCTGCCCCGCCATGTGCACCCGGTGCTCCTCCAACGCGGCCATCAGCGCCTTGATTCCGATTCCGCTACGCGCCGAGACGGGCAGCGTCCGGAGCGGCCAGTCGTGCTGGTCTGCCGACGCCAGCGACAAGGCGCCGACCACGTCGGCCCGCGCCCGCTCCGCCACGCCACCGAGATCGGCTTTGGTAACGACCACGACATGCGGAATCTCGACGATGCCGGCTTTCATGAACTGCAGCGAATCGCCGGAGCCGGGCTGTACGCAGAACACCACCGTGTCGGCAAAGCCCGCCACGTCGGTCTCGGACTGACCAACCCCCACGGTCTCGATCAGCACGCGATCGAACAGCGCCCGCATCAGCACCATGGCCGGCAACGTCTGGTCGGCGAGCCCGCCCAGCCGCTCGCGCGCCGCCATCGAGCGCACGAACAGGCCGTCGTCGCCCCCGGTCTGTGGCGCGTCCTGCACGATGCGCACGCGGTCGCCGAGCAGGGCGCCGCCGCTTGCCTTGGAAGAAGGATCGACCGCGATCACGCCGACGCTCTTGCCGTCCTGGCGCCAGGCTTGGACCAGCGCCGCGCAGAGCGAGGATTTGCCCACGCCTGGCGGCCCGGTGATGCCGACCACATGGGCCTTCGAAGTCCGCCAGGCCTCGTCGAGCAGGGCCAGGGCCCCGGCACTGTCACCGTCGCGTTCGAGGTCGACCAGCGCGGCCGCCAAGGCCCGCTTGCCGCCGTCACGGAGCGCGGCGAGCGTCATTCCGTCTTGAGCGAACCGCCCAATGCCGCCTGGGCCGCCGCGAGCCGCGCGATCGGCACGCGGTAGGGCGAGCACGAGACGTAGTCGAGGCCGGTCTTATGGCAGAAGAACACCGAGGCCGGGTCGCCACCATGCTCGCCGCAGATGCCGAGCTTCAGGCCGGGCTTGACCTTGCGGCCGCGTTCGGTCGCGATCTCGATCAGTTCGCCCACGCCCTCGATATCGAGTGAGGCGAAGGGGTCTTGTTCGAGGATGCCGCGCTGCTGATATTTTTCGAGGAATGACGCCGAGTCGTCGCGGCTGAGACCGAGCGTCGTCTGCGTGAGGTCGTTGGTGCCGAAGGAGAAGAAGTCGGCATGCTCAGCGATATCGGCCGCCCGCAGGCACGCGCGCGGCAGCTCGATCATGGTGCCGACGAGATACTCGAGCTTTTCGCCCGACATCTGGCCAACTTCCGACGCGACCTGGTCGACCACCGCCTTCATCAGCTCGAGTTCCCTGGCTGTGGCCACCAGCGGAATCATGATTTCGGGGATCACGGTCTTGCCGTGCTTCTTCTGCACTTCCGCGACCGCTTCGAAGATAGCGCGGGCCTGCATCTCGTAGATCTCAGGGTAGGAGATGCCGAGTCGCACGCCGCGATGGCCAAGCATCGGGTTGAACTCGTGCAGCTTCTGGGCGCGCTCCTCAATCTCCTTGACGTCGACGCCGAGATCCTTGGCCACGACCTCCATCTCGGCCGGCGTCTTGGGCAGGAACTCGTGCAGCGGCGGATCGAGCAGGCGGATGGTGACCGGCAGCCCGGCCATGATCTCGAACAGCCCGACGAAATCCTGGCGCTGCATCGGCTGGATCTTGGCCAGCGCCGTGCGCCGGCTCTTTTCATCGTCGGCCAGGATCATCTGGCGCACCGCTACAATGCGGTCGCCCTCGAAGAACATGTGCTCGGTGCGACAGAGGCCGATGCCCTCGGCGCCGAACTTGCGCGCTTGGGCCGCGTCCGCCGGCGTCTCGGCGTTGGCGCGGATACCGAGCGTGCGGACCTCGTCGGCCCACACCATCAGCTCGGCGAAGTCGCCGGAGAGCTCGGGCTGCACGGTCGGGACGATGCCCAGGATGATCTCGCCGGTGCTGCCGTCGAGCGTAATGGTCTCGCCCGCCTTCACCACCGTGCCGCGGACGCTGAGCGTCGCGGTTTTGGCGTCGATGCGCACGTCGCCCGCGCCCGCGACGCAGGGCTTGCCCATGCCGCGCGCCACGACGGCGGCGTGGCTGGTCATGCCGCCGGTCGAGGTCAGGATGCCTTCCGCGGCGTGCATGCCGTGGATGTCCTCGGGGCTGGTTTCGCGGCGCACCAGGACGACCTTCTCGCCGGCCCGCGCCTGTTTCTCGGCGTCGTCGGCGGTGAAAACGATCTTGCCCGAAGCGGCGCCAGGAGATGCGGGAAGCCCCTTGGCGATGACCTTGCGGTGAGCCTTGGGATCGAGCGTCGGATGCAGCAGCTGGTCGAGCGAGGCCGGCACGATGCGCGCCACCGCTTCCTTCTTGTCGATCAGCCCGTCACGCACCATGTCGACCGCGATCTTGAGCGCGGCCTTTGCGGTGCGCTTGCCGTTGCGGGTCTGCAGCATGTAGAGCTTGCCGCGCTGGACGGTGAATTCGATGTCCTGCATGTCGCGATAGTGCGTCTCGAGCCTGAGGCGCACGGAAGCGAGCTGCTTAAAAACTTCCGGCATCACCTCTTCCATCGAAGGCGAGTCGGACTTGTGCGCGAGCTTGCCTTCGATGGTGAGGTGCTGCGGCGTACGGATGCCGGCCACCACGTCCTCGCCCTGGGCGTTCACGAGATATTCGCCGTAGAACAGGTTGGCGCCGGTCGAGGGATCGCGCGTAAAAGCGACGCCGGTGGCGCAATCGTCGCCCATGTTGCCGAACACCATGGCCTGCACATTGACCGCGGTGCCCCAGTTCTCGGGGATCGCATGCAGGCGGCGGTAGGTGATGGCGCGCTGGTTCATCCACGAGCCGAACACCGCACCGACAGCGCCCCAGAGCTGTTTGCGCGGCTCCTGCGGGAACGGCTTGCCTGTGCGCTTCTCGACGATCTTCTTGTATTCGGCCACGATGGCGCGCCAGTCGTCGGCCTTGAGGTCGGTGTCCATGGTGACGCCGAGGTCCTCTTTCTTGCGCTCCAGTGCTTCCTCGAAATAGTGGTGTCCGACGTCGAGCACGACGTTGGAGTACATCTGGATGAAGCGGCGGTAGCTGTCGTACGCAAAGCGCTCATCGCCCGACGACTTGGCAAGACCAAGCACCGTGCGGTCATTGAGGCCGAGGTTCAGCACCGTGTCCATCATGCCCGGCATCGAGGCGCGCGCGCCGGACCGCACCGACACCAGCAGCGGGTTGTTGGGATCGCCGAAGCCTGCACCCACGACCTTCTCGATCGCGGTGACACCGGCCTCGACCTCATCGTTCAACTCGGCGGGATAGGTTTCCTTGTTGGCGTAGTAATGTGTGCAGAGTTCGGTCGTGATGGTGAAGCCCGGCGGGACCGGCAGGCCGAGGCTCGACATCTCCGCCAGATTGGCGCCCTTGCCGCCCAGAAGGTTGCGCATCTCGGCGCCCCCCTCGGCCTTGCCATCCCCGAAACAGTAAACCCACTTGGACATTCTCAGCCCTCGATCTTCGAAAAATCCGCCACCTGGTCCATGGTGGCGCGAATCTGGTTGAGTAACTTAAGCCTATTTAGTCGCAAATCAGGCCTATCCGTGACGTTCACTGTGACCTTTTCGAAGTAAGCATCGATCGGCGCATGCAGGCCTGCGAACGCTGCCATCGCACCGGCGAAATCCTCAGCGGCCAGCGCCGGCTTCAACGCACGTTCGACCTCGGCCAAGGCGACGACAACGGCTTTCTCTTCGGCTTGTTCCAGCAGAGCGACATCGGACGTCCCGGCAATCTTCACCGCCAGTCCCTTGTCCTTCTTTTCCTCGGCGCGGACGATGTTGGCCGCACGGCCATAGGCCGTGAGCAGATTCTTGCCGGCCTCAGTGCCGAGGAACGCCTGCAAAGCGTCGACACGTGCCAGCAGCCGGATCAGATCGTCTTCGCCGCCCCCGGTGGATCGGCCGCCGGCCGATCCACCTGCCGCGAACACGGCATCGACGACATCGTGCCGCCCCCCCTTCTCGCGCACCTGGACTTTCAGGCGGTCGGCGAAGAAATCCATCAGGTCGACCGCCTTGAAGAACGCGCCCAGAGGCAGACGGATCCTGTTCTCGACCACGATGCGGATGATGCCGAGTGCCGCGCGGCGGAGCGCAAACGGATCACGCGACCCGGTCGGCTTCTCGCCGATCGCCCAGAAGCTGGTGAGCACATCGAGCTTGTCGGCCAGCGCCACCGCGATGGACACCGGCGCATCGGGGCAGCGGTCGTTCGGACCGGCTGGCGCATAGTGATCACCGATCGCATCGGCCACCGCCGCCGGCAGCTTTTCGCCGAGCGCGTAGTAGCGGCCCATGATGCCCTGCAGCTCGGGAAACTCGCCCACCATGCCGGTCACGAGATCGGCCTTGGCGAGGCGTGCCGCCTGCTCGACCTGCCTGAGATCGGCGCCCGGCACGAATTTGGCGATCTCGCCGGCGAGCTTGACGATCCGGTCGACACGTTCGGCCTGTGTGCCGAGCTTGGCGTGGAAGACAATGCCCTTCAGCGCCGGCAACCGGCTTTCCAGCGTCGTCTTGCGGTCCTGATCCCAGAAGAACTTGGCGTCGCTCAGCCGCGCGCGCAGCACGCGCTCGTTGCCGTCGGCGATCACCTTGCCGCCGTCGCGCGCCGCATTATTGGCCACCACGATGAAGCGATTGGCGAGCGTGCCATCGGTCTTGGTCGTCGCGAAGTAGCGCTGGTGCGTCTTCATGGAGAGGATCAGCACTTCGGGCGGCACGTCCATGAATTGCGCGTCAATGGTGCCGATCAACGGCACCGGCCATTCGACCAGGCCAGCCACTTCGTCGAGCAGACCTTCGTCCGCCTTCAGGGCGACTTGGGCGTCGGCGGCAAGCTCCTGCGCTCCGGCAAGGATGATCTTCTTGCGTTCCGCTGGATCGAGCACGACATGCGCGGCGCGAAGCTTGGCGGCATAGTCGGCGAAGTCCGCGACCTTGAAGTCGCCCTTGCTGAGGAAGCGATGCCCGCGCGTGGTGTCGCCGAAGGCGATCGGCTTCATCGCGCCGCCGGGCGCCACTTCGCCCGCCAGCGCCTTGCCGTCGAACAGCGCCACGATGGACTGCAGCGGGCGCACCCAGAGCATGGTGCCGCTGCCCCACTTCATCGATTTCGGCCACGGCAGTGCCTTCATCGCGGCATCGATGATCGCCGGCAGAGCGTCGGCGGTCGGCCCGCCCTTCTTGGTCACGACAGCGAACCAGAACTCACCTTTGCCGGTGTCGCGCTTCTCGGCCTGATCGAGCGACGAAAGACCCGCGCCCTTCAGGAAGCCCTGGACCGCCTGATCCAGCGCACCGACACGCGGCCCGCGCCTTTCCTCGCTCACATCCTCGCGGGCCGCCGGCAGGCCCTCGACGACCAGCGCCAGTCGCCGCGGCGTCGCGAAGGTGCGCGCGTCGGTGAACGAAAGGCCGGCGGCCTTCAGCCCGTCGCCGACCAGCCGCTTCAGGTCTTCGGAGGCGCGCGTTTGCATACGTGCGGGAATCTCTTCCGACAGGAGTTCGAGAAGAAGCTCGGCCATCTAAGCCGCCTCCTTCTGTGTCATGAGCCACGCTTCGCAGCACGCCTTGGCAAGCTCGCGCACGCGCAGAATAAAACTTTGCCGCTCGGTCACGCTGATCACGCCGCGCGCATCGAGCAGGTTGAAGGTGTGGCTTGCCTTGATGCACTGCTCATAGGCCGGCAGCGGCAGCTTCTTCTCGACCAGCCTGCCGCATTCCTTCTCGGCGTCGGCGAAATGCCGGAACAGCATCTCGGTGTCGGCATGCTCGAAATTGTAGGCCGACTGCTCCTGCTCGTTCTGCAGGAAGACATCGCCATAGGTCAGCGGCACCTCGGAATCGGCGCGGTTGTACGGCAGCTCGTAGACCGTCTTCTTGTCGAACAGGTACATCGCCAGCCGCTCGAGCCCGTAGGTGATCTCGCCGGCCACCAGCTCGACCTCGATGCCGCCCACCTGCTGGAAGTAGGTGAACTGGGTGATCTCCATGCCGTCGCACCAGACTTCCCAGCCCAGCCCCCAGGCGCCGAGCGTCGGGCTTTCCCAGTCGTCCTCGACGAAGCGGATGTCGTGCAGGCCGGTGTCGATGCCGATGGCGTCGAGCGATCCCAGGTAGCGTTCGAGGATGTCGGGCGGCGACGGCTTCAGGATCGCCTGGAACTGATAGTAGTGCTGCAGCCGGTTGGGATTTTCGCCGTAGCGACCGTCCGAGGGCCGCCGACAGGGCTGCACATAGGCCGCCCGCCACGGGTTCGGCCCCAGCGCCCGCAAGGTCGTCGCGGTGTGGAAGGTGCCGGCGCCCATTTCCATGTCGAACGGCTGCAGGATCAGGCAGCCCTGCCCGGCCCAATAGTCCTGCAGGGTGAGGATCAATTCCTGAAAGCACGTCGGCTTGGCGGGTGCGGACACCGGTATTCCCCGAAGCTCAGAAGGCCTTGTATTTCCTCGACTTAAGGCCGTTTTTGCGGTGCGGCAAAATAGGTGCGACCCCTACCCCGGTCAAGCACGCTGGCGGCCCGCTGCGGCCTTATGGCAGGGGACGGCCGCAACCGCCGCATTTCGCGGCAGCGGTTGAAACATAGGCACCGCAGCCCGCACATTGGACGGTTTCCTCGATCACCTTGGGCTTGGCCTGGGCCGTTTGGGGCGCCGGAGCCGGCTCGGGCGCACGCGGCGGCTCCGGCTTTTGCGGAACCGGCGGCGGACCGACGAAGCGGTCGTACAGGCCCTTCCAACGGGAGAAGGTTCTATACGCCGCGTAGAGCGCGACGCCGAGCAGCGCGAGTTTGAGCAACAGACCCATGGACCGCTTGTGCGCATACGCTGCATCCCGGTCAAGCAGAGGCGCGTCAAGCAGCCGGCTCGCCTCCCGCGCCGGCCCCCGCTATAGGATCGGGCATGGAAGCGAGGGAGGACGACCCGCTCGACCTGTTCGTGGTCGGTGGCGGGATCAACGGCGCGGGAATCGCCTGCGACGCGGTGGGAAGGTCGTTGAAGGTCGGGCTCTGCGAAATGAACGATTTCGCCAGCGCCACCTCCTCGGCCTCGAGCAAGCTGATTCACGGCGGCCTGCGCTACCTCGAGCAATACGAGTTCCGGCTGGTCCGCGAGGCCCTGATGGAGCGCGAGGTGCTGCTGGCCAAGGCGCCGCACCTGGCCTTCCCGATGCGTTTCGTCCTGCCGCACGAGCCGCACCTGCGCCCGCGCTGGATGCTCCGGCTCGGCCTCTTCCTCTACGATCACCTCGACTGGCACATGACCCTGCCCAAGTCGGAGGCGATCGACCTGCCGGCCTCGAAGTACGGCGCCGGGCTCAAACCGTCGTTCAAGAAGGGCTTCGTCTATTCCGATGCCTGGGTCGACGACGCCCGCCTGGTGATCGCCAACATGAAGTCGGCGCGCGAGATGGGCGCCCGCATCTTCGCCCGCCACCGCTGTGTCTCCGCCCGTCGCAGCGACGATGGCAAGCTCTGGCAGATCGAACTCGCCGCGCCCGACGGCTCGGCGGTGCATCTCGAGGCGCGCGGCCTGGTCAACGCCGCCGGCCCCTGGGTCAAACATTTCCTCGACGAGCAGACGCCCATCCACACCAACAAGCGCGTGCGCCTGATCAAAGGCAGCCACATCGTGGTGCCGCGGCTCTACGAAGGCGACCACGCCTTCATCCTGCAGAACAGCGACAACCGCATCGTCTTCATCATTCCCTACGAGCGCAACTTCACGGTGATCGGTACCACCGACATTCCCTCCGAGTTCGGCGAAAAGCCGGTCTGCACGTCCGAAGAGATCGCCTATCTCTGCGAGATCGCTGGCCACTACATGCAGAAGCCGGTGACGCCAGCCGATGTGGTCTGGACCTATTCCGGCGTGCGGCCGCTGTTCGACGACGGCGACGACAATCCCTCGGCAGTGACGCGCGACTATCACCTCGAAGTCGATGGTGCTGTCGGAACGGCGCCGCTGCTGTCGGTGTTCGGCGGCAAGATCACGACCTACCGCCGTCTCGCCGAGCATGCGCTGTCGGACCTGAAACCCCATTTCCCGCGCATGGGCGGCCCCTGGACGGCGACGCGGGCGGTGTTCGACGGCGAGCTGGCCGATGCGCCGACATTCGAGGAGGCATTCGACCGCTTCGTCGATGGCGCGGCCCAGACCAAGCCCCGCCTGCCCAAGGAGCTGGTCCGCGTGCTGGCACGCCGGCATGGCTCGGGGCTGGGCGAGCTGCTGGACCATGTGAAGGCGGTGGCCGATCTCGGCCGGCACTTCGGCGGCCATCTCTACGAGGTCGAGGTCCGCCACCTGATCCGCGACGAATGGGCGGTCGAGGCCGAGGACGTGCTGTGGCGACGCACCAAGGAAGGCCTGCACATGACGCCGGCCGAGCGCGAGGCTTTTGCCCGGTGGATGGCCGAGCTGCGCGCGAACAGTCCGGGAGCCAACTTTACATAACTTAACCTTCGCGGCGGGCACGTTCGGCCCGCAATGGCCGTATCATCGGAACGCTCCCTTTCCGGTGAGGTTTCCGATGTCCTTCCGCTTCCTGCTTCTGGCCACCGCTGCAGGCCTTGCCTTCGCAAGCCCTGCCTCCGCCCTCGATCGCGACAGCGACTTCGACATGCTCGAGATCGCCCAGGCCGCGCCGCCGGTCGCCGCGGCCGGCCGCACCTTCTCGCCCAAGTCGATGTGCCAGGACATGCTGGCCCGCCGCATCGGCAACCGCGCCTACATAAAAGCCCGACTGGAGCTGAAGCCGGAGCAGATGACCGCCTGGAACGCCTTCGAGAAGGCCTCCGACGAGGCCAACACCAAGTCGAACGCCCGCTGCGCCGCGCTGCCGGCCGAGATGAAGGACCGTCCCAACTACGTCGACCGCCTGTCGATGGAAGAGGATGCGATGAAGGCCCGCGTCGCCTCGATCGAGGCCGTGAAGCCCACGCTCACGGCGCTCTATGCCGTGCTGACGCCGGAGCAAAAGGCGATCCTCGACAAGCCGCGCATGGCCGGTGGCCCGGGTGGCCGCGAGATGCGCAAGCACGGCAGCCCGCGCTAGGGGCTCTCTACCAGTCGCTCGAGCGGACGATCTTCATCAGGTCGTCCGCCATGGTGAGCGCTGTCAGCACGCCGGTCTTGGGATTGTCCGGCATGGCCCGGCCGAGCCGATGCATCGTCATTTCGCCCGAGTCGGCCACCACCTCCAGGCGACTGGCGTTAGTGCCGGGCGGCAAGGTCGGATCGGCCACCAGTTCGATCTCGGTATGGTCGAGCCCGGCGCCGCACAGCGCCACCGTCACCGCGAGATTGGCATTCTTCGGATAGAGCCTGCCGGCATCGGCCGGCTTGCCGCGGAAGATCACCGTCGGCTCCTTGATCGACGGCAGGTCGAAGTCGGTCTCGGCCGGCGTGCCGGTCCAGGCATGCGGTGGCTTGATCGACACGTATTTCACCTTGGTGAGGGTGCCCAGCCGCATCGCCAGCAGACCGTCGAGCCCTGCGATCGCGCCCGACGGCAGGCGCAACCGCGCGCCGCTCTTTTCGGCTGCCTTCACATGGCTCTTCCAGAGCTTGGGATCGCCGTAGGCGCCGGTGGCGATCACCATGAAATCGACGCCCTTCTTCAGGATCGTCTCGCCCCAGTCGCGCACTGCCTGCTGGCTCGCCGCCTCGACCACGACATCGGGTTTGAGCTTCAGCAACGCCTTCAGCGAATCGACCACTGCGACCTTGGAGCCGAGCTTCTTCTGCGTCGCCTTGATGCGGCCCTCCCGCACCAGGACGCCCACGATGTCGATCGGCGGCTTCTTGGCGGCAAACAGGTCGAACAGGGTCTGGCCGATGGCGCCATAGCCGATCAGCGCGATTTTCAGCCGCTTCTTCTTCGCCATGTGATCCCCGCAAATCCCCCGATTGGCAGGACTATAGCGGCCGGCCACGCCCCCCGCGACCATACTTGCGACCCCGGAAGGCCACGGCTATAACCCCGCCTCGCCAGCGGGCCGGAGTCCGCAAATCTGACGGAGCGTAGCTCAGCCTGGTAGAGCACTAGCTTCGGGAGCTAGGGGCCGGAGGTTCGAATCCTCTCGCTCCGACCATTTGGCGAAAGAACGGCGCGCAGCGATGCGCGCCGTTTTTCGTTCAGCCAATCAGCGGAAAGTGGCAAGCAACTTCGCGGCCGGGCGCGATCTCGCGCAGCAGCGGCACTTCGGTGGCGCAACGGTCCACGCCATGCGGGCAGCGGGTACGGAAGCGGCAGCCCGAGGGCGGATTGAGCGGCGACGGCGGGTCACCGGGCTTGAGCTTGGTGTCGCCCAGCGGGACGTCGGGGTCGGGCTCGGGGATCGCCGCCATCAACGCCGCCGTATAGGGATGCGCCGGCGTGGCGAACAGAGACGCCGAGTCCGCCACCTCGCACAGCTTGCCGAGATACATCACCGCCACCCGGTCGGACACCGACTTCACCACCGCGAGGTCGTGGGCGATGAACAGCAGCGTCAGCCCGAAGCGCGCCTTCATGTCGTCGAGCAGGTTGAGGATCTGGGCGCGGATCGAGACATCGAGCGCCGAGACCGGCTCGTCGCAGACGATCAGCTTGGGTTCGAGCACCAGCGCGCGGGCGATGGCGATGCGTTGGCACTGGCCGCCGGAAAATTCATGCGGCCGGCGCGTCCACACGACATCGGGATCGAGGCCAACCGCTTCCATGACGGCGCGCACGCGCCGCGTGCGCTCGGCTGGATCGCGCACGCCCGAGACGACCAGCGGCTCGGCCACGATCTCGGCCACCCGCCGGCGCGGGTTGAGCGAGGCGATCGGGTCCTGGAAGATCATTTGCAGGCGCGGCCGCACCGCACGCAACGCCTCGCCGCGCATCTCGGTCAGCTCGTTGCCATCGAACAGCACGCTGCCGGCCTTGGGCGGCGGCAGCTGCAGAAGCGCCCGCGCCAGCGACGACTTGCCCGAACCGGACTCACCTACAAGGCCCAGTGTCTCGCCCTGGCGGACGGCGAGCGTGACATCGCTGACGGCATGGACGTGGCGGCCGCCCCCCACTGGGTATTCGACGGTCAGGCCGGTGAGGGTGAGGAGATCGCTCAA
>CAMARK010000100.1 GCA_945860205.1 Reyranella massiliensis 521 | reverse complement strand
TGGTCGCCGTGGCCGCCGTCACCGTGGTGTTGAGAAGCCAGTTCAGGCCGCCTTCGGCGCCAATGTAAAAGCCCGGCATCGGAGTCTGCGCCTGGGCAATTGCCGGCAGCGCAACAAACGCAGCGGCGGCAATAAGTGCCTTCTTCATGTCTCGATCTCCCCTAATTACAAAAAACGTGGACGCCTGCGGCGTGAACCGAACCCGAATTCGTATGGCCGACACAATATAAACACAGCCCCGGTGGCACGCTACTTTGTACAACGCCGCTAAGTCATTGTTACACAAGGTGTGGCAAGGCAGTCACAGTCGTGCCGCGGCGAAATTCGCGGTTTGTTCTATTTGCCGGCCCTTCGTGGGGCATTCCACCGCGTTTCGACCAGGCAGGGCCACTATCCGACGTACGATCTGTCATGGGGAGGGCGTGAAGCAGTTGCTCGTAGCGATGCGGCGCCCGGCCTCGCCAAGTAGCGCCGTCTCGAGGCATGGGCTGCAGACGCTCGTTGCGCCCTTTCACCTGCCCGGGCGATAGCGCACCGCAGCAGTCGGCTGCCGACCAGTGGGTCTGCTCCGGACTCTACGCAACGCTCGCGGGTGGAGGAAGGGAACTCTGGTTCCCTCTAATCACTTCGCCGAACTCTGCGGCGGGCGGGAACCTTTCCCCGCCGCCAGGCGTTACCTGCCTAGAACTGACCGGGCCGCATCATCCCCGCTGCCTGTCTTCGTTCACCAACGTGTCGAGTTAGCCCCCCAGCGCTCGATGCGTGCAGGGCCCGCCCGGAGGCCAACCCCTTCAGGCGGGCCTTGTCGTGTCTGCACGTCCCCCTTCAGAGCCCGGTGCCGATGAGCGATTTCCTGGAAGAATTCACCCGGCCGACCTGGCTGTCGTTTCCCGTGATCGCCGCCCGCCTGCTGATGGCCGCCGTGCTGGGCGGGGTGATCGGCTTCGAGCGCGAATGGCGCAACAGGCCGGCGGGCCTGCGCACCCATATGCTGGTCTGCGTCGCGGCGGGCACGGTGGGCATCCTCACCCTCGAGATCATGCATTCCCCGGCGCTGGGCGGCCGCGAGGGCGCGGCGCTCGATCCGCTGCGCGCCGTCGAGGCGGTCACGGCGGGCGTGGCCTTCCTGGCAGCCGGCACCATCATGTTCTCGCGCGGAGAGGTTCAGGGGCTCACCACCGGGGCCGGGCTGTGGCTGGCCGGCGCCGTCGGGCTCTCGGCCGGGTTCGGGCTGTGGCAGATCGCGGTCCTCGGCACGCTGCTTGCCGTGGCGGTGCTGGGGCTGATGTATTCGCTGCCGTCGGGGATCGCCGAGAAGAAGGACGCGGCGGAGGCCAAGGGCGCTGCCAAAAAAACCGGCAAAGGCGCTGGCACCAAACCGTCGACCTAGCGCCGCATCCGATTCCGCGCCCGATAGCTATGTAGAGCACCCGACCCACAGGCGGGTATGGTATCCCTTTGCATCAGAGTCGCGCGACAGCGTCATACAGCGGTCACCGGCAGTACCGTAGGCTCGCCCCGTGATCTTCCACCTCAACCTCCTGCATCTCGTGCTCGTGCTCGGCGCCATGGCGGCGGTGCACCTGGCGCTGCGGGAGATCCGCGGCCGCTCGATGCGGCCGTGGCGGCTGTTCGCGCTGCCGGCGGTGGCCGTGGGCCTGGCGATGATCCTGGTCCTGTTCCAACTGGCGGCGCGGCAGCCGGCGTGGTGGTTCGGCGCCGCCTTCGCGCTGAGCGTGGCCGCCGGCGCGGTGCGCGGCGCCACCATGCTGCTCAAGGTCGACCAGAACTTCCGGCTGCTGCGGCCGACCAGCCGGCGCGCCCTGTTCTGGGTGACACTGGCCATCCCCATCGCGGTCGGGTTCGAGATCGGCGGCGCCCTGGCCGGACCCGACGGCGCCCCCTGGCGCCTGGCGGGCACGCTTACGATGGTTCCATGCGCCGGCCTGCTGGCCGGCCGCAGCGCGGCGCTTGCCTTCCGCCTGCTGAACGCGCCGCACGTCGATTTTCGTCGGAGCTAGGGGCGCCGGAGTTAGGGGCGCCGGAGCTGAAAAGGCCCCTCGAAGGGCCCTCCGAACGCGCCACCGGCATCATGTCGGAAAATATAGCCCAAACCTGCTGAACTTGCAACTTTCATTTTTCGGTCCCAATTTGGCCGTCCGCCCGACCTTGCGCGACCGACGCGGCCGGCGGCAAAATCGGCCCCATGGAACCGAAGCCCGGGGAACCGCAGCCCAGCCTGATCATGATCCAGTTCCTGCAATGGGTGGCCGACCGGCCGCGCCGTCGCGAGGACGTGCTGGACGCCTGGCAAAGCTCCTGCCCGCGCTTCCCGGTATGGGAGGATGCGCGCGCCGATGGACTGGTCCGCCAGTCCGGCGGCGGCGAGAACCGCGTCGAACTCACCGAGGCCGGCCGCCGGGCCCTCGCCCGGGCGCTTGGCGGGGATAAGATCGCAGGGGATCAGATCGCAGGGGATCAGATCGCAGGGGATCAGCGCGCCAGCGGGTCGGGGCCGTAGTCGTTGGGGCCCGGCGTGCCGGGCAGCAGGCCGCACTCGATCAGGAACCACAGGTGGCCGATCACCGGCACGAAGCCGATCAGGACCCACCAGCCCGATTTGTTGCGGTCGTGCCAGCGCTTCACTGAAATGGCGAGCGCGCTCCACAAGAACACGATGGCCACCGGCAGCGCCGTGAGGAGGACGGTTCCGCGTATCTCGGCGAACCTCTGCCGGGGATCGTGCGTGGCAAAGTCGACCGTGCCGATGACGAGTATCCAAAAGACCGCGATGGCGAGGGCGGCGCCGATATGAAACAGCCAGTACCTGGCGCGGTTGACTCGCCCCTCGAAGCCGAACAGCAGGCGCAGCATGGATGATCCCCCGGCAGATGCGGCCAAAGCTACCCTCCCCACCACCGGCGGTACATTCTATAGTGCCGGCATGACTCTGCAGCGCGCCGCCCTGTGGGCGATCGTGATCGCCGCCACCATCTACCTGCTGGTGGCCGGCCGCGGCCTGCTGCTGCCCTTCGTGCTGGGGCTGGTGCTCTGGTACATGGTCGATGCCCTGGCCGACGCCTTCGAGAAGCCGCGGCTCGGTCGCTGGCGTCTGCCGCGGCCGATCGCGATGTTCGCGGCCCTTGTCGCGATCGGCGGCCTGTTCTGGGTGGTCGGCCGCACCATCGGCGCCAACGTGACGGCCGTCATCGCCGCCGCACCCAACTACGAGAGCCGGCTGACCAAGATCATCGGCCAGGTGGCCCAGCTTGTCGGTCTCGAACAGGCGCCGACCCTTGTCGAGCTGTTCGACCGCTTCAGCCTGGCCGACACTCTGACCGGCTTCGCCGCCGCCGCCGCCTCGATCGTCAGCATCACCGGCATCGTGCTGATCTATGCCGGCTTCCTGTTCGTCGAGCAGGTCCATTTCAAGCGCAAGCTGGCGATCATCTTCGGCCAGGGCGAGAACCAGGCGCGCGTGCGCGCCGTGCTGGAACGGATCGACCGCGAGATCCGCATCTACATCCGCATCAAGACCACGCTCGCGGCCACCACGTCGGCGCTCGCCTACCTGGTGATGGCCTGGGTCGGCGTCGATTTCGCCGGCTTCTGGGCGGTGCTGGTGTTCTTCTTCTACTACATCCCCACCGTGGGCTCGATCCTGGCCATCGTCGCGCCGGCACTGCTCACGCTGGTCCAGTTCGACCATCTGACGCCCTTCCTCATCGTGCTGTTCGTGTTCGGCAGCATCCAGGTCGTGACCGCCAACGTCATCGAACCGGCCATCATGGGCCACACGCTCAACCTCTCGCCGCTGGTGGTGATCGTCTCCCTGGTGGTGTGGGGCACGCTGTGGGGCGTGGTCGGGATGTTCCTGTGCGTCCCCATCACCGTGGTCGGCCTGATCGTGCTGGCGCAGTTCGAGACCACGCGGCCTGTCGCCGTTTTGCTATCGGCAGACGGCGACATCCCCAAGCCCTACACGGAGAACGGGCAATGAAGCGGTTCGCCATCCTGACGCTCGCGCTCCTGTCCGCGGCTGCCGGCACCGCGATGGGCCAAGCACCATCATTGGCGCCTCCACCAGCCGCGCCGCGCGAGGAAGGCCAGCCGCCTGGTCCCGAGGTCAGGTACGTCTGCCCCGGCGCCACCGATTTCAGTGCCGTCTTTTCCAAGGCGGGCGACCTCGCCACGATTACGGTCGCAGGCCAGCCCGAGATCGAGCTGCCGCGCCAGCGTTCCGGCTCGGGCTTCGCCTACGGCGACTCCTATTACGAACTCCGCGGTCGTGGCCGCGAGGCGACGCTGACAGCGGCTGGACGGGCGATGCGCTGCCACGCCGCCGGCCGGCCGGGCGATCCGCCGCGTACCTTTGCGGGCCCCGGCCTCACCGTCACGCTGTTCCCCGATGGCACATTCCGGCTGCGCGAGACGCGCGAGGGCAGCGACGCGCCCACGCTCGACCTCGGCCAGTGGACGCAGGAAGTGGACGGCGGCGTCCGTCTGATCCTGCGCGGCGGCCTCGTCGCCCGACGCGCCTTCCGCGAAGCCAACGGCAATCGCCTGATCGGCGACAACGGCGACGAGCTTGTGCAGACCGCCACCGCCGACAAGATCGACGGCCAGTTCCGGCTCGAAGGCCTCTATCGCGACGCACAGGATGGCGGGCTCTTCACCGAGTGCTTCACCGGACGCACCTACGGCGTGGCTCAGAAGGGCGCCGAGCCTGATCTCGAGCACGCCTGGGTGCAGGCCGCCCCCTCTCGGGAAGCCCTGCTCTTCTTCCAGATTATCGGCCGCTTCGCCGACGATGGCGAGATCGAGGTCGAACGCGTCGCCAATCTCAAGCCCAATGCGACGTGCCCGCCGCCGCCGCCGCGAAGTGCGGCACTCCGCGGCACCGAATGGCGCGTCCTCGAGATCGACGGCAACCGGCTGGCTTTCGGCGATGGCCTGCGACGGCCAACTCTGACGCTCGATGACGAGGGGAAATTCTCGGCATCGACCGGCTGCAACAGCCTGGGCGGCCCCTACACGCTCGATCCCGACGGCCTGCGCTTCATCGCCGGCCCGATGACCCTCGCCGCCTGCCAGCCGCCGTCCGATGCTGTCGAGCGACGCTTCATCGACGCACTCGGCGCGGTCAAGAGCGCCCAGATCGCCGCGACCACGCTCGATCTCAAGGATGCCAGCGGCAAGCTCCGCCTGCGCCTCGAGGCTAGAGGTCGCTAAAAGGGGGGGGTCGCTGAGGGGGGCCGCTAAGGCGGTCGCCAGCTAAGGCTCCACTGTCGGATCGGCCTGGAGAATGAGGAGCTTGCCGCCGGCATCGAGTTCGACGCGCAGGAACGGCAAACCGGACGGCACCGCCTGATCGAATTCGCGGACGATTTCGTCGAACAGCCGGACATAAAGCTTCCACTCGACCATGCCCGGCTCGATCGGCATGCGGGCCGGCTCGCGCCAGTCGAGCGCCCGGACGCCGCTCTTCAGGACCTGGTCGACCGGCCGGTCGCGGACCAGTGTCGCCTCGAAGCGACCGATGGTGGCGGTACGTGCGGCCTTGGTGACCGGCCGCGCAAGTACGGCGATGCAGATCTGCCCGGGATCTTCCTCGGGCACGAACTCGACCAGGCCGGCGTTCATCGTCGGATCGGCAATGTCGTCGATCCAGCCCAGCCGCTCGACGATGACGACGCGCCGGCGTTCCTTGTCGAATCGCCAGCCCTGGGGTGGATCGAAGCAGCGCCGCACGGTGCGCGTCTCGCCCGGCGGCGCCCGCGACAGGATCTCGGGTGACACCAGCGTGTTCGATTCGAGTTCCGTCGTGTGTACCCGCTGATCCAGGGCAAAGGAGCCGGGACGATCGGGCAGCACCGTGAACAGCAACTGGAACGTCGTCGTGCGGGAGCCGCGACGGACGATCAACGAGCCGGACGCAAAGGTCGTGCGGGCGGCGTCGTTGGCGAAGGCGCTGCGCGGCACCGAGAAGCGCAGCCGCTCCGGCGCGACGGCGGCATCGCCGCGCCAGGTCCCGATCGCGAGGACCGGCGGCGGTCCGCCACCCGAGGAGAGAAAGACTCCGGCCACCTCGATCTGGACCGCCGGATCGTCTTCGCCCGACGCCGCGAAGTCGGGCGCGTAACGCGGCACGGTGGGCATTCCAGATGGCGGCGCTGCCGAGGACGGCGCCCCGGAAGGCGCCGTCACCCCTCCCGCCACCCCCGGCTGCATGTCGAGACGCAGCGCGACTTCCGGCGGGGCGGCGCCCGAGGCCCCTGGCGTCAAGGTGAGCTCGCCCGTGGCACGGCGCGGCGGCACGAAACGCGGCGTATAGGCCAGCACCAGCGGCGCATCGTCGAGGCCCGCGATTCGTTCCAACTGAGTCGTCGCCTGCTCGGCCGCCCTGCGAGCCGCGCGCCGAGCGCCATCGCCGGGCCGGTCGAGGGCGTCCTTGATGGCGACGTTGAGACGATCGATCTCCGCGAAGGGCTGGAGGCGGCCAGCGTGCAGCCGATCGAAGGCACGTTCCGCGTCGGGCTCGTAGCGTGCGGCAAGCGCATCGGTCAGCAGGCTGGCGGCCCGGAACGCTTGAAGCAGGCCAATCCTTGCCTCGCCATCGGCGCGCGCCTGAAGGCTCGCGCGCTCGGCCTTGAGGATCGCAAGCTTCTCGCCGATCGTAGCACTGGTTCCCGGCGCTTCGGCCCGGCCGAACGCTACGAAGAGCGCGGCGGCGACACACAGCAGGAGCACCACCACACCGATCGTGCGCAGGCGCTTGCGGTCCTCGGTCGGTTTCGGGCCAGCCGTCATGCGGCGGGTTCTAGCACGGCCGCCAGCGAAGGTACCGGCGGCGGATCGTCAGTATGAGAAGAGGACGGGCAGTGGTGAACTCAGGATCAGATGGCGGGTCATGCCGCCGAAGATCATCTGCCGCAGGCGGCTTTGGGTGTAGGCGCCTTTCACGATCAGGTCGGCGCCGACGGCGATGGCCGTGTCGACGATCGTCTGGCCCGCCGAGCGCGAGCCTGGCTTCTCGTGCTGGCTGGTGACATTCAACCCATGGCTCTTGAGCGACTCGGCGATCTCGGCCGAGCTCGGTCCCGGCACCATCGCGCCATCGACGCTCAGCACCACGATCCCCTCGGCGCCGCTCAGCACCGGCATCGCGAGCGAAATGGCACGTGCGCTCTCGGTGGAGCCGTTCCAGGCAAACAGAATGCGCTTGCCCACCAGCCCGCCGAAACCCGTCGGCACGACCAGAACCGGACGGCCCGAATCGAACAGCGCGGTCTCGAAAACGCTTTCCGGCATTTTCGGCAGCGCTCCCGGCTGAGGCAGGACGATCAGGTCGTAGGCGCGCCCGATCGTGCCGATCGCGGTCGGGCCGCTGTCGTCGGCCGAACGCCATTCGGACTGGAGCCCCGTCGCACGTTGATCGAACGCCTGCTTCACCGCAGCGACGCGCTGGCGCTCCTCCGCATCCTCGGCCAAGCCGCCGCCGATCGGCGCACCCATGCCGGCATCGGCCCACGCCATGCTCATGACGCCGTAGGACGGCGGTTCGAGCCCAACCAATCGGGCGCCGAATTTTCGCGCAATCTTTGCCGCCAAATCGAATGCGGACGGATCTTCTGCCGTCCAGGCCATTGTCAGAATTGATTTCATGACACGCCCTCCCTGTTGCCGAACGATAACACGACGCTTGCCGCTACCCGACCTTCAACTTCCATCGACGACAGAAATATCGATATCGTGAACAAGTTGATACAATTCATTCGTTGAATACATTATTTAAATCAATAAGTTAGTATCAATATCTCAACTATTTATTGAGGTAGGGGCGCATATCGGCCCCAGCAGTTGTGTCGATCACCCTTGGCAATCCCCAGAACGTCATGGGGCGGTGGACACAAAAGCCGACCAAAAGACGTCTTTTTTCTTTGGAGATAAAAATGCTGTCCATTTTCCGTCGCCTCATGAAGAACGAAAACGGCGCCACCGCCATCGAGTACACACTCATCGCCTCGCTGATCGCCGTCGCCGCCATCACCGCGATGAAGACCGTCGGTGGCAAGGTCAACAACACGCTGAACACCGTCGGCAACAGCCTCACCTGATCGACTTCCGTTCGGACATGGGCGGTCCGGCAACGGACCGCCCGTGATCCTTTGCAAGATAGCCAGGACCTCTTTTTGTCTTTGGAGATTTAGATGCTGTCCATTCTCCGTCGTCTCATGAAGAACGAAAACGGCGCCACCGCCATCGAGTACACGTTGATCGCCTCGCTGATCGCCGTCGCCGCCATCACCGCGATGAACACCGTCGGCGGCAAGGTCAACAACACGCTGAACTCTGTCGCCAACAGCCTCACCTAATTGATCTTCGTCTCGGTCGAAACATGGGCGGTCCGGCAACGGATCGCCCATTTTTCTTTGGCGACCAATCTGCGCTTTCTACCAACGTTACATGTCGGACATTGCGCGCGCCGCCTTGTCCGATAGACTCCAGGTAACGCGTCGGCAATCGGGTGAGCTCTCTCGCCGCGGTCGAGGAAGAAACCCATGCCAGCACCTTTGCCGTCCACCCCGCTGGCTTTCATCGGCCGCCTCGTCGGCACCCGGCCCGGTGCGACGACGGTCAGGTACACCACGCTCATCAGCTACAGTTCGCTCACGCTGCTGCTCGCCATCGCCGCGATTGCAGTGCTTTCGCAGGTCCAGGGCAGCACGGCCTTGCCGCCCGGCGCCGCGGCCGAAGCGTCGGGTTGAACGAATTCCGAAGAGCCGCGAAAGCTGCCTGGCGTTGCTCAGGCGATCTGGGATGCCTTGGGCACGATCCACGCGAATCGATCGGACAGTGCCGCGAGCGTGATGCGATTGATGGCAGCCGCGTCGATCGTGGCTCCCCCGGTGGCGTCGGGCAGATCCCGCGTCGCCACCGTATCGGCGGCGATCGTGCTCATTAGACCTTGGTCGGTCGCCGCCCGCACCGTTGCAGAGACACACATGTGAGTCATGAATCCGCCGACAATCAGGTTCTTGCGGCCGATGGCCGCCAGGTGCTTGGCCAGTTCGGTGCCGGCGAAGGCATTGGGCAGTGCCTTGTCGACGATCGTCTCGCCGGCGCGCGGCGTAAGCTGGGCCACGATCTTGTAGCCCGTCGAAGACGGATTGAACGCCTTACCCTTGGATTGGTGGCGCACGTGCACGACGGGGGCACCAGCCTTCCGGGCCTTCTCGAGCAACACGGCAAGCGCCTCGACCGCCGCGGCGACGCCGGTGAGCGGCAGCAGGCCGTCGGTGTATTCGCGCTGTGCGTCGATGATCAGCAAGACACCGTCCGCCGTTGTCGCCGGCGTGGGCGTGGCGCCCGCCATCTGCAGCATGGTCATTGCCATGGACTTCTCCCAACTACACTAAGGTGTCTACGCTACGGTTGTGTACGCTCTGGGTACATCAACGCGCAATACGATCCTTTTGGCAAGACCTACGACGCGATGCCGCGGCAGATCCAGTCACGACTGCGTCATGCACGGCAGCGGCGACGATGCGATCGATCGCGGCGTTCCAGCGATAACGTAGCCGTCCAACATTGATGCCGAATTCACGTGCAAGGCGTGACCACGACAGCCCGACAGCGCGCGCCCAGACGAGTTGACGGTCCGTGTTGTCGAGCGCTCGCAGCCACGGCAGCACGCTGTCGAGTTCGGAGATCGCCCGCGGTCCGGGCGGAAGCCTGGGTGCGCGTGAGGAGGCCTGGCCGAAGGCGTCGTCGGGATCGATCGGAATCATCGGCCACGATGAACGTTCCAGTGCCGGCCTGCCGTTCCGCGGCATTGGCAGGCGTCTCAGCGTGTCCGCCGCCCGTTCCAGGGTGACGATCACCGCGCGCCGGACTTCGGCAAAGGTCAGGTCAGCGGTCATGACGGCCTCCATTCTTTTCGGTTTCAGCGATCAACTCGGCAAGGGCGCGATCGGCGGACACGCCGAGCACGCGGGCGGCTTCGCGGGCCAGCGGCCGTGCCATGAACGGCAGGACGTCGACCGGTCGAAGGCCCATTTTCGCGGCAAGGAGCCGGGCGATCTGGACACCATGGTAGTTCGCAGCAGCAGCACGACCGCCGAAGGCGGTGGCGAAGCGCTGGGTGGGGAGTCGATCGTAAAGTCTGGGATAGGACATCCGTACCTCCTGTCGGCAGGAGTATAGGAATATTTATCCCTGTCAATCGTACAATTCCTAGTAGACGAAATCGTCGCCGGCTGGCAAAATGCCAGCATCATGGACGCACCCCGCAAAGTATTGGTCGATACTCTGGCGCGTCGGCCGGATCTCGATCTCAAGAACCTCTCGCTGGCCATTGGCCGCAATCACGCCTACCTGCAGCAATACCTGATGCGTGGCTCGCCGCGCGAATTGCCGGAGGTAGCGCGGCACGGTCTGGCGCCCCTGCTCGGGGTCTCGCCGGACGACCTGCGTTCGACCGCAGCGCCTCCTGGCGCTGGCGGCCGGCTTGAGGGCGACCTCCGCATGGCGGGGCCCCTGCGGGCAGCCGATCGCGCCGATCTTCCGGTCTACGCCTCAGCCGAAGGCGGCAATGGCGCCATTATCATTACCAGCGAGCCGATAGACTACGTACGCCGGCCCGAGCCGCTGCTGTCGGTGCGCGATGGCTACGGTTGCTACGTCATCGGCGACAGCATGAGCCCGGCTTACGAACAGGGCGACCTGCTGCTCGTCCATCCTGGCCGACCGGTGCGGCCCGGCGACGACTGCGTCTTCGTCCGTGACCAGGGCGACGGCGCCCAACAGGCCCTGGTCAAGCGCCTGCTGCGGACCACGCCGGAGAAATGGCGCGTCCGCCAGTTCAACCCGGCGAAGGATTTCGACCTCGACCGCAGCCAGTGGCAAAAGGTCCAACTGATCGTCGGCAAGTATTCCCGCTAGCCTATCGCTTGACGTACCATAGGAGTTTATCCTATCTACCCTATCGTCCTCGAACGGAGGGGAGATGGAAAACACCTATTATCTCATCGTCGAGCAGCAGGCCGGCGGCCATTGCCTCAGAACCATCGATGAATACGCCTCGGCCGACCGCCTGGTCGCCGATGCCGCCGACTACGAGGCCGGGGAATTTCCCGGGCGCTGGGTCGGCGCCCTGAAACTGTCGTTCGACACGTCTGGCCGCTTGATCGCCGCCCAGCCCTTGGCCGACGTTGCGGCCGGCGTGCATGCCGAACTCGCGTCGCGCTCGGAATGGCGCCAGCGCCAGGCCGCGCTCGACCGCTGGCCGGCGCGCTAGGCGACCATGAGGACTCGATCATGAAGGCGATCATCGTCGGCGGCGGCATCATGGGCCTCAGCACCGCGTGGGGGCTGGCGCGCGACGGCCACGAGGTCGAACTGTTCGAGCAGGGCCCGCTGCCCAACCCTCTCGCCTCGTCGATGGACGAACATCGTCTCATCCGCCACCCCTACGGCGATCATGTGGGCTATGCCCGCCTGATCGACGATGCCTATGCCACCTGGGATCTGCTGTGGCAGGACCTCGGCCAGCGTCTCTACGCGCCTACTGGAACGCTGGCGCTCACCGGCAACGGCGCCGATTGGGCCGAACGCTCGGCCGCCACGCTGGCAACCATCGGCAAGTCCATGACCGAACTGCCGGTGGCTGATTTGCGGCATCGCTTTCCTCAGATCGAAGCCAAAGGCGTCGAGCGCGCCTTCTGGATCGACTCGGGTGGCGTATTGTTCGCCCAGGATATCGTCACCGCACTTGCCCAACACCTCGCCCGCCAGCCGCGCGTACACCTTCACCCCCACACGACCGTGCGCGCGGTCGACCTCGAGTATGGTCGCATTGTCACCGAAGCTGGCGCGGCGCATGCCGCCGACGTTGTCGTGGTCGCAGCCGGCGCCTGGGTCGGCCGCCTGCTGCCCGATCTCGGACGGCGCCTGATCCCGTCGCGCCAGGTCGTCATCTATTTCGACCTGCCGGACGAAGATCGCGCCGCCTGGGCACGGGGGCCGATGATCATCGAGAAGACCGGCGACGTCGGGCTCTACCTGGTGCCCCCGATGGAAGGTCGTGGCTTCAAGGTTGGTGACCACGAATTCAGCCGATCCGGCGACCCGACGGCCAAACGCGCGGCGAGCGAAGACGACATCCGGCCCCTGCTGAATCGCTGCCGCAGCCTGTTGCGTGGCTTCGACCGCTGGCGCACCGACCGGCTGAAAGTCTGCTTCTACACCGTGACCGAGGACGAACGCTTCGTCGTCGAGAAGCAGGCCGCTTGCGGCTGGGTCATGTCGCCCTGCTCCGGTCATGGCTTCAAGTTCGGCGCACTGATGGGCCTTGAACTCGCCCGCACGCTCGCCTCGGGGCGCGATTCCACGGCCCACGCAAGATGGGCGGCTGGTCTGGAAGCGATCGCGCCGACCTGACAAAATGTGCTGAAATACAGGAAAGAGAGAGAATCATGACTTCCCGCAAGCGTACCTCAGGTGCGCCGAAAGCCACCGGACTGCGCCAAGGCCTCGCTACCTATGGAGACGCCGGTTTCTCGCTGTTCCTGCGCAAGGCCTTCATCAAGGCGGCGGGCTACACCGACGACGCGCTCGACCGGCCGATCGTGGGCATCACCAATACCTTCAGCGATTTCAACCCCTGCCACGGCAACGTCCCCGATCTGATCGAGTCGGTGAAGCGCGGCATCCTTCTGCAGGGCGCGCTGCCGATGGTGTTTCCCACCATCTCGATCCACGAGAGCTTCTCGCACCCGACCAGCATGTACCTGCGTAACCTGATGGCGATGGATACCGAGGAGATGGTGCGCGCGCAGCCGATGGACTCCGTCGTTATGATCGGCGGCTGCGACAAGACCCTGCCGGCCCAGCTCATGGCCGCCGCCAGCGCCGACCGTCCCACTATCGTACTGCCCGTCGGCCCCATGCTCGTGGGTCACTTCAAGGGCGAGGTCCTGGGCGCCTGCACCGACTGCCGTCGCCTGTGGGGCCAATATCGCGCCGGCACTTTCTCCGAATCCGACATCCAGCAGGTGAGCGAGCGACTGGCGCCGACCAAGGGCACCTGCATGGTGATGGGCACTGCCAGCACCATGGGCTGCATGGTCGAAACACTGGGCATGGGCCTTCCCAACAGCGGTTCGATCCCGGCCACGCATTCCGATCGTCTGCGCGTCGCCGAAGCCACCGGCAAGCGTGCGGCCGAGATGGCCAAGAGTGGCGGGCCGAAGCCCAGCGAGATCATGACGAAAGCAGCCTTCCGCAATGCGCTTACCGTCATGCAGGCGATCGGCGGCTCGACCAACGCGCTGGTCCATCTCACCGCCGTCGCGCGCCGCCTCGACATCAAGATCGACCTGGAGGAGTTCGACACGATCGGCCAGAACGTGCCGGTGCTGGTCGACCTCAAGCCGTCCGGCGACCACTACATGGAGCACTTCCACTGGGCCGGCGGCAACTCGCGCCTGATGAAGGAGATCCGGGGCTTGCTCGACGAGACGGCGATGACAGTGAGCGGCCGCACGCTGAAGCAGGTGATCGACAAGGCCGAGATGGTTCCCAACCAGACCGTTATCCGGACACGCAAGAATCCGATCAAGCCGACCGGCGGTATGGCCGTGCTGCGCGGCAACCTCGCGCCGCGCGGGGCCGTCATCAAGCACTCGGCGGCATCACCTACGCTGCTGACCCACACCGGTCGCGCAGTTGTGTTCGATTCGCTCGAGGACCTGGCACTACGCGGCGACGATCCGAAGCTCGACGTGACGGCCGACGACATCCTCGTCCTGCGCAATGCCGGGGCGAAGGGTGCGCCCGGCATGCCGGAGGCCGGGTCTTTCCCGATCCCGATGAAGCTTGCGCGCGCCGGCGTGAAGGACATGATCCGCATTTCCGACGCACGCATGAGCGGCACCGCCTTCGGCACCATCGTGCTGCATGTCTCGCCCGAGGCGGCAAACGGCGGCCCCCTCGCCCTGGTGAAGAACGGCGACCGCATCACCCTCGACGTGCCCAAGCGCAAGCTCGAACTGCTCGTGTCGGCCGCTGAACTCGCCAAGCGGCGCAAGGCCTGGAAGGCGCCGCCGCCACATCCCGGCAGCCATCGCGGCTACGCGAGACTCTACTTCGACACGGTCCTCGAGGCCGACGAAGGCGTGGACTTCGATTTCCTGGGATCGGCGGGCGCGAAGCGCTAGCGGATGTCCGACACCAAACTCCCGAGAATTTCCGTCGTCGTCACGTGCTACAACTGCCGTGACTATATCGGCGATGCCATCCGCTCGGTGGCGCGCCAGACCCTGCGCGACTTCGAGTGCGTCGTCGTCGACGATGCCTCGACCGACGATTCCGCCGCGGTGGTTCGCCAGACCCTCGACGAGCTCGCGGATCCGCGCTTCTCGCTGCTGCGGCTGGACAAGAACGTCGGCCAGACCGGCGCCACACGGCATGGGCTCGCCGCCACGCGGGCGACGTTCGTCTGCTTCCTCGATTCCGACGATCTGTGGAATGACGACTTCCTCGAACGCCACCTCGCCGCTCACCTGAACGAAACCTATGCGGTGGGTTTCACCGCCTGCAACGCGCGGCTGATCGACGGTCAGGGCGCCCTGATCGCCGGCTGCGTCTACTGGTTCGGCAAGGAACGCGCCCGCGTCGACCGAGACCAGGCCTTCACGCCGATCGACCCGGCGCGCGTGCCCAAGGTCGACTCCGCGCGGGGCGCCACCTGGCAGAGCCAGACACCTTATCGCCTTTACACCAAGCGCGTCGTGCATTGGGTCTGGGTCAGCACCTCATCGATGATGTTCCGCCGCTCGCTGATCGACCTCGTCTTCCCCGACGACGACGAGGCGTTCCGCCTGCACATGGATTTCTACATCGTCGTCATGGCCCAGATGGTGGCGGGCTCACTGCTGATCGACGAGGCGCTTTATTCTTACCGGCTGCATGGCCGCAACGGCGCCGCCGACAATCCCGTTCTGGGCGGGCGGCTGCATCTCTCCAGCCGCAACTGGGGCGACACGCACGGCCGCATGCTGGATCGGATGCTGACGGCGATGACCCGCGACCGCGAGCGCTTTATCCTGGCCCTGGGAGACCGGCAGTATCGCCGCATGCTGTTGCGCATGCGCGCCGCCCGCGCCGGCCCCCTGCTGGGATGGGCTCTCATCGTCCGGAGCTGGTTGATTTAGCACGTTTGCTGCATCACTCTACTTGAGTGACCTCGCGTTCATGCGGGCCGTGGGGAGACGAAGATTTTTGGGCAGCTTAAGCGTGTTGCAGGCGTCGTGGCAGCTTGCGCACTTGCGGCAGCCGCAGCGGCGTCCTTGTCGCACGGTGCATGGGCCCAGACGGCGGCTGCGTCTGCCAACGCAGAGCAGCAGTACGACGACGCTTTCCAGGAGATGCTGCGCAAGCCGGCCGACCTCGACGTCTTGTTCAAGTTCGCCACCATCGCGAGCCAGACCGGCGATCCCGAAGGGGCGATCTCGGCCCTGGAGCGGATGCTGCTCATCAATCCGGACCTTCCCCGGGTGCGACTGGAGCTCGGCGTCCTCTACTACCGGCTAGGCTCCTACGAGATCGCCCGCACCTATCTCGAAACCGCCCTGAAATCACAGGCCTTGCCAGCCGATGTGCGCAGCCGGGCCGAGCAGTTCATGGCCGAGGTCGAGAAGCGCCAAAGCCCCTCGCGTTTCTCGGGCGAGCTGTTCCTCGGCACCCGCTACCAGTCCAACGCCAATCTCGGTCCCGCGACGTCGGCGGTCCGGCTGTTCGGGCAGACCGCCAACCTGAACCAGCAGGCCCTCGGGACGTCGGACTGGGGCTTCGTGAGTTCGGCGCAGTTTCGCCATTCCTACGATCTCGGCCTTCAGGACAAGTCGGCGATCGAGAGCCAGCTCACGGTCTATGCCAATCGCCAGTTCAGCCTGCAGGCGGCGAATGTCTCGCTGATCGACTTCACGACCGGACCTCGCTTCCAGGCGTTCCAGGGCATTTTCGAGGACGTCATCCTGAAGCCGTTCCTGAGCGCCGGCTACATCTGGGTCAACGACCAGCCCTACTACGGCAGCTATGGCGCCGGGCTGGAGAGCGGCGTGCTGCTGGCGGACAAGTTGCGCAACGTCTCGATCTTCAGCTGGCGCCAGCAGAACTACCCCAATACCAACTACCTGCCCACCAACAGCCAGTTCACTGGCACCCAGTACTCGGCCACAACGACCTTCCAGTATCAGCTGACGGATGTCGTCACGCTCTATGCGCTCGGCAATGCCCAGCGCTACCAGACGCAGCAGACGATCTCGCAGAACTACGTGGTTGCCGGCGTCGGCGGCGGCATGGCCTTCCGGTTCGCCGATCCGCTGTTCAAGAGCGAGCTCCCCTGGAGCATCAACCTGACGGTCAACCAGCAATGGTGGCAGTACGACGCTCCCGATCCGATCATCGATCCGGGCGTCGTGCGTCAGCAGCTCGACACGATCCTCAATCTGGTGCTGTCGATCCCCTTCGACGAACGGACAACTTTCAGCATTTCGGGCGGCCGGTTCGCGCGCGGCTCGAACTTGCCCAACTACGAATTCGTCAATAATAATGTGATGTTCGGCATCGGCTGGCGCTTCTGACACCGGCCAAGGAGACGAAGATGGTCACGGTCAGTCTCGTCGGCTTTCCGCTGGTCCGCGCCATGCTGCTGGGCACGACGGCGATCGCCCTCCTTGGCGCCCCCTTCGGCATTCCCGACGCCGCCGCCCGGGTGGGTGTCACCTCGGCGACAGACGGCGACCCCCTCGGAAAGCCACCCTCCGAAGCCGAGCGCGTGCTGCGCATCGGCATC
>CAMARK010000099.1 GCA_945860205.1 Reyranella massiliensis 521 | reverse complement strand
TTGTGAAGGAACGAGCGCCAGGTCGGGGAGGGGACCTTGGGCCGCCACGGCAGGTATCTGCCGACCGTGGCTTGACTGACCTCGATGCCGAGCTTGAGCAGCTCGCCGTGGATGCGGGGAGCACCCCACAACGGGTTGGCCTGGCTCATCTGGCGGATCAGATCACGGATCTCGCGGCTCATCCCGGGCCGTCCCAAGTGGTGTGATCGCCGCCGCCAGTAGAGTCGGAAGCCTTTACGATGCCACTGGACGACGGTTGCCGGTTTGACCAGCACCATGGCGTCGAGGACCTTCGGCCAGATCTGGTAAAGCCAAACCCAGAGCAGCCGGTCGGCGGAGAGGAGCCGAGGCCGGCCGGGGCGTTGCCGGCGCAGGACGGTCACCTGATGTCGCAAGGCGACGAGCTCGAGTTCCAGCGCGGCGCGGCTGCGCACCCGGAATGAGAGCAGGGCATCGACAGCGGACAGAAGTGTAATCATGCCCACGACGGTATGGCCGTGGCGCAAGAAACGCTACACTTGCTCGGTGGTTTCGACTTTTGAGCATGCACAGGCGTGATGGTGCGTCGGTCGGGCCAATACTTTGGCCATACGGCAACGTCCTGCTGTTTCCCCGGAACACGGACCGCGGCCGCGACGGGCCGGTTCGCTGCCGCGAGCGATTGGGTGGGCTCTTGCGCTACTATCATCGTGAGGCGGCGTGATGGTGCGTCGGTCGGGCCAATACTTTGACCATACGCGGTCAAAGAGGAGTGCCCGTCGAAGGTGATCCTTTTCGGCGAGCGCTCGTTGTGGCGGGCGCTGAGCGAATACGTCGATCATTTCCATGCCGAGAGGAATCACCAGGGGAAGGGCAACGTCCTGTTGTCGGCAGCGCGAGGGGCCTGTGCAGTGCCGCAAGCGATTGGGCGGGCTCCTGCGCTACTATCATCGTGAGGCGGCGTGATAGCGCTTCGGCCGGACCAATTCTTTGGCCACACGGGTATGACTGCGACGCCGAAAACTCTATGCTTTCTTAGCTTTTCGGAGTTTCAAGTACGCACAGGCGTACAATGAATCACAACCAATTCAATCGAATCAACTTCTTTCCGAAACGGCTCTTAACGTTTTGGAGTTTTGAGCAAGGACAGGCGACGTCGTGCCGTTCCCGCCTGGTCTCGCTCGGCCGCCACCGCCTGCGCGGTGTGCGCGAGGAGGCCGAACTGTTCGCGCTGGCGCCAGTTCAGCCGTTGTAGAGATCAGCCGCCGTAGAGATAGGTCGGCAGCCACAGCGACATGCCCGGCCAGACGTACATGATGGCCAGGCACAGGATGACGATCAGCATGTAGGGCATCATGCCGCCGAAGATCTGGTTCAGCGTGACATGGGGTGGCGCCACGCCCTTCAGGTAATAGGCCGACATCGCCACCGGCGGCGACAGGAAGGCGGCCTGCAGGTTCACGAACACCATGGTGCCCCACAGGATGGGGTCGATGTCGTAGTGCTTCAGCAGCGGCAGGAAGATCGGCACGAAGATGATGATGATCTCCGTCCATTCCAGCGGCCAGCCGAGGATGAAGATGATGGCCTGCGACAGCAGCATGAACTGCAGCGGCGTGAGGTTGAGCGACAGCGCCCAGCGCTCGACCAGGCCCTGGCCGCCCAGGATGGCGAACACCGCCGAGAACAGCGCCGAGCCCACGAACAGCCAGCACACCATCGCCGTGGTCTTGGCAGTCAGGAACACCGCCTCCTTGGTACGCTTCCAGTCGAGCGTGCGGGCCTGGAAGGCCAGCAGGAAGGCGCCGGCGGCGCCGACCGCGGCCGATTCGGTGGCTGTCGTGATGCCGAACAGGATGACGCCCAGCACGATCACCGTGAGGATGGCGAGCGGCATCACCGACGCGGTGAGCAGCCTCAGCACGACGAAGCGCGCCGCGTCCATGCGCCAGTAGTAGCGGACCAGCATCAGCGCCAGGAGGGCCGCGATGACAGCGAACCAAACGAAGAAGGCGGGCGCTGGCCCGAGCTCAGCCTCAGTCGCCGGGCCTGTCGAGAGTCCCGGCGTGCCGAGCTGCTGGACTCCCGTTTCCGCCGCGGCCTCGACCACCTGCTGGTGGATGACGACGTACCACCAGGTTCCCCACAGCGTCACGGCGACGAGGGCGAGAGGCACCAGCGACATGACGAGATTGCCGAGCAATGCGCGGTAGCCCAGCGGCTTGCCATCGACATCGATGGCCTTCGCCTTGCCCGGAGAGACCAGCGCACGGACCAGGCCCACGAACATGTTGCGCGAATAGGCGGCCTGGAATTTCTCGACCCAGCCCGGCACCGGCACGCGGGTCTGCTCTTCCGGCAGCTTGGGCGCGACCTTGGGGTTAATCAGCGCCCAGCCGATGATGTAGACGAGGTAGAGCAGTGCCAGGAAGAAGCCGGGGAACATGGCGGCGGCATAGAGCTTGACCACCGATTGGCCGGCGACGGCGGCGTAGACGATGATCATCACCGAGGGCGGGATCAGGATGCCGAGCGTACCCCCGGCCGTGATGACGCCGGTGGCGAGCTTGACGTCATAGCCGGCGCGCAGCATCGGGTTGAGCGCGATCACGCCCATCAGCACCACGACGGCGCCGACCAGGCCGCTGGCGATGCCCCAGAAGGTGCAGACGATCAGCGTCGCCACGGCGAGCGCCGCCGGCACGCGGCGGAACGCGAGCTGGATCGAATAGAACATCTTGTCGACCAGTGCGCCGCGTTCCATGACGTAGCCCATCAGCACGAACAGCGGGATCGAGATCAGCACGTCGTTGGTCATGGCGCCGTAGGTGCGCTGGACCATCAGGGCAAATATCTTGTTGTCGGCCCACTGCTGGGACGGGTCATAGAAGGCGATGAAGCCGAAGAAGATGCCGAGCCCCATCAGGGTGAAGGCCGTGGCGAAACCCATCATGATCACGACGACGATGAGCCCCAGCATCAGCAGCCCGAGGGCGGGATCGCTCATGTCTTGTTATCTCCTCCGCCCGTCCTGTCACCGCCCGTCCTGTCACCGCCCATCCTGTCACCACCGAGGCCGCGCTGCCGGGCAGCCTCTTCTATCCGCTGCGCGTTGGCGATCGCGTTGCGCCGGGTCTCCTCGTCGACGTGCTCGCTGAGTGCCAGCTGCTCCTCGACGACGTCGATCTCGGAGACGTCCTTCAGGCGGGCCGGCCAGGCGCCGGTCCTGAGGCAGACGATGCAGCGCGTGACCTCGGCGATGCCCTGCAGCAGCACCAGGGCGCCGGCGATCGGGATGACCGTCTTGAAGGGGTAGACCGGCGGGCCATCGGCGGTGACGTTGGAATGCTCGCCGATGCGCCAGGAGTCGCCGGCATACTCGATGCCGGCGTAGAGGAGCGCGCCGATACCGGGGAAGAAAAAGACGAAATAGAGCACCAGGTCGAGCGTCGCCTGCGTGCGCGGACGCATCGAGCTGTAGAGGAAGTCGCCGCGGACATGGGCGTTCTGCGCCAGCGCATAGGCGCCGCACAGCATGAACAGAGAGCCATACAGCATGTTGTTGAGGTCGAAGATCCAGGCGGTCGGCGCGTTCAGCAGGTAGCGCTTGAAGACCTCGATACAGACCACCGTCATCAGCGCGATGATCAGCCAAGCCGCCGCCTTACCGACGCAGGTGCTAATGCTGTCGATCGTTTGCAGGAACCGCTCAACTGTCATGCGTCGGACCTACCGGTCTTGAAAGGAACAAGGCACCGTCCGGATCGCGCCGGACGGTGCCTCGCGGTCCAGGACTAGAGCTTCACCGGCTTGGCGTTGGGGCCCCAGTAGTGGTCGAACGCCATCTTGCGGCTCACCACCGTGTCCTGCTCCCATTGGGTCGCCCGCTTGGCGAAGGCGAGCTGCGACTCGACGATCTCCTTGAACATCGGGTTTTCCGCCGCTTTCTTCTGCACCACGCTGTCGTAGATCTCGAGCTGGGCCTTCAGGACTGGGTCAGGCGTTTTGTAGAACTTGACCTTGTCCTTGGTCTGCAGCTCGACGTAGTCCTTGGAGTAGCGGTCGATCGCCTTCCACGCCATTTCCTGGCCGGCCGCGTCGACGGCGTTCGAGATGATCGCCTTCATCTTGTCGGGCAGCGCATCGTACTTGGTCTTGTTGAAGGTGATCTCGAACTGCTCGGCGTTCTGATGGTAGCTCTGCAGCATGCAGACCTTCGAGACGTCGGCGAAGCCCAGCAGCCGGTCCGACGAGGCGTTGTTGAACTCCGCCGCGTCGAGCAGGCCGCGATCCATCGCCGAGACGATTTCGCCGCCGGGGAGTGCATTGACGGCCGCGCCCATGCCTTGGAACACGTCGATCGAGATGCCGACGGTGCGGAACTTGAGGCCCTTCAGGTCATCGACCTTGGTGATCGGTTTCTTGAACCAGCCGAGCGGCTGGGTCGGCATCGGTCCGTAGGGGAACGACACGACGTTGGCGCCGATCGAGGCGTAGAGCTTCTCGAGCAACTCCTTGCCGCCGCCGTACCTGTGCCAGGCGAGCAGCATGTTGGCGTCCATGGCATAGCCCGGTCCCGAGCCCCACAGCGCCAGCGCCGTCTGCTTGCCGTAGTGGTAGACCAGCACACCGTGGCCGCCGTCGAGCGTGCCCTTGGACACCGCCTCGAGGAGACCGAAGGCCGGCACGACGGCGCCCGCCGGCAGAACCTCGATTTTGAGGTCGCCGCCGGTCATGTCGTTGACCTTCTTGGCGTAGTCGAGGGCGAACTCGTGGAAGATGTCCTTCGACGGCCAGGTGCTCTGCCAGCGCATGCTGATCGGGCCCTGCGCCTTGACGACGGCCGGAGCGGCGACGGTCGCCGCCGTGGCGATGGCGGCGCCCTTCATGAATCTGCGGCGAGATTCTTTCCTCTGAGACATGATGTTTCCTCCGTGTGCTTGGTTTTTGTTTATCAACGCTAAGCTTCAGTCAGGATGAACCTGCGGACGAAGGCCTGTCTAGCTTAACCGACATTCCCCGGATGAACCCTTGAAACGACGGGAACCGTAACATTCCGCCGGGTTCCGGGGAAGCCATGGTCGGCCGACGCAAGTTTTCCCGGCGGTCCGGCCGCGTTCACCACCCAAAACGAGCTTTGATCCATCGATTTAGCCGTTTCCCTCGCCATGCGGACGCACCCCTCCCGTGGTGATGACGCATCCGTCCGTTTCGGTTGTCCTTGCTCAAAAATCGATGTGGCCCTGACATCGTTGTGCCGATGAAGGTCACCTGATGTCGTAGGGCGACGAGTTCGAGCTCCAGCGAGGCGCGACTGCGAACCCGAAACGAGAGTAGGGACCCGAAGGCGGACAGAAGCGTGAGCATGCCGATCACGGTATGGCCGTGGTACAAGAAACGCTACACTTGCTCGGTGTTTTTGACTTTTGAGCAGCCACAACCGGCTGGCGGCCTCCCGGTCTTCGAGATGGCTCGGCGAAGCGGCGACGGCGGCTTTTTCCATGTCCCTGATTCCTGCCCTATACGGCGAGATAGCGGCTCTTCACGTCGGCATTGGCTTTGAGGCCGTCGATCGAATCGCGGTAGACGATGTGACCCTTGTCGATCACCGCGACGTGGCTGGCAATATCCAGGCAGAAATGCATGTTCTGCTCGGCCACCACCAGGGTGATGCCCATGCCGCGCAGCTGCTGGATCAGTTCGCCGATCTTCTCGACGATAATCGGCGCCAGCCCCTCGCTCGGCTCGTCGAGCAGGAGCAGGTCGGGATTGCCCATGAGCGTGCGGGCGATGGTCAGCATTTGCTGCTCGCCGCCGGACAGGCGCCCGCCCATGCGGGTCCGCATCGAGGCCAATATGGGAAACACGTCGTAGATCGCGTCCAAGGTCCAGTCGCTCCGGCCGTTGAGGCCGGGCTTGGCGCCGATCAGCAGGTTGTCCTCGACCGAATGCTCGGGAAAGATCTGACGGTCTTCCGGCACGAAGCCGATGCCGGCACGCGCGATCCGGTCGGCCGAACGGCGCTGGACCTCGACGCCATGCACCTTCACGCTTCCCTTGCGCGGCGGCGCCAGGCTGATGATGGCTTTCATCGTCGTGCTCTTGCCAGCCCCGTTGCGGCCGAGCAACGCCAGCGACTGGCCGCGCTGGACGTCGAAGGAGACGCCGAAAAGGATCTGGCTGGCGCCATAAAACACGTCGATGCCGTCGATCTCGAGGATGGTATCGCCACCGCTCACGCCGGCACTCATGCGGGTGCTCCCGCCGCCGACTTGCCGAGATAGGCTTCGATCACCTTGGGATTGCGCCTGATCTCGTCGGGCGTGCCCTCGGCCAGCACCGTGCCGTAGGACAGCACGCGCACCGTCTGCGCCACCTTGAACACGATATCCATGTCGTGCTCGATGAAGATCAGGGTCATGTGCACGGCGCGCCACAGGCTCTGCACCGTCTCGATCATCTGCCAGCGCTCGTCCGGACCCATGCCGGCGGTCGGCTCGTCGAGAAGCAGGACCTTGGGATCGAGCGCCAGTGCAAGGCCGATATCGAGCAGCTTTTGGTCGCCATGGCTGAGGTTGCGGCTGAGGATGCCGGCGACCCGCGTGAGCTTGAGCATTTCCATGATCTCGCCAGCCCGCGATACGGCCGGAGCGAGCGGAAACGACTGCAGCTTGACGGTCTCGCGGCGCTGATGCGCCTGCACGGCGGCGGCCAGCGCTTCGGCGACCGTGAGCGTGGGAAAGAGGCTGGCGACCTGGAACGCCCGGCCGATGCCGCGACGCACGATCTCGCGCCGATCGAGGCCGGCGATATCGACATCGGCCAGCAGAATTCGGCCGGCGTCGGGCGCGAACCGGCCAGTGATCAGGTTGAACAGGGTCGTCTTGCCCGCCCCATTGGGACCGATGACGGCGCTGAACGAGCCATTGGCGAAGGCGAGCGACACGTCGCGCGTGGCTGCGACGCCACCGAACGATTTGCGCAGGCCCTCTAGCTTCAGCATGACGGCGTCCGCGGTCATGGCTTCTGCTCGCGAGCCCTATCGGCCGCGTCGCGCACCTTCTGGGCCGTGGCCTGGCGGCGGTTCTCCAGGCGCTCGGCGATGACGTCGAGCGGGCCTTTGCGCAGGCCGAGCACCAGCACGAGGATCACGATGCCCAACACCAGGTCGGTGTGACTGGTATAGGCGATGGTCACGTCGTTCAGGACACGCAGGATGACGGTGCCGACGAGCGGGCCGAGGAACACGGTCGAGCCGCCGAGCAGGATCATGAAGATCGCCTCGCCCGAGGTCGTCCAGAAGCCGAAGTTGGGGTAGGCGCCGGAGACGAAAAGCGTCAGCAGGACGCCGCCGACCGACGCCATGCAGGCCGAGATGACGAAGCAGACCAGCTTGGCGCGCGGCACGTCGATGCCGAGGAAGGCGGCGCGTTCCTGGTTGTCGCGGATCAGGCGCAGCGTATAGCCGAAGGGGGAGGTCACGATCTGGCGCATGATCGCCAGACAGATGACGAACAGCACCGAACAGAAGACGTAGAGCTGCGTTCGGTCGGCGAGGTCGATGCCGAGGAATATCGGCCGCGGGATACCGCCCATCAGGCCCTGGTCGCCGCCGGTGAAGGACACCCAGCCCAGGATGATGTTGTAGATCAGCATCTGGAAGGCCAGCGTCAGGAAGGCGAAGTAAATCTCGTTCAGCCGCACGCAGATCGCGCCGATGACCAGTGCCAGCACCGCGGTGAAGACGATCGCCAGGGCAAAAGCGGCCGGAATCGAGAACTTGCCGGACTGCATGGCAAGGCCAAAGGCATAGGCCCCCGAAGCGAAGAACATCGCGTGACCAAAGGAGACCAACCCGGTGTAGCCGATCAGCAGGTTGAGCGACATCGCCAGCAGCCCGTAGGCCATGGCGAACATGATGAAGTCGCGGATGGCGGGCGGCGCGCCGAACAGCGGGACGAGCAACAGGACGACAAGGCCAAGGCCGGCTAGTACGAGGTCGCGCCAGCGCCTGGTCATGCCGGCCTACCGGTGCGGGCGGCCGAACAGGCCGCTCGGCTTGAAGATCAGCACCAGCGCCATGAACAGGAACATCACACCGTCGACGAACAGGGGAAAGCCGATACTGCCGAAGGAGCGCGTGAAGCCGATCAGCAGCGCCGCCACGAAGGCGCCGACGATCGATCCCATGCCGCCGATCACGGTGACGATGAAGGACTCGATCAGGATGGAAAAGCCCATGCCGGGCGTCAGCGATCGCACGGGCGCGGCCAGCGCGCCGGCGGCGCCGGCCAGGGCGCTGCCAATGCCGAACACGGCGGCATAGTAGAGGTTCACACGGATGCCGAGCGCCGAGACCATCGGCCCGTTGACCGCGGCGGCGCGAACCACCTTGCCGAAGCGCGTACGCTCGATGACCAGCCACAGGACCAGCCCAATCACCATCGCGGCGGCGATCATGAACAGGTAGAACGGCGGCACCACGCCGCCCAGGAAGCGCAGCGGTGGCAGCCGGAACTCGGCCGGCATACCCATCGACAACCCGCTTGGGCCCCAGATGATCTTGACCAGGTCGTCAGAGATTAGGATGACGGCGTAGCAGACCAGAAGCTGCATCAGTACGTTCGAGCCGTAGACCTTGCTCATCAGAAGCCGTTCGAACGCGACGCCGAGCATACCGACGGCAACCGCCGCCCCGAGTGCGGCGACGAAGTAGTTGCCGCTCGCCTGGTACAGGGTCAGGGCGATGTAGGCGCCGGCCATGTAGAGCGAGCCGTGCGCGAAGTTGGTGATGTTCAGCACGCCGAAGATCAACGTCACGCCCGATGCGATCAGGAACAGCAGCATGCCGATAATCATGCCGCTGGTGAGCTGGGTCACGACGCAGGACCCGGTTCCCAGGCAACGCACCAACGCTTCAAGATCCACGGGCTATCTTTCTCCAGCCAAGCCCGACCGCGGGTGGCGAATTCCAGCGCACTTTCAGGATCAGGCGTAGCCCTGCTTCTTCTTCCACTGCTTCTCGAGCTCGAGGATCGGTTCCCACGGTGAACTCTTGAAGTCGCTGATGTAGGGATCCTTCGACTGCGACAGGCCATAGCCGATGATGTAGTTGATTACCGTGTTGTCCTCGGCGCGCATGGTGATCGTGCCGTCCATGCCCCAGGGCGACTTGATCTTCATACCCTTGATCGCTGCCGCCAGCTTCTTGCCGTCCGTGTCGCCATTGGTCGCCTTGAGTGCCTCGACCAGGAAAGTGGCCGCCGTGGCATTCTCCCACGACCAGTTGGTCGGCTTGTGCCTGTAGTTTTTCACATAGGCCTGATACCAGTCCTCGTTCTCCTTGGTCGGCGGCACCGTGCGATTGTAGCGGCCGCCGGAATAGACACCGCTGGGGAACTGCTTGACCTCGTCGACTACGCCGTAGTCGCCGAGATTGACCATGAAGGAGGCCTGCTTGTCGAACAGGCCGTAGAGGTTGCCCTGGTCGATGAAGGCCGACAGGTCGCCACCCCACAGCGCCGAGTACATGGCGTCCGCCTTGGAGTTGAGAACCTTGGTCACGACCTCGGTATAGTCGGGCTGGAACAGCTTGGGCCACGCCTCCTCGACCACCTGGATCGAGCCCTCGAAATGCTTGGCGTATTCCATGAATTCGGCGGTGTTGGAGCGGCCGTAAGCGTAATCTGGCGAGCAGGTGACCCATTTCTTCAGGCCCTTGGCCTTGGCGATCTTCGCGGCATAGTCGCCGCCACCGATGGCGTCATGGATGCCTTGCCGGGCGGTACGGAACGCCGTCGGAACGTGAAGCTTCGGGTCGGCCGTCAGCGAGGAGGTCTCGGAGTTCGTGTGCAGGCACAGCACGCCGATCTCGCGGATCACTTCATGAACCGCGAAGGCGCCGCTCGACGCTTCGGCATCGATGATGATCTGGCAGCGATCGTTGTTGATCAGGTCGCGCGTGACCTTGGCGGCCTCCTGCGGCGCACCCTTTGAATCGCGCACGACCAGCTCGATCTTGCGGCCGTTGATGCCGCCGGCCTCGTTGACCTTGTCGAACACGGAACGGAGACCGGCGACGCTGGTCTGGCCGACGAGCGCGACGCGGCCCGATTGGATGGTCGGCACGCCGATCTTGATCGTGCCGCTCTGGCCCTTGACGATTGCCGGCATGCCGATGATGCCGGCGGCCGCCGTGGCACCCGCGGCTTTCAGCAGGCGGCGACGACCGACCGATCGCGAAGTGATCGCTGTCATGATTCTCTCCCGCTTTGATGCCGCCCCGATCCGGTAACGACGTTTCCATCCATGGCTTCCGGATTTGCGACCGGTTCACCCAAGTCTATGGACAACAGGTCGGCGCGGTCAATCGAGCGGGAGACGAGGCGTTCGCACCTCGATAGTGGCCGCCGGCTAGAGCACGTTCGATGAAATCGACTCGGAGTCTTCCGGACCGCGCGTCTGAGCTTGTGAATTTACCCGACATTCCCCGGATGAATCGGTGGAACGGCGCAAAACCTATCATTCTGCCGGGTTGCGGGGAAGCCATGGTCGGCCGGCACCGTTTTCCCGGCGCTCCTGCCGCGTTCACCGTCCAAGACAGCGCCTGATCCATCAATTCGGCTCTTTTCTCGCCATTCGGAAGCACTCCTCCCGTGGTGACGACGCATTCGCCTCGTTCGGTCCTATGCCGGAGCTGGTCGTCGTCGTAGCCCGTCAATCAGTCGCAGGATTTTCTCGAACAGTTCTCTGGGCACCGCGATTTCGGCCATCTGGAAGACGGCATAGCGGGCGTGGCGCACGACCTTGGCACCGATCTTGATCAGCTTCTCCCGCAGGCTGGTCAGCGACTATTGCGCGACGGCCTCGGGCAACGCCAGCGTCCGCATGAAGTTGGCGAGATTGTAGGCCAGCGCGTGCAACTGGAGACGCACCGCATTGGCGGCGAACGAGCAGCACGACAGGCGCGTCCACTTGATCGCGTTCTTGCCTCCTTTGATCCACTGTCCTTGCTCAAAAAGCCATCTGGCGATGAAATCGGTGCACCGATGAAGGTTGGGCTTGATGATATTCGATAATTGACGAGCGCGCTGCTCTCTTGCGACCAGGTCTCCCTGTGTGGGCTCTGAGCGCGTGTGCATCTGGGCGACGCAATAGCGGACCGCGACGACGCCCGGCACCGTTACGGCGGTGCGGGTTCGGTCACCGCAAGGGGTTCAAGTCGCGCGCCGCTCGTGGCGATTGTGTGGACTGCGGCATTGCCGGCGCAGGACGGTCAACTGATGTCGCAGGGCGACGAGTTCGAGCTCCAGGGTGAGGCGACTACGAACCCGGAACGAGAGCAGGAAACCGAGGGCGGACAGAAGCGTGAGCATGCCGATGACGGTATGGCCCTGGCACGAGAAACGCTACACTTGCGCGGCGGTTTTGACTTTTGAGCAGGCACAGGCTCCGCATGTTCGGTTCGGGGTATGACCGACGTGACGGCCTGTCGGGGTCACATCGGCTTTACCCCTAGAAGCGGACCTCCCTCTGAGCCCAAGCAGTGTCGGCTAGCGCGCCATCCGCCGTCCTTCTTCGGTGAGGCAGATCGAGTGCCCGCCTGCGAAATCGAGCCAGCCCTTGCGGCGAGCCAGCTCGATGGCCTCACCGACCATAACCTCGTCGTTCAGCATCATGCGGCGGGTGATGGTTTCGACCGGCACCCACTGCATGGGCTTGCCTGCAGTGGAGGCGTAGACGTCGCGGACGATGCGGCGGGAGAGGTTTTCGGGTGTCATAACGTCAGCGTCAGCGCGTGCTCTCGACCTTGACCTTGATCGAGTCTGAACCGGCTTTGGCTGCCGTACCGGCTTGAGGGTTTGGCGCGCCGATCTCCGTCAAGATCCAGCGGCCGTCCTTGCCCAAGGCATAGGCCTTGCTGCCGGGTTGGCCCTCTGCAATTGGCTCGGACACCATAGGCGCAGCCGTTGTCGCGGTGATGGTGATGCGGACCGGGACTTTTAGCTTCGAATTATCGGTGAGCACCACCCGATAGCGTCCCGGCTTCAGGTTGCTGAACGTGACGTTGCCTTCGCGATCCGTCGTGCCTTTGGCGACCATCTCGCTGCTAGGATCATGTTCGAGACCTACCTCCGTCCCGGCGATTGGCTTCACCGTCGTTTGGGCGGTAGTTGCTGTCCATGCCAGTGCGGTCGCGCAGGCGGCGATGACAACTACGAACATTTTCATGGGACGATCTCCGGCTATTCAGTACCTGCGGGACACTACGCGCCCCGTATCGCGCTTCCGCAAGGTCTCCCGCCGCTTTGGAGCTTCAGACGCAGCGAGGCCTAGCGTCGTCAAAAATCCCCATCTCGGCATCGCCAATCGGCAGGCATTCATCATGATGCGCGCGGCCGGTGAGCTCTGGTTCACGCCGTCGGCGCGCGCCTCGCTCGGCATGATCGACGAGAGCCAGCGCGGTGGCCCGCGGCTGATCGGCGAGGTGAACGAGTTTGATGAGTTTCGCGATTAGCGTCGGTGACTACGCACCGCTTCGGTCGCCTGAGATGATTACATCGCGGATCGTAGCGCTCGGGCTCACCTCGCCGCTCGAATCGAGCGCGAACGGTTCTGCCAAGCGTCCTGAAGTGTTTTGGCGGCCTGAGGCAGATCCCAAATGCGATCACGGAAAACCGGGGATTGTTGCTCCTAAAGCTGCAAGGCGCTTAGCGAAGCTAAGTGCGGGAGTGCCAGAAGCTGAAAGAATTCGTCGACGGCCCACGGTGTGACCGGATTGTAGAGTTCTGTGCCCGCCGATGGCCCAACCGTGAATGTCTTGGTCGGTGGAGAATGTTATTCAGCGCTTGACGTACTTTCGCGTCACTTTTTCGTTTACGCTGCAGCAGCCGGGAAGATCGACATGAGTGAGAGGCGGCATGAGTTCTGAGCAGACTACCAAGACAATTGTCTTTGAGGGCGCTGGCGGGCGGTACGAGGTGCCTCCAGAGGAATGGTCAGAGATGCTTCTATTGCTTGAGGATCGCGGATGGCGACCTGAGCTGCTGCGGACGTGGTACTTGGCGACAGGACTGAAAATTTCCGATCGGGACTCACGCAATTTGGCCGAAGTCGGGCGACGTGTTCTTGAGACCACGCTGAAGGACCCCGCTTCCGTCTATCCGGTCTCGTTCGACATGGTGAAATTTCACGAATTCGTGGATTTTTGCGAAGCTGGACAATTTCGAAGGAGCCAATAAAGGAAGAGGGATGAGGCCGCGGGCCAGGATCTGGGCGATCTCGGCGAGGCGTTCGTCCGCAGTCATCATCTCTGGCTTCAGCGGGTTCATGATCAATCGCCGTGGTGGCGAAAGAACATGATCGCGCTTCATCCGAGAGAAAATGCGAATCTGCCGATGAGCGAAGCCGTGCGGTGAAGAAAGCAGCAAAGTGAAATGTTCGACGCGCTTTACCCCGACACCGATGATGTGATTGGAAATCGGATGAGTTCGCCGTCTATCACCACGGCTGAGGCCCGCTTTTGGCACAAAGCTACCGATTGGGGATGTCCGCAGTTCAGTCGCTACCGGGGGTAACCCGGACATGGCCCAAAAAGCCCGATTCGGTAGCGCCTGACCCCAAGCAGACGTGACCGAATTGCTCACTCGATTACTTGTTCAGCGAGGATAGCAAAAGAGAGTGCGCTTCCAATGGGTCATCCGAGGCCTCTCGATCCATATCATGGTGCCCAGTACGGCCGAGCCCTATAGTCGAGCGAAAAAGCGCGAAGATGGAGGGGCGGTGACTATCAATCTCGGGCCGTCATGGTCAATCGCAAGTGCCTCGGGGCCGCCGCGTGATGCGCCTGAAGGCGACCTGCCCGCAGCCGAGTGGTCCCTCGGCGCGGCCCGCCTGTTGCTCTCGTCGCTGATCGCCACGGGCGTCTGTTCGTTCTCGACACCGGCACGAGCGCAACTCAACTACATCCCCTATCAGTATGGCGACAGCACCCTCACCACGGTCACCGGCATCCGCGGCGACAACATGACGGGCAACTATTTGGCCAACGGCGGCGTCACCGGCGGGCTGCTCTTCCGGCTATCCACGGGGGCCATCGAGCCGTTCCCGTCCGCGACGTCCGGCGCCTCCAACTTCCCCGGCGCGACCAGCAGCACGCCCTATGGCCCGAGCTTCGGCTCGTCGACAGGCATTCTGCGGGTCGGCGGCAGCTACAAGACGGTGGCGTCGAATCCCAATGACCTGGGCTATCTCTATGATGGAGCGGCCGCGCCCGGCGGGCAGCTCACGACGCTTGTCTATCCCGGCGGATCGACGCTGAACACGCTCGCGCACAGCACCTTCGGCAACCAAGTCGTCGGCAACTACGACACCATGCTCGCCACCGGCAATGCCTTCGTCTACGACATACCGAGCGGCACCTTCACAACCAACAACAGGCCGGGCGCCGTCAGCACGACGGCCTACGGCGTCTATGGCAACCGAATCGCCGGCGGCTATGCTGACCCCACACTGCATGGCTACATCTACAACCAGAGCACCGGAGTCTTCACCAGATACGACGCGCCTGGCGCAGTGGTAACACATTTCGAAGGCATCACCGGCGGCGGGCGCGCGAATACCTTCAATCTGGTCGCCGATTCGGTCGACGGGTCGGGCAACCCGCACGCCTGGGCGGTGCATGTCAACGCATCCGGCGTCGCGACCTGGACGGAAATCGCAGTGCCCGGGGCCTCCGAGACGTCGGCCAACTCGGTCTACGGCGACAAGGTGATCGGCGTCTATGTTCAGGGCGGCGTCACCCGTGCCTATGCCGTGAGCGTCCCCGGCCTCTACGATCCCGTCACGAACGCCGGCACCATTGTTTCCGCCAGCACGGGTGCCGTGGGCATCAACGGCGCGGGTGACGATGTCGTGAACAGCGGCAACATCCAGATGACGGGCGCCAACGCCATCGGCATCAGCAACGGCACCTACGGCGTCGTCACCAACACGGGGACTATCGGCGTGACGGGCGCCGGCGGTACGGCCGTGCAGATGACGGGCTCGTTCAGCTCGCTGCTGAATGCCGGCATGATCTCCGCGGCTCCCGGCGGCTTCGCCATCCAGACCGACGGCACCGCCGTGGGCTCGCTCGTAGTGAACACCGGCACCATCGACGGACGCGTCGCGATGGCGGCGGGGCCGGATGCGCGGTTCGAGAACAGCGGCTGGATGGGGATCAGTGCCGCGGGCTCGGGCACCACGCACACGATCAGCGGCACTTACGCGCAGACCGCGGCAGGCACCTTGTCGCTGCGTGCGTCGCCGACCGCCGCGGATCAGCTTCAGGTGAATGGCGTGGCGCGGCTCGCGGGAACGGCGCAGGTGGTTGTCCAGCCTGGAAGTTATGTGCCGCGGACCACCTATACGGTCGTCAGCGCGACCGGCGGGTTGACCGGAACCTTTGCCGGTGTCACCAGCAGCGCGCCCTTTCTTCTGCCGAGCCTGAGCTACGACGCTCAAAACGTCTATCTCACCTTGCAGGCCGGCGGTTTTGCAGCCGCCGCCCAGACGCCGAATCAATCCGCGGTTGGGGCCGTTCTTGATGTCACCGCGCCCACCGCAACTGGCAACTATGCCACCGTGCTCGGTGCGCTTTCGATGCTTTCGGTTCAGCAGGGCCAGGCCGCAATGACGGCGATCAGCGGACAGAACTATGCCGGGTTCTCGACGGCTGGGGTGCAGAATGCGCAGCTCTTTATGAGCAACTTCTCGGCGCAGGCCGGTGGCGGCGGCGGCGCCAACCGCGTGGCGCTGGCGGAGGCGTGCGACGTTGCCTGCGATGCTGCGTCGCCCGCGACATGGGGCGCCTGGGGCGGTGCAATCGGCGGACTGGGCACGATCGGTGCCAGCCAGTCCGTGGGCGGGCTCACCTACAATCTGGGCGGGTTCGCCGCGGGCCTCGACCGCCAGGTCACGCCCAACCTGCTGCTCGGCGTCACCGCGGGCTACACCAACGGAACGCAATGGGTTTCGGGTTTCCAGGGCACGGGCACGTCGAACACTTTCCAAACCGGCCTTTACGGCAGCTTTACCCAGGGTGCGCTCTACGTCGACGGGTTGGCAGGCTACGCTTACTCCGACAACCAGATGCAGCGCCTGATCGCCATCCCCGGCCTGTCGTCGATGACGGCGCAGGGCCGCACCGGCGCCAACCAGTTCTTCGGCCAGGTCGAATCTGGCTATCGGGTCGAACTCGGAGGTGCGGCGGAAGCGTTCGTCACGCCGTTCGTCCGGCTGCAGGGCGCGACAGCGACGCAGAATGCTTTCAGCGAGTCAGGCGCGGGGGCGCTTAGCCTCAACGTGGCGGCGCAGACCACCAACTCGCTGCGCTCCGTCCTCGGCGCGCAACTCGGCGGGGCGATGGACATGGGTTGGCGCGACAAGCTCGCTCTGAAGTTTCGTCTCGGTTGGAGCCATGAATATGCCGATACCGGCCGGCCGGTGACCTCCGCCTTCGCTGGCGCACCGGCGGTGCCTTTCACCACCTTCGGTGTCTCGCCACAGCGCGACGGTATCCTGCTCGGCCTCTCCGGGAGTACGGTGATCGCCGACGCGACCTCGATCTTCTTCCGCTATGAGGGTGACTTCTCCGGGCAGGACGCCAGTCACGCCTTGACCGCGGGTGTGCGCATTAAGTGGTAAGTGCTGTCACTGAGGCAACTCCTGCGGCCGTCGCGCCCTCACCACGCCACGCTGTCACTGCAAGCATCCAAAGTCCGATCAGGCTGATCGCCGATTAATGGAGTTTTCGCGGATCGGATCAGCTGGCCCTGACTGCCGCTCACTTCCGTTAATGATGCTGTGGACGGCGCCTTTCGCGGGCACCGACGTACCGTAAGGTCCGTTGGAGCCGATCAACGAAGGGGGCAGATCATGGCGGATATTGTGACCATCGGGCTGGATATCGCGAAGTCAGTGTTTCAAGTGCACGGCGTGGATACAACTGGGCAGGTCGTGGTCCGCCGTCAGTTGCGTCGATCTCATGTGCTGAAGTTCTTCGCCGGGCTGGCGCCCTGCGTTGTCGGAGTGTACCCCTTCGGCGAGTACCGCGGACTATGTTCTTTACGCCGCCATCGCGTCGTGAACGGCGTCTGCCTTGCGCCAGTTCCAGGGCAGCAGCTCGTCGATTCGGCTGG
>CAMARK010000098.1 GCA_945860205.1 Reyranella massiliensis 521 | reverse complement strand
ACCATGCAGGCGCCGAACACGTTGCGGCCCTGGTTGACCATGCGCTGCACGTCGCGGCGCAGGTAGCCGTCGCGCTGCAGGCGCTTGTAGACGAGGTCGGTGTAAGGCGCGTTGCGCGTCGAGAGGCGCGCGTTGTGGATCTCCAGGTTCGAATCGTCGGTGATGCCGAGCGCTTTCATGGTGTCGCGGACCTGCTCCTCGCGCCCGATCAGGATCGGCGTGCCGTAGCCGTTGTCGCGGAACACCACGGCGGCGCGGATGGTGCGCTCCTCCTCGCCCTCGGCGAACACGATGCGCTGCGGGTTGGCCTTCACCTGCTCGAACAGGCTCTGCAGCCAGTGGCTGGTCGGATCGAGGCGGCCCGACAGGCTGCGCTTGTACTCCGCCATGTCGAGCTTCTTCTTGGCGACGCCCGAATCCATTGCCGCCTTGGCAACGGCCGCCGAAACCTCGACGATCAGGCGAGGATCGAACGGCACCGGCACGACATACTCCGGACCGTAGCGCAGGCGGCGGCCGGAATAGGCGCGGTCGACCTCGTCAGGCACGTCCTCGCGCGCCAGCGCCGCCAGCGCCTCGGCGGCAGCGACCTTCATCGGTTCGTTGATCGTGGTCGCGCGCACGTCTAGTGCGCCGCGGAAGATGTACGGGAAGCCCAGCACGTTGTTGATCTGGTTGGCATAGTCGCTGCGGCCAGTGGCGACGATGGCGTCGGAGCGTACCGACTTTACATCCTCGGGCGTGATCTCAGGGTCGGGATTTGCCATGGCGAAGATGATCGGCTTGTCGGCCATCGACTTCACCATTTCTTTGGTGACCGCGCCCTTGACCGAGAGGCCGAAGAACACGTCGGCACCTTCCATCGCGTCCTTCAACGAGCGCGCCTTGGTGCGCACGGCATGCGCGCTCTTCCACTGGTTCATGCCCTCGGTGCGGCCCTGGTAGATGACGCCCTTGGTGTCGCACAGGATGGCGTTCTCGTGCGGCAGGCCCATCGCCTTCACCAGCTCGATGCAGGCGATGGAGGCGGCGCCGGCGCCGTTCACGACCATCTTGACGTCCTTGATGTTGCGGCCGGTGAGATGCAGCGCGTTGATCAGGCCGGCGGCCGAGACGATGGCGGTGCCATGCTGATCGTCGTGGAAGATCGGGATGTCCATCAACTCGCGCAGGCGCTGCTCGATGATGAAGCACTCCGGCGCCTTGATGTCCTCGAGGTTGATGCCACCGAAGGTGGGCCCGAGATAACGCACGCAATTGATGAACTGGTCGACGTCCTTGGTGTCGACCTCGAGGTCGATGCAGTCGACGTCGGCGAAGCGCTTGAAGAGGACGGCCTTGCCCTCCATCACCGGCTTGCTGGCCAGTGCGCCGATATCGCCCAGGCCGAGCACGGCCGTGCCGTTGGAGATGACGGCGACCAGGTTGCCGCGGACCGTGTAGTCGTAGGCGGTCGCGGGGTCCTTGGCGATTTCCAGGCAGGGCGCGGCGACGCCCGGCGAATAGGCCAGCGCCAGGTCGCGCTGCGTAACTAGCGGCTTGCTGGCGATGATCTCGATTTTTCCCGGCCGCCCCGTGCGATGCATGATCAGCGAATCGCCGTCGAGATCGCCCATTTCGTTGCTGACAGCCGCTTCCGAGCTTTTGCTCGCCATCATTTCACTCCCGTTTGAGGGCGCATATTGGCGGCAATCCACAGCCGGGGCCAGCGTGCGGGAATATCCGATACTGCGCTGCAGCGTGATCCACCGCTCGTCCACATGGCAGGCCGGCTTTCTATGGTAGACCGAGCCCAGCGAGGATCCATCGTGCCCGACAGTTCAGCTGCTCCCCCCGGCGCCGCACCGACGATTCCCGTCGATGCGACGCCGATGATGCGCCAGTACCTGGCGATCAAGGCGCAGCATCCCGACCATCTGGTGTTCTACCGGATGGGCGATTTCTATGAATTGTTCTTCGACGATGCGGTGAAAGCCTCGGCGGCGCTCGACATTGCGCTCACCAAGCGCGGTCAGCACATGGGCGAAGACATCAAGATGTGCGGCGTGCCGGTGCACAGTCACGAGGCCTACCTGTCGCGCCTGATCCGCCAGGGTTTCAAGGTCGCGGTCTGCGAGCAGGTCGAGGATCCGGCCGAGGCCAAGAAGCGCGGTGCGAAATCGGTCGTCGAGCGTGCCGTGGTGCGGGTCATCACGCCGGGCACGCTCACCGAAGACTCTCTGCTCGATGCGCGCAGCCACAATTATCTCGCCGCCATCGCCGAGGCCCAAGGCGAGCTGGCGCTGGCCTGGCTCGACCTCTCGACCGCCGATTTCGCCACTCAGCCCGTGCTGCCGTCTCAATTGGCTGCGGCGCTGGCGCGTCTGGCGCCGGGCGAGTTGCTGCTGCCCGACCGGCTGCTGGCCCGCGAGCCGTTGAAGGCGGCGCTTGAGGACTGGTCCTCGGTGCTGACGCCGCTGCCCTCGGCGCGCTTCGACAGCGACAACGCCCGCAAGCGGCTGCAGTCCGCGTTCAATGTTGCCGCCCTGGAGAGCTTCGGTTCGTTCTCGCGGGCCGAGGTCGCTGCCTGCGGCGCGCTGCTCGACTACGTGGAGCTGACACAGGCCGGCAAGCGGCCGGCCCTGGCGCCGCCGCGCCGCGAACGCGCCGACGGCACGATGGAGATCGACCCGGCGACGCGGCGCAACCTGGAACTGGTGCGCAGCCTTGACGGAAGGCGCGATGGCACGTTGCTGGCCACCATCGACCGCACCCTGACCGGTCCCGGCGCGCGCCTGCTCGCCGAGCGCATCGCAGCACCTCTGACAGACCGCGCCGCGATCGAGCGGCGGCTCGACCTGGTGCAGCTCTTCGTCGAGCGTCCCACCGTGCGCGAGCGCGTGCGCGAGGCACTGAAGCGCACGCCCGACATCGAACGCGCTCTTACGCGTCTCAGCGTCGGCCGGGGCGGCCCGCGCGATCTGGCGGCGCTGCGTGACGGCCTCGACTCCGGTGAGGCGCTGGCCGCCATGCTCGGTGCCGAACCCGAAGCGCTGGCGCCGCCGCCCGCGCCGCTGGGCGAGATCCTGGCGGCTTGTTCAAATCACCGGCCGCTGATTGACGCGCTGGCGGCAGCGCTTGCCGACGAGCCGCCGCTGTTTGCGCGCGACGGCGGCTTCATCCGCACCGGCTACCGCGCCGAACTCGACGAGCAGCGCACGCTTCGTGACGACAGCCGCAAGACCGTGGCGGCGCTGGAAGCCAAGTACCGGGCCTCGACCGGCGTCGCGACGCTGAAAATCCGGCACAACAACATGATCGGTTACCATATCGAGGTGTCGGCGACGCATGCCGACAAGCTCGATCTCGTGGCATTGGGCTTCGCGCGCCGGCAATCGATGTCGAACGCCACGCGCTTCAACACGCCCGAGCTGGCCGATCTCGAAACCCGCATCGGCCGCGCCGCCGATCAGGCGCTGGCGCTCGAGCTGGCGATGTTCGAGCAACTGGCGGCTGGCGTGCTGGCCGTATCGGCCGCCGTTGCCGCTGCCGGTCGTGCGTTGGCGGCCCTCGACGTGGCGGCGGCGCTGGCGGAACTCGCGACCAGCGGCCACTACACGCGCCCGGTGCTGAGCGACGACCCCGCTTTCGTCCTGAAAGGCGGCCGTCATCCCGTGGTCGAGGCGGCGCTGCTGCGCCAAAGTAGTGCGGGGGGCGGCAGCGGCTTCGTGCCCAACGACTGCGATCTCGGATCCGAGCGCCGGCTGTGGCTGCTGACCGGCCCCAATATGGCCGGTAAGTCGACCTTCCTGCGCCAGAACGCGTTGATCGCGGTGATGGCGCAGGCCGGCTCCTTCGTGCCGGCCGAGGCCGCCACCATCGGAATCGTCGATCGCCTGTTCAGCCGCGTCGGCGCCGCCGACGATCTGGCGCGCGGTCGCTCCACTTTCATGGTCGAGATGGTTGAGACCGCTGCCATCCTCAACCAGGCGACGGCGCGGAGCCTGGTGATCCTGGACGAGATCGGCCGCGGCACGGCCACCTTCGATGGTCTTTCCATTGCCTGGGCGACGCTCGAACATCTGCACGACGTCAACAAGTGCCGCGCCTTGTTCGCCACCCACTTCCATGAATTGGGCGCGCTGAAGGAACGGCTGGCTGCCCTGGCGCCGCACACGATGCGCGTCAAGGAATGGCAGAACGAGGTCGTGTTCCTGCACGAGGTGGCGCCGGGTGCCGCCGATCGTTCCTACGGCATCCACGTGGCGCAGCTCGCGGGCCTCCCGGCCGCCGTCGTGGCGCGCGCCGAGCAGGTGCTGGCAGTATTGGAGAAGGGCGAGCAGTCGGGCGCGGTAACGAAACTCGCCGACGACCTGCCGCTGTTTGCCGCGGCGCCGTCGCGTCCGGCGAGTGGCACGGCCAAGGCCGTCGAATCGGAAGTCGAGAAGACGCTGGCGTCGGTCAATCCCGACGAGCTCTCGCCCAGGCAGGCGCTGGAGCTGCTCTACAAGCTGCGGCGAAACCTGAAATAACGACGGAAGCTAGAGCGCCTTCCGCGCCAGCGCCGCGCCCTCGGCCAGGGCGCGCAGCTTGCCGTAGGCGACGCCCAGGGTCATCGGCGCCATGCCGCAGTTGGTGCAGGCCTGGATGCGCTCGGGATCGACGAACCTGGTCGCGAGCTTCAGCGTCGCAGCCACATCCTCCGGCGTCTCGATCTTATCGGAGGCGACGTTGATGGCGCCGACCAGCACGGTCTTGGTCTTGAGCAGCTTCATCAGTTCGGGCGGCACGTGGCTGTCGCGGACTTCTAGCGAGACCTGCTGGATCTTGCTGCGGTCGAGCGCCGGGAAGGTCTGCTCGTACTGGCGCCAGCTCTCGCCCAGCGTTTCCTTCCACTTGTTGTTGGCCTCGATGCCGTAGCCGTAGCAGATGTGCACGGCGGTCGTGCATTCCAGCCCCTCGGCCGCTTTCTCCAGCGCCGGCACGCCCCAGTCGACCGTCTCGTTGAGATAGACGTTGAAGGCGGGCTCGTCGAACTGGACCACATCGACGCCCAGCCGCTCGAGATCTTTTGCCTCCTGGTTCAGGAGCTCGGCGAAGGCGAAGGCCATTTTCACGCGGTCGCCATAAAACCCATCGGCCAGCGTGTCGATCAGCGTCATCGGGCCGGGCAGGGTGAACTTGAGTTTGCGCGCTGTGGCGGCACGGGCGACGCGGGCCTCGCGCTCGTGCACGAACTTGCGGCGCTTCAGCGGGCCGGTGACCGTGGGGCAATCGGCATCGTAGCGGTTGTTGCGGATGCCCATGCGGACCTTCTTGTCGAAATCGACGCCGTCGACCTCGGCCAGGAAGCCGTGCACGAAATGCTGCCGCGCCTGCTCGCCGTCGGTGACGATGTCGAGGCCGGCCTCTTCCTGGCGGCGGATGGCGAGCAACGTGGCGTCGTCCTTGGCCTCGAACAGCGGTTGGCCGCTGAGCGTCCACGGCGCCCACAGCACGTTGGGCGTGGCCAGCCACGAAGGCTTGGGCAAGCTGCCGGCAAGGGTGGTCTCGAACATCCTCAAGCTCCTGTGGTCGACGGCAGTGCGGTGGTGCCTCGAAGCTCGGCTTGCAGGTCGGGCGGCAGGATCTGGCCGTAGGTGCCGGGCGCGCGCCACTGCAAGGTACCGAAAGCGCCGCAGCTCTCGCAGACCGAGCGCCAGGTCTCGTGGTGCGCGCCGCAGGCGGTGCAGGACCACGAACGATCGGCCGGCGCCACGGCGGCGCGGGCGAGCCAGTCGTGCACCTTGGCTTGGTCGGCATTGGCGCGTTCCTCGACTTCGGCCATCAGGCGGCAGACGCGGACCGGCGGCGAGGTGCCGCCTGCCGTCTCGAGTTGGCGTCGCGCCTCGCCCCACAGGCCGGCGTCGAGCGAGGCCTTGGCCAGGGCCAAGTGGCTTTCGATGTCGTCGGCATTGCGCGTCACCAGCCGGCGCACGACGCCGATACGCTTCAACGGCTCGGACTCGCCCGAGGCTTTCAGATAGAGCTCGGCCAGGTCGGGATGCGGCGCCACCGCCCAGCCGCGCTCCAGCGTCTTGGTCGCGCGCTTGGCATCGCCGGCCTTGATCTGCAGCTCGGCCAGCCGCGCGGTCGCAGCGATCCGCTCCGGCGCCAGGGCGAAGGCTTCGCGCGCCAGCGCCTGGGCATCGGCCTCGCGGCCGTCGCGTTCGGCCTCGCGGCTACGCTCGACCAGCAGCAGCGCTTTTAGCGCGCGGCCCTTGTCGGCGCTCACGACCTTGCGGCGGATGCCCGAGTCCAGAGTCTCCTGCGCCGCCTTCCATTGGCCGGCCTGGGCCTGCATGTCGAACAGCGAATGCACGACCCAGGGCGTCTGTGGCCTGAGCATGAAGGCGCGCTCGGCATAACCCAGCGCCTTGGTCTGGTCGCCGTCGCGCAGCGACTGGCCGATCAACCCGCGCAGGCCGAGGAAGGCCATTTGCTGGTCCTTCAGCATGGCGTCGAAGGCCCGCCGGGCGCCCTCGCGATCACCGGTGAGCTGGGCGGCCTGGGCCGACAGCAGCAAGGTGAGCGCCGGTTCCGCCAGAAGCTGCTCGGCCTTGCGCGCATGCTTCTGCGCCTCGACGCCGTCGCCGGCCGCGACCGCCGCCAATCCCTGAGTCAGTTCGCGATAGCCGCGCTGGCGGCGGCTCTCACCCCAGCCTTCGAGCAGGGCGAAGGGAGCGCCGACGATCCAGCGATAAAGGAGCCATGCCGCGATGCCGACGAGGATCAGCACCACAATGGCGATCAGCACGACGCCGACATTGGTGTCGAGCCGCCAGCCCTGCCACTCGGCGGTGAGCGTGCCCGGCCGCTCGGCCAGCCACACCGCGACCAGCATCGCGACGGCGGCGATCGCGAACCAGATCAGGATACGCAAGGTGGTCATCGGTGCTTACCGCGCCGCGCCGAGCAGGGTGACGGCATGCGACGAGAGCTGTTCGACCGCCCGCTTGGCTGCCAGATGCGCCTCGGCGCGCGCCAGCCAGGCCGAGGTCGCCTTGGCGGTCTGCGGCGGCAGCGACTTCACGAGATCGACGGCCTTGGCGATGTCGCCGGCTTCCAGCGCCGCCTCGGCGCGCGCCAGCTTGGCCTCGACCGCATCGCCCGGCACGTCGGCGCCGACACGGCGCAGCGACACCAGCCCCTTGAGCTTGCCCAGCAGGCGCTCGCCGAAGGAATCGTCGGCCAGATCGTCGGCCAGGGCCGCTTTGGCGACGGCGGGGAAACTGGCGGCGAGCGACGTGCGCGAGGCGACGCCGGTCTGCGCATAGGGCTGCAGGGACGCCACGATCTCGCCGAGTTTGGCATCGCCTTGCGCCAGCGGCGTCAGCAGGGCGAGTTCCGCGGTGAAGGGCAGGCCCGACTCCAGCGCCGAGCTGAGGCGCGCGGCCACGCCGACCACGGCTGATGCACGCGCAGCGCCGAGCGCCTTCTTCTCGCCAGCACCCACCGCGCTCGCCTCGGCGCGCGCCTTGTCGACGTTATCGGCCAGGGTCTTGGCCTGCTCGCGCTGGCGAGCCGTCTCGTCCTTCTGTCCGGCCATCGCCTGGTCGAGGGTCTGCAGCGCCCCGCGCAGGGTCGCGATCTCGAGGCGAAGGGCGGCGATGTCGGTGTCGCCGGCGGTCGGCGCAGCGGGTGCCGGTGCTGGGGTTGCGGGCGCAGAGGATGCGGCGGGCCGGTTCTCCAGGGCCGCGACCTTGCTGCGCAGCTCGGCAATGGCGGGGTCGGGCGTCGCAGCGGGCCGTTCGGCGGCTGCCGCAGAGGTGGCCCGCACGCGCTTCTCGAGATCGTCGATGCGCGCCCCCAGATCGCGCCGGGAGGTCTCGACCGCGGCAGCGGCCACGGCGGTGGCGTCGGCGCGCACGGCCTGCAGGTCGATGGCCGGTGTCGGCGCGGTGGCGACACCCTGGCCGCGCCACATCGCGCGGATTTCTTCTGGCCAGAACGGCAGCGAGATCATCGCGCCCGCCAGCACCAGGACGGCGGCGACAATGCCGGTGATGAAGGCGCCGAATACGCCGAGGCCGCGCCGGCCCGGGAAGGATGTTGGTGCGACGGGCGGCGGCGCAGCGGGCGTCGATGATTCCGGCACAGAGGAGGGTGTGTCGCTCATGGTCTGCGCTCCTTGTACGCCGGCTTCGGCCAGCCGGTCGATCTCATCCAGCACGGCCTGGCGGGTCGGTCGTGCCGCGGCGACGGCGGCCTTGAAGGGCAACGCCGCCAAGGGGTCGAGGGCTGCGGGGCTGATGGCAATCGCGGTGACCCCCCGCAGCGAATCGGCCAGGCCCGCGTCGCCGACCAGCTTGGCGAACACGGAAGCCGCGCGCGGCGACAGGAACGTCGCAGCATCGAGCGCGCGGGCTTCAAGCGCGGCCCGCGCGGATTCGGGCAGCGCGCTTTCCTCGCGGGCATCGTAGAGGGCGAAGCGACGGACCTCGAACCCGTCGGGCGCGAGCGTCTCGGAAAGATCGAGTGCCACGTCGGCGCCCGAGACATGGACCAGCGGGCCCTTCTTGGGGTCGAGGCCACGGCGCACCAGTTTGGCCAGGGCCGGTCCGTCGCCCGCCGCCGAGACGACGGCGGCGAAGCCCAGGCCCTCGGCGGTGGAGGCTGTCGTGTCACCGACGGCGATGATCGGCTTGCCGCGCTGCTCGTTCGCTTCGGCGAGTGCCCGCGCGCCGTTGGCGCTGGTCAGCAGCACGGTCTGGCAGGCGGCCAGGGCCTCAGCAAACTCAGGCGGCGGCCGCAGGATTTCCAGCCGGAACAACGGCGCGATGACGGGCGCGTGACCGCGCTCGATCAACGCCGTTGCCAGCGCCGTCGCCTCGCGTTCGGGCCGGGTGATCAGGACGCGCATGCGCTCTCCGTAGCCGGGGCTCATCGTCGACGCAACGGCAGACAGGCTAGAGAAGGACCACGCCTTCGATCGCCAGGAGCTGGCGCTTGGTGGGCAGGCCGCGACCGCCGGAGAAGCCACCTTCCTTGCCGCCGGCGCCCAGCACGCGATGGCACGGCACGATGATGGGAAGGGGATTGCGCCCGCACGCCATGCCGACGGCGCGCGGCCCCGAGCTCAGCGCCATCGCCATGCCGCCATAGGTCGCGGTCTCGCCGAACGGGATCTCGCGCATCATCGCCCACACCCGCTTCTGGTGGTCGGTGCCGCGGGCGGCGAGCGGCAGGTCGAAGCGGTGGAGCTTGCGCTTGAAATAGCGGTCGAGCTGGCGTGTCGCTTCCTTCAGGACCGCGTTCGGCGCCTCCTCGGCGGCCCGTTCGCCGGCGCTCGCCCAGCGCACCGAGGTCACGCAACCATCATCGGCTTCCAGTACCAGCCGGCCGACGGGGCTCTCTATGTAACAAATGGACATGCGGGAAGCGTAGCGCCGCCCTCGGGCTTTTGCCAACATGGCCCAATGTCCGGGGGAGAGAAAATCAGGGGCTTCGGGCCCGGGCGCCGCGCCTTGCTGGGCGCTGCGGCGACGCTGTTGCCCATGCTGGCGCCTGCGCTCGTGCGCGCCCAGCAGACGCCGCCGCCACGTCAGGCGCCGGGGCCGCGGCGTCCGCCGGCGGCCGAGCCGGGTCTGCCGCCTGTCGTGTTCGTGCACGGCAATGGCGATTCGAGCGCGCTCTGGATCAACGACCTGTGGCGCTTCGAGGCCAACGGGTACCGGCGGAACCAGCTCTTCGCCATCGATTTCACCTATCCCAGCGCCCGTCGCGACGACGCCAAGCCCGAGCCGTTCCGGTCCTCGACCGACGACCAGATGAAGGAACTGGCCGCCTTCGTGACCCAGGTCCGCGCCGCCACGCGCCGCCGGCGGGTGGCGCTGGTCGCCTCGTCGCGCGGCGGCAACGCGGTGCGCAACTACCTCAAGAACGGCGGCGGGGCGGAGTTCGTCAGCCACGCCGTGCTGTGCGGTGTGCCGAACAAGGGCATCGTGATCTCCGACACGCTGCTGCCGGGCAGCGAGTTCAACGGCGCCTTCCCGTTCCTGAAGGGCCTCAATGCCGGCCCCGACGATTTGATCGCCGGCGTCGAGATGATGGCGATCCGCTCCGACAAGCTCGACAAGTATGCCCAGCCCGACGGCCGCTTCATCGGTGCGCCGGGCAAGCCCACCGGCGTCGGCTTCGACGCCACCGAGCTGCGCGGCGCCAAGAACGTGACACTCGACGGGCTCGACCATCGCGAGGTGGCGTTCCACAAGCTCGCTTTCGCCGCCATGTACGAGCACATCGCGGGCAAGCCGCCGGCCAGCATGTTCATCGCCCAGGAACCGCTGCCGGTATTGAACGGCAAGGTCACCGGCATCGCCGACGGCCTCTACACCAACATCGCCGTCTCCGGCGCCGAGGTCGAGATCTACGAGGTCGACGCCAAGACCGGCGAACGCAAGAGCGCGGTGGCGGTGCACCGCAAGACGACCGGCGAGGATGGCATGTGGGGCCCTTACATCGGCCGCTCCGACATGAACTACGAATTCGTGCTGCGCATGTCGGCGCAGCCGGTGACCCACACCTACCGTTCGCCCTTCCTGCGCTCGAGCGATGTGGTCCATCTCAGGCCGGCGCAGTTCGCCAAGGGCGACGAGGGGGCGGGCGCGGTGGTAGCCATAAGCCGGCCGCGCGGCTATTTCGGCGTCGGCCGCGACAAGTTCTCGCTCGACGGCAAGATGCCCTCGGGCATCAACGACGGTGTGCCCGGCGCCTCGACCGGCAAGCTCACCTTCGACACCCAGCCGCGCACGGTGATGGCGGTGCTCAACAACGAGACCATCCCCACCCGGACCTGGCCGGCCAGGGACAATCACCTGGTGATCGCCGAATTTTTGAACTGACGCGCGCGACGGCTTGCCGTGCCCGGGAAGCCTCTATCGGGCCGGGCTGAACTTGTAGCTCGCCTGCACGAACATGCCGTAGCGCGCAGCCTCGACGGTGAACAGGTTGGAGGGGCTGTCGCTTTGCGCGGCGACGTTCGTCCACATGCCCCAGTAGCGGCCGCCGACACCGATGCTGAAGGCATCGCTCGTCTGGTAAGACAGCATGAACTCGGCCTGGACCCCTTGCCCGGTTCCCGACACCGGGAAGTAGGCGGGCGGGTTCCGCACCTGATGGATGTCGAGGCCCGTGTAGGCGACATAGGGCAGGAACGCGACGTCGGCGCCGATCTTCAGGCGATCCCATACCCGCGTCTCCGCCGCCACGCCGACCCGTACCGACTGCCAGGTGTCGTATTGGCTGATGACGTTCTGCGTGGACGGCGTCGGCGGCGCGCAGATGCCCGACGCGGGGTTGACCAGCTGCACGCAACCCATCGCATTCATGGCCGTCTTGTAGAGGTTGTAGCCGACGAACAAGCCGACCTTGTGGTCGCGCGTCCGCGCCACGCTGTAGCCGATGTCGCCGGTCAGGTAATGGAGCGTGCCGCTGACGTCCGACTGCGTGACCTCGTAGGCGGTGGGCGAGGCGGACAGGGTGGACGAGAGGCCCCAGTCCTCGTCGTACATCTTGCCGTTGGAGAGGCCGCCGCCGCCCAGGAAGCCTTTGACGAAGATGTCGACCGGCGTATCGACCCGGGCGAACAGCTCGCCCGACTGGCCCATGACGCCTTCGTAGGTCAGCCGGGACACGAGATTGGGCGAGGCGTTCGCATTCTGGTTCTGGCTCTTGCCCCAGCTGTACCAATAGCGCGCCCCGGTCTCGACCTCCCAACCGGAGACCCACGGGGCAGCGGGGCTCTTGCCCGCACCGGTGGTCGCCGGCTCGTCGGTCGCTGCGGTCGCGGCTGCGCCAAAGCGGAAGTTCAGACCGACCTTGAACATGTGCATGTCCAGCGTCATGCCGGACGGGCCGCTGGAGGGCAGGTTGTTGACGGTGCCGCCGTCGGTGACGGTGTTGGTTTGCGGCGTCGCAATGCTCATGCCGCTGAAGCGCAGGTAGTCGTACTGCATCTTCAGCGACCATGCGGGAGAGAGCGCGTGCTCGACGCCCGCGCCTGCCGTCCACCCCCAGGCGCTGATGCTCTGGCTGGTCGGCGCGGCCTGGTCCGGCGTGTCGCTGAAGTTGATGCCTTCGTTGAGGAAGCCTTGTTCGGAGGAGTCGACGACATTGCCGGGATTGACCGACACGTCGGCGCGCATCCACGCGACGCCGGCCTTGCCGAACAGCATCGTCCGGCCGCGCGGTTCGGTCACGAAGCCGAGGCGGCCGGTGAGCGTCGCCAGCTCGCGCGGCGTCACCTTGCAGTTCGAGCCGTTGATCGTCGATGACGACTGCAGGCAGGTGTTGCTGCCGGTGGCGGCCAGCAGGCTCGCCTCGCCCTCCAGCCCGATGACCCATTGCGGCGCCACCTGCCGGTTGTAGCCGGCCTGCAAGCCGGCCAGGAAGCCGGGCGCGGCGACCGTACCGCCGAACAGCGGTGGTCCGAGCGGATCGGCAAAGCTGGCGAGCCCGGCCGCAGCGCCGGTGTGGCCGCCGACATAAAAGCCCGTCCAGCTCCAGGGCGCCGCCGACGGACCGTCGTTCGCGGCGGCCGGCGTGCAGAGCAGGAGAACCGCGAGGGCTGCAGTTCCGGCCGGGGACTTGTCGATCACGGTCGTTCTCCGTGCGGGCGCGATCCTGCCGCCTCCAGGCACTGCCTTCCCTACCAAATTCGCCCTCCGTCGGCTTGACCGGACGTCCCAAAAACATTGACTGTGAGGCCCGTACAGTCAGGACCGCCGAATTGGGGAGAGTCTGGCGGGAAAGAGCATGCAGGACGCCGTCAAACTCCCGTTCAGCCATTTCTCGACCGCGCATCTGCGGTCGCGCGACCAGTTCGACGCCTGGCGCGACAGCGTCTCGGTCGTTTTCGACGTGGCGCCGTTGGCCGGACGCCGGGCCGAGGACGGCTTCGCGGCCTCGGTGCGCGCCCATCATCTGGGCGCGCTGGTCGTCACCCAGGTCGATTTCGATGGCCAGCGCTTCCTGCGCGAGAAGCGCCGGGCCGCGGCCGATGGGCTCGATCACTATCTGGTGCAGCTCTATGCGAGCGGCGGTCTGGTGGGCACCGCCGACGAGCGCGAGCGCGTCCTGCGCGCCGGCGACGTGCAGATCCTCGATCTCGCCCGGCCCAACGCCACCGAGGCGCGGGCGTCTGCCACGATCGCGATCGTGGTGCCGCGCGATACTTTGCGTCAGGCGCTGCCGGCGGCCGGCGACCTCCACGGGCTGGTGCTGCGGCGCGACGGCAGCGCCGGCGGGCTGCTTGCCGACTACATGCGCGCCCTGGCGGCGCGGGCGGACACCATCGCCGTGGCCGATGCCGCCGCCATTGCCCGCGCCACGACGGGGATGATCGCCGCGTGTTTCCACACCACCGCCGAGACGCGCGCCCGCGCCCGGACCCAGATCGAGGCGACAACGCTCGGGCGGATCCAGCGCCACATCGCCGCCAATCTCGACGCGCCCGAACTCAATGCCGGGGCGCTGTGCGGCGCCTTCCGCATGTCACGCTCGCGGCTCTATCGTCTGTTCGAGCCGATGGGCGGTGTCGCCGCCTATATCCAGGAACAGCGGCTCACGCGCGCCCATGCCGAATTGTCCGACCCTGCGCACGGCCACCGCCGCATCTACGACATAGCCTTCAGCGGAGGCTTCGCCAGCGAGGCGCATTTCAGCCGCGTCTTCCGCCGCGCCTTCGGCCTCAGCCCGAGCGAAGCAAGGGCGCGCGCCCAGGAATTGCCGGCCATTTTCGTCCGGCCGGCCTCGAACGATTCGACGCCGGGCGGCGGCTACGAAGAATGGATTCGCGGCCTGCGGCGCGCGGGTCAGTCCTCGTAGCGGTATTTGAAATCGCAGTGACTGGCGCCGCCCATGATGGTCTGGCTGCGTTCGAGTTTCAGCTTGGGGTCGTAGCCCTCGCAGAAGGCGCCGTCGCGGTTGCACGACAGCAGAGCGCCGATCTCGCCCAGGCCCATCGCCTTGTAGGTCTCGGCGTACTGGCAGCGCACGACATTGAAGGTGAAGGTGGTGTCGGTCTGCTCCTTGACCTCGATCTCCAGCGCCCCGCCCTTGGTCCACAGCGGCATCACGTCCTGGAAGGCTTTCAATGAGGTGCCGCCGGGTGCGGCCGCCGCAAATTGGCGGGCCTGCTCGATGGCCGAGCGCCGCACCGATTCGGCGACGGTCTTCTTCGCCACGTTGATGCCGTGGCTCGCCTTCAGGGTCTCGTAGACTTCCTTCAGGATCTCGGCCTCGATCCTGCGCTTGTCGAGCATCGACAGGCCTTCGGGGTGTGCTGCTTGGGTCACGGCGGCCTCCAAATTGCGGACTGGGCCAACCTAGACCGTCCCCGGCATCTTGACATCGGGGATCGCCGATGAAATATCGGCCTCATCATGAAGTTGTCCACCCTCCTCCGGTCGCGACGCCGCCGCTTTGAAAAGCGGTGCGAGATGGCGCGCGCGTAACAAACGCGCCGTATCGTGAAGCCGCTGGAGAGGATCAGGCGGCTTCCCACTTTCCTTCTTCTCCAGTCGGCCATCTTCAAAAGGCCCTGAATCAGAGAGAAAGAAGTCCAATGACCACGAACAAGACCAAAGTCTTCATCGACGGCCAGCACGGCACCACTGGCTTGCAGATCCACGACCGGCTGAAGAACCGGCCGGACATCGAGCTGCTCGAACTGCCGATGGCCGATCGCAAGGACCTGGGCAAGCGCGCCGAGATCGCCAAGGCGGCCGACATCACCGTCCTCTGCCTGCCCGATGCCGCGGCCAAGGAACTGGTGGCAGCACTTGGTAATGCCGACACGATCGTGATCGACGCCTCGACGGCGCACCGCGTCGCCGACGGCTGGACCTATGGCTTCCCGGAGATGACCAAGCAGCATCGCCAGAAGCTCAGGGACTCGAACCGCATCAGCAACCCGGGCTGCTATCCCACGGGCGCGATCGCGATCCTGCGGCCGCTCGTCGATGCCGGTATCGTGCGCGCCGATTCGACGCCCGCCGTGTTCGGCGTCTCGGGCTACACCGGCGGCGGCAAGGAGCTGATCGCCGTCCATGAGCAAGAAGGCGTCGAGCCTTTCGGCCTCTACGGGCTCGAGCTCACGCACAAGCACGTGCCGGAGATGAAGAAGTATTCCGGCCTGAAGCACGCGCCGCTGTTCGTGCCGTCGGTCGGCCATTATGCCCAGGGCATGCTGATCACCGTGCCGATCACGCGCGACAGCCCCACCACGCAGGTGACGGCCAAGGCCGTGCACGGCATCCTCGTCGACTACTTCGCCGGCGAGCAGTTCGTGCCGGTGCGGCCGCTGGCCGACCGCGCGTGGCTGGAGCGCGACCGGTTCCTCAGGGCCGACCGGCTGATCGACACCAACACGATGGAACTCGCGGTCTACGGCAACGATGCCGAAGGCAACGTGCTGGCCGTCGCCTCGCTCGACAATCTCGGCAAGGGCGCGTCGGGTGCTGCGGTGCAGTGCATCAACCTCAAGACCGGAGTCGACGAGGCGACGGGCCTCGCCGTCGCCTGACGATGAGCCCCGGGACACCGCCCCCTGCAGCGTCCGACGAGCGGCTGGCGCCGTTCGTCGCCGCCTCGGCAGCAATCGACCGTGACCATCCTGCGGTCCAGCTGTTCGCCACGGAGGTCCGGCGATCACGCGACATCGATACGATGCGCCTCGCCTACGAAACCGTGCGTGATCGCTACCCGCACTCCATGGACATCGACACCCAGGCCGTGAGCATGTCGGCGTCGGATGTGCTTCGTCATGGCCACGGCATCTGTTTCGCGAAATCACACCTGTTGGCTGCCGTTCTGCGGGCCTGCGGCATTGCCACGGGCTTGTGCTACCAAAAGCTCGGCGGTGGCGAGCGGTCGTACCTCCACGCGCTCAACGCCGTCTGGCTGCGCGATCAAGGGCGATGGATCCGGCTCGACGCACGCGGCAACAAGCCTGGCGTCGACGCGAGGTTCAGCGTCGGTACCGAGTACGTGGCATTTCCGATCCAGGCCGATCGTGGACAGCGTGACTTTGCGGAGATCCACGCCCAGCCCTTGCCGAGCACACTCGGGGCGCTGCGCCAGAGTCGCACGGTGGAAGAGCTCGCCCGGTGTCTGCCGGGGGATATGAACGCGGCGGACAGACGACAGGCCGAAACAGCGAGTTTCCGCTTCGACCATCTTTAGGGGGTGCGACAGGTGAGCGAGATGCCGGAGCTGCGGCGGGCGGTGGCGGCGGACGCCGCTGCCGTGCGGGCTTTGACGCGTGCAGCCTACGCCAAATGGGTGCCGCTGATCGGCCGCGAACCAAAGCCGATGGGTGCGGACTATGAGACGGCGGTTGTCCGTCATCGCGTCGACCTCGCCTATCTGGGTGGCGAGCTGGCGGCGCTGATTGAAACGATCCCTGCGTCCGACCACCTGCTGGTCGAGAACGTCGCCGTCGCGCCCGCCTTCCAGGGGCGCGGCCTCGGCCGATTCCTGATGGCCCATGCCGAGCGGCTCGCGGCGGCGCAGGGCCATGCCGAGATGCGCCTCTACACCAACCAGCGCTTCGCCGAGAACATCCGGCTCTATCTCGCGCTCGGCTACGGTATCGACCGTGAAGAACAATCCGCGCTCGGCGTCACGACCTATATGAGCAAGCCGTTATGAGCACCACCATGAGCATTCGAGTCGGCATTGTCGGCATCAGCGGTTTTGGCGGCGGCGAGGCGATGCGCCTGGTCGCGAGCCACCCTTCCTTCGAGCTGGTCTACGCCGCGGGCGAGGGCAGCGCCGGCAGCCGGTTGGGGGACCGCTTCCCCGGTGTGCCGGCCAAGCTGGCCGACCTCGTGATCGAGAAGTGGGATCCTGCGATCCTGCCGAAGCTCGACGTGCTGTTCGCGTCGCTGCCCACGGGCGCCTCGGCCGAGGCGCTGGCGCGCGTCCCTAAGGACGTTAAGATCGTCGACATCGGCGGCGACCACCGCTACGTCGAGGGTTGGGCGTATGGCCTGGCCGACGTCTGGCCCGCCGAGATCGAGGGGAAGACCCGCGTTGCCAACCCCGGCTGCTTCCCTGCGGCGACGCTGACCGCGCTGGCGCCGCTGCTGGCCGACAAGCTGATCGAGCCCGGCAACATCGTGATCGACGCCAAGACCGGCATCTCCGGTGCCGGCCGGGGCGGCGGCGACAGCAAGTTCGGCTACGCCGAGAGCAACGAGAACCTGGTACCATACGGTCTGCTCAGGCACACCCACATGCCCGAGATGGCCAAGACGATCGAGCGGCTGAGTGGTGGCAGCGCAGCCGGGCTGGTGTTCACGCCACACCTGGTGCCGATGACCCGCGGCGTACTCGCCACCATTTACTGCCGCGGCCGCGCCACCACGGGCCAGTGCC
>CAMARK010000097.1 GCA_945860205.1 Reyranella massiliensis 521 | reverse complement strand
AGGCCGGACCGGCCTGGCCCAGGCCGCCTTCCAGTTCCTGCCGACCCGGGCCCGCCTGGATGTCGGGGGATGGCCCGAGATCGACATTTTCGCCCACTGAAACACGATTCAAGCTGACTTTGGCACGCCTATTGCATTAAAACTTCCGGCGGGGGTCTTTGGCCCTCGGGGTTGGGGGTAACGATGCGTATCGGTCCGAGTCTCCTGTTGGCGTCGCGCCAGACGCTGGCCATGACGCCGCAACTTCAGCAGGCGATCAAGCTGCTGCAGTTCTCGCACCTCGAACTCGCGGCCTTCATCCAGCAGGAACTCGAAAAGAACCCTCTGCTGTCGGAGGGCGCCTCCGACGACGGCCCCATCGCCGAGCCCGACGCTCCGATACCTGACGCGCCGACCGACACGGCCGAGGCCCTGGCGGCGGCAGCGCCGGCGCTGGCCGAAGCCGACGACCGCTGGACGCGCGAACATGCCGACCGCGGCGGCGACGCCACGGCGAGCACGGCCAGCACGGTCGGTCAGCGCGAGGGGGTGCCTGACGCCCTCGACTTCGTCGCCAGCCGTCCGCGCTCGCTGGCGGTCTACGTTCTCGAACAGATCGATCTGCTGTTCGCCAGCGTCGACGACCGGCGGATCGCCCTAAAACTCGCCGAAGGCCTCGACGAAGCCGGCTACTGCCGGCTGGACGTCGCGGGCGTCGCCGAAGCCACGGGCGCCAGCGCCGAGACCGTCGAGATGGTGTGGGCGCGCCTGCGCCAGATCGAACCGGCCGGTCTTTTCGCACGCACGCTCGCCGAGTGCCTGGGCGCCCAGCTCGCCGAGCGCGACCGACTCGATCCGGCGATGAAGGCGCTGCTCGACAATCTCGACCTCGTGGCCGCCGGCGAGCTTGGCCAGCTGCGGCGTCGCTGCGGCGTCGATGACGAGGACCTGCGCGAAATGCTGGCCGAGCTGCGCACGCTCGATCCGCGCCCCGGCCAGGCGTTCGACTTCGAGCCGATCCAGCCCGTGGCGCCGGATCTCCATCTGAGTCCGGCCAAGGATCCCGACACCGGCGAGGAAGGCTGGTTCATCGAACTCAACACCGATGCGCTGCCCAAGGTCCTGGTCGATCGCAACTATCACGCGACCCTGATGAAGGGCGCGCGCGCCAAGAACGATCGTGCCTTCGTGGCCGAGCGCTTCCAGTCCGCCAACTGGCTGGTGAAGACCCTGGAGCAGCGGGCGACCACGATCCTGAAGGTGGCGCGCGAGATCGTGCGCCAGCAGGACGGCTTCTTCCGCCATGGCGTGAGTGCTCTCAAGCCGCTGGTGTTGCGCGACATCGCCATCGCCACCGAGCTGCACGAAAGCACGGTGAGTCGTGTGACCTCAAACAAGTACATCGCCACGCCGCGCGGCATCTTCGAGCTGAAATATTTCTTCACCTCGTCGTTGCCGGCGCGCACGCCTGGCGTGGTCGTGTCGTCGGAGTCGGTGCGCTCGCGCATCCGGCTCCTGGTCGGTGGCGAGAGTTCTCACCAGCCCCTGTCGGACGATCGCATCGTCGATCTGTTGAAGGGCGAGGGTGTCGAGATCGCGCGCCGCACCGTCGCCAAGTATCGTGAGGCTATGCGCATTCCGTCGTCGGCCGAGCGCCGGCGCCTCGGCCGGCTGGGCATGAGCCGCAGCCTTCCGGCTGCCATGCCGAGCGCCGCCGTGGCGTCGCAAGCCCTGACCGGCCCGGCCGACTGAGGCTTCGGCGATGGACGCCGAACGGGTGAGCACAGGGGCGCAGGGGGTGGCTTGACCGGCTCGAAGGACGCGCCTATAGGGGCGCACCCCTCGCCGGGCGAATATTGTCCTCGCCTGCTAACCCATTGGTGTATTTGTGGAAATCGCTGATTTGCTGACCGGCCCCGAGGCCGTTCTGGCCAGCGTGAAGACGTCCGGCAAGAAGGCCCTTCTGGCTGAGTTGGCCAGCCGCGCGGCCAACGTCTTTGGGCTCGAGGAGCGTCGCCTGTTCGACCGGCTGATCGAGCGCGAGGCGCTGGGATCGACCGGTATCGGCGGCGGCATCGCCATCCCGCACGGGCGCATGCCCACGCTCACCACACCGCGCGGCGTGTTCGCCCGGCTTGCCCAGCCGGTCGCCTTCGATTCGATCGACGAGCGTCCGGTCGACATAGTCTTCCTGCTGGTGGCGCCCGAGGGCGCCGGCGCGGATCATCTAAAAGCCCTTGCCCGCGTCTCGCGGCTGCTGCGCGACCGCAGCCTCGTCGACAAGCTGCGCGCCACCGAGAGCGCCGAGGCGCTTTACGCCCTGCTCGTCGAATCGGTCCAGGCCCAAAGCGCGGCCTGAACCGCTTCTGCTTCTTCCGCGTCTAGTGGACCAGCGCCGGCTCGAGATCGTGCTGGCGAATCAACGCCTGCGCGACTTCGATCGAAGGTGCCGCCGCCATCGGCTTGCCGTCGGCCGAGAAGATGCCGATCGCGTGCGCGCCGTCGGGCAGATTGATCGCCTTGACGTAGGCAACCTGCTCGGCGCCCAGGCTCAGAAAGGCTTCGTCCGCGAGGCGGGTAAAAGTGGTCTGGTTGTTTTCCATGGCTACCTCCTTGGCAGCATCAGCGCGTTTGCGTACGGCGCGCGGTGATATCGACGGTGTTGGTTCCTCCGGCGGCGGTCTTGCCGGAGTCGATTCGAATGGTCCGAATGCGGGGCTCGGCGGTCGGGCGCACCAGGTCGATCGACAGCAGGCCGTTGTCCAGGCGGGCGCCCATGACCTCGATGCCGTCGGCGAGCATGAAGGCCCGCTGGAACTGGCGCGCGGCAATGCCGCGATGGAGATAGACGCGGTCGGCGTCGTCGGTCTGCTTGCCGCGCACCGTAAGCTGGCTTTCCACCAGCTCGATGGCGAGGTCGCCGGTCGTGAAGCCGGCCACCGCGAGGACGATCCGCAGGCCGTTCTCGCCGATCCGCTCGATATTGTAGGGAGGGTAGCCCTCGGCATTCTTGGCCAGTCGGTCGAGCGTGCGCTCGAGCTGATCGAAGCCCAGCAGCAGGGGAGAGTTGAACATCGATACGCGACTCATGAAACCCTCCTCCGAGGAGCGAGTGGCCGGGAACCCAATTAGGCCTTCCCTTGAGGGTAAATTTGGGGAGCCGCCGCCCCGGTTCAAGGGGCGGCCAAGCCCCTTCCAGGCCATCGCCATGACCCTCCGGCTCGGGTAAACTGGGAAAACCCCTCCACCGCCACGCAGCCCATCGCGTGGCCAAAGAACAGAAAAAATGACGCTGGTCGCCTCAGAGACCCGACGGCCCGGTGAACCTTTGGTCCCCGGAAGCCGGCCGATCCGTTCGGTGCCTGTCCGTTCTGCTGGTGCGTCGGCCGAAGGCCGCGAATTCGGCCGCTGGTTCCTGGGCTCCGCCCTCTATTCCCTGACCCTGGGCTACGGCACGCCGCGCAGCTTCTTCGCCGTGGCGCCCGATTCGTGGCCCGGCGACACGGCGCTCGGCCAGCGCATGCTGGGGGGTGAGTTCGCCGCGCACGGCAGCGCGGGCCCTGTTTCACCCGAGTCGGAAGATCCGCCCTGGCAGCGGGCCGGTGCAACGGCCCTCTGGATCGATGCCCTGAACGGCTTCGCCTGGTTGCGTGACCTGCGCGACTGCGGCGACCCGGCGGGTGCCACGCTTGCCGCCCGCCTGGTCGACGACTGGACCAACCGCGAATGGCGCTGGTCGCCGCGTACCTGGCGGCGCGACGTCCTGGCCGCTCGCATGGTGGCCTGGATCCGGCACTACGATTGGTTGGCCGCCACCGCCGATCCGGGTTTCGCTGCCCGCTTCGTGTTCTCGCTCGGCCGCCAGCGCACCCATCTCAAGCGCGCGCTGCGAACCGGCCTGGTCGGCCACGAGGCGGTTGCCGCTCTCAAGGCGATGATCTTCGCCGACATCGCCTTCCTGCGCGACGGCAAGCGCTTCGAGAAGAGCCTGGACCAGACGCTGGCGCGGCTCGCCAAATTCGTGAAGCGCTATGTCATGCACGACGGCATCGTGGCCGAGCGCGCGCCGCATCTGCAGGTCGCGGTGCTGCGGCATCTGCTCGACGTGCGCGCGGCACTGGCGTCTGCAGAGCGCCGGGCCCCCGCCGAACTCATCGCCGCGATCGACCGCATGGCGCCGATGCTGCGCTTCTTCCGCCACGGCGACGGCGGATTGGCGCTCTTCAACGGCGCCTGGGAGGGTGATCGCACGCTCATCGACCTGATGCTCGGGCGGTCGGGCTCGAACGAGGGCGCGCCGATGATGGCGCTGGCGAGCGGCTTCCAGCGCCTGGCCGCCGGGACGTCGCTGGTCATCACCGATGCCGGCAGCCCGCCGGGCCGCGGCATGGACGGCATCGCGCACGCCGGCACGCTGTCGTTCGAGATGAGCGCCGCGCACGAGCGGCTAATCGTGAACTGCGGTACCTACCCCGGCGCACTGCGCGACTGGCGCCACTTCATGCGCTACACGGCGGCGCACAGCACCGCGGTGATCGACGACACCAATTCGACGGAGATCACCAACCACGGCGCGCTGGAATATCGCGCCGGCAACGTGCTGGTCGATCGCGCCGACAACGAGGGCGCGCAATGGCTCGACATGAGCCACGACGGCTATCGCTCGCTCTACGGCATCATCCATCGCCGCCGCCTGTGGCTGTCGCCCGACGGTGGCGACCTGCGCGGCGAGGATACGTTCGTCGGCCCCGAGGGCCGGCCGGTGACGGTACCCGACCAGCGCTTCATCGTGCGTTTCCATCTCCATCCGGCGGTCAAGGCGACGCTGGCGCAGAGCGGCCAGGCGGTGCTGATGCGGCTGCCGAGCGGCCGTGGCTGGCGGCTGCGCGCCTCGGGCGCTGGCATCGGCCTCGCCGAAAGCATCTATCTTGGCGAGGAAGGCCGCGTGCGCCGCACCGAGCAGATCGTCCTGGTCGGCCAGGTTCCCATGGAAGGCTGCACCGTGAAGTGGGCGCTGACCCGAATGGAAGGTTAAGACTCAGGGCTTCAAAAAGCCCACGGCCTTGTAGACATCGGCGAGGATCGGGCCGGCCAGCGCGCGGGCGCGTTCGGCGCCGTTGCGCAACACGCCGTCGACATGTCCCGGGTCTTTCATCAACCGCTGCATTTCCGCGCCGATCGGCCCCAGCTTGGCGACCGCGAGTTCGGTCAACGCCGTCTTGAAATCAGAGAATTGCTTGCCCGCGAACTGGGCGACCACCGCGTCCTTCTCCTGGTCGGCGAGGGCGGCGTAGATGCCCAGCAGATTGTCGGCATCGGGGCGCTTCTCGGCATCTTCCAGCGTGTCGGGCATCGGCAGGGGATCGGTCTTGGCGCGGCGAATCTTCTGCGCGATGGCATCGGCGTCGTCGGTGAGGTTGATGCGCGAGTAGTCCGACGGATCGGACTTGCTCATCTTCTTGGTGCCGTCGCGCAGGCTCATGACACGCGTTGCCGCGCCAAAAATCAGCGGCTCGGTGATAGGGAAGAAGTCGGGCTGGGCGAAGTCGTTGTTGAACTTGATGGCGATGTCGCGCGTCAGCTCGAGATGCTGCTTCTGGTCCTCGCCGACCGGCACGTGCGTGGCCTTGTAGATCAGGATGTCGGCTGCCATCAGGGCCGGATAGGCGAACAGGCCGAGCGACACGTTCTCGCGGTCCTTGCCGGCCTTTTCCTTGAACTGCGTCATGCGGCTCATCCAGCCCATGCGAGCCACGCAGTTGAAGACCCAGGCGAGCTGCGCGTGCTCGGGCACCATCGACTGGTTGAAGACGATCTGCTTGGCGCCATCGATGCCGGCCGCCAGAAACGCCGAGGCGATCTCGCGGGTCTGGGCGGCGAGCTGCTTGGGGTCCTGCGGCTGCGTGATCGCGTGCTGGTCGACCACGCAATAGAGGCATTCGTAGTCGTTCTGCAGGCGGGCGAAGTTGCGGATCGCGCCGAGATAGTTGCCGAGGTGGAGATTGCCGGTGGGCTGCACCCCGGAAAGAATCCGGCCCTTGAGGCCACGGGCGGCGTAGGGCGGCAGGTGCGGATTGAGCGCGGCGGCGGCGCCGATGGTCGTGTCGGTCATGGATTTGGACTCCGGTAGAGGTCGATGGCGCGGGGTTTGGACCTCCGCGCACCCCGCCGGTGGAAGGCCAAGGGTGGGCGGGTATCGCGCAGACCGCCGGGTTAATCAAGACGTCGTTGACGGCGGCGGCCCCGGCTGTTCCCATCCGGCTTGCACGCATCTTGCAGGATAGCAGGAGCGTCAGGGAACGGCTTGGACACTCGGGATGGAGGCATCCAATGGACGAACGTGGCTTGCGTGGTCTGATCGACCAGGTGAAGGCGGGCGGGCTGTCTCGTCGCGGCTTCGTGCGACAGCTGGCGGCGGTGGGGCTCACGGCGCCGATGGCGACCCAGCTTCTGGCATTTTCGGGCGTTGCCATGGCGCAAACCCGGTCGGCATACAAACCAACCAAGCGAGGCGGCGGCGGCCTGCTAAAGGTCATGTGGTGGCAGGGCCCGACCTTGCTCAATCCGCACTTCGCCGTCGGCACCAAGGATCAGGATGCCTGTCGCCTGTTCTACGAACCGTTGGCCGCATGGGACCGTGACGGCAACCTGCGTCCCAAGCTCGCCGCCTCGATCCCCAGCCGCGAGGACGGCACGCTTGCCGCCGACGGCAAGTCGGTGATCTGGAAAGTGAAGCAGGGCGTGAGCTGGCACGACGGCAAACCCTTCTCTGCCGACGACGTCCTCTTCACCTGGGAATATTCCAGCAATCCCGCGACGGCGAGCGTCAGCAGCGGTTCCTACAAGGATGTCACGGTCGAGAAGATCGACCAGTACACCGTCGTCGTGAAGTTCAAGCAGCCCACGCCCTTCTGGGCCGACACCTTCGTCGGCTGGGCAGGTGGCATCATCCCCAAGCACCTTTTCGCCGACTATATCGGCGCCAAGTCGCGCGATGCGCCGACCAACCTCAAGCCAGTCGGCACCGGCCCCTACAAGTTCAAGGACTTCAAGCCGGGCGATCTCGTCACCGGCGAGATCAACATGGACTATCACGAGCCCAACCGGCCGCATTTCGACGCCATCGAGATGAAGGGCGGCGGCGATGCGGTCTCGGCGGCCCGCGCGGTGCTGCAGACCGGGGAATATCACTTCGCCTGGAACCTGCAGGTCGAGGACGAGATTCTGCTGCGGATGGAAAAGGGCGGCAAGGGACGCGTCGCCATCACCCCCAGCGGCGGCATCGAGCACATGCAGCTCAACAACACCGATCCCTGGACCGAAGTCGATGGCGAGCGCTCGAGCCTGAAGACCAAGCATCCGACCTTGTCGGATCCCGCAGTGCGCCAGGCGCTCGCGCTGCTGATCGACAAGAACTCGATCCAGGACCACATCTACGGTCGCACCGGGATCGCGACCGCGAACTACATCAACAATCCCGAGCGCTTCCGCTCGAAGACCACCAAGTTCGAGTTCAACGTCGACAAAGCCAACGACATCCTCGACAAGGCGGGTTGGGCCCGCGGCGCCGACGGTATCCGGGCCAAGGACGGCAAGAAGTTGAAGTTCGTCTTCCAGACCTCGATCAACCAGCCGCGGCAGAAGACGCAGGCGATCATCAAGCAGGCGGCGCAAAAGGCTGGCATCGACATGGAGCTGAAGTCGGTGACGGCGTCGGTGTTCTTCTCCTCCGATGTCGCCAATCCCGACACCTACACCAAGTTCTATGCCGACCTGCAGGAATACAGCAACGGCATGAACGCGCCCGACCCTGAGGTTTTCCTGCGCCAGTTCTGCTCGTGGGAAGTCGCCACGAAGGAGAACAAGTGGCAGGGCCGCAACATCACGCGCTGGCAGAACCAGGAGTACGACGACATCCACAAGGCAGCCCAGGTCGAGCTCGATCCGATCAAGCGTGCCGCGATGCTGATCAAGCTGAACGAGCTCGTTGTCAACAATGTCGTCGTCATCCCCTTGGTGATGCGCCCGGGCACCGCGGGCGTGGGCAACGGGCTCATGCTGGAGCTCACTGGCTGGGACAACAACACCTGGGATCTGGCGAACTGGTACCGCGATAGCTGACGCGTCAGGCGCTCTCGCGGTCCCGGTCGGGATGGTGGAACAGCACCACCACGATCACTGAGGAGAGCGCGAGCGCCGTCATCAGGAGGAAGCCGTCGGCGAACGAACCGCGCAGGTTCAGCACCCAGCCGGTGATGGCGGGCGCCAGGAAGCCCGCGATGGCGAAGGCGAAGTCCATGATTCCGAGCGCCGTCGCGGCCCGCTGCGGGACGATGTCGACATTCACCGCGTAATAGGCCGCGTTGGCGCCCATCGAGGCCGCGACCGCCAGCGTGATGCCGGCGATGGCCACCGTGAGGTCGTCGGTGAGCGCCACGGGAATGACCGCGAGGGCGGCGATGAATTGGCTACCGGCGATCAGGTACGAGCGGGCGACGCGCAGGCGGCCGGTTGTTTTCAGCAGATAATCGGACCAGCGCCCGAACAGCCACAGCAGGAACGCGGCCGACAGCCAGGGCAGCACCGTGAACAGACCCACGGTCTGCAGGTCGAGGCCGTACTTGCGCTCGAGGTAACTCGGCAGCCACGTCATGAAGAAGAACAGAAAGTAACCGAAGACGAAGAAGGCCCAACAGTTGGCAAGCAGCGTCTTGTTGGTGAGGAGCTTCCGGAGCGCGCCGGGCTCGGGCCAGGATTTCAGGGCAGCATGCGGCGCGGCGGTGACCGAAGGATCTTTCGTTTGGATGTGCGTGAGTTCGGCCGCGTTCACAAAGCGCGACTCCGCCGGCTCGTCGCGGAACAGGAAATACCACAGCGGTACCCAGGCGGCCGACAGCACGAACAGGGCCGCGAAGGTGAGGCGCCAGTCGAGCCAGCCCAAAAGCTGCGTGACGATGGGCCCGCCGACGGCGAGCGCCAGCGGCACCGCGAATAATGCATTGCCGAGCGCGGTCGCCCGCTCGTGCGGCGACAGCCAGTGGCTGACGGCGCCGGTCAGGGCGGGAAAGTTGGGACCCTCCGAGACGCCCAGCAGCACGCGCGCGGCGTAAAGCATGACGAACCCGCTGGCCAGCGCCGTCGTCCCGATCGACAGGCTCCACAGGATGGCGGCGATGGTAAGCACGATGCGCGCGCCGTAGCGGTCGACGGCAAAGCCTCCGAAAAGGGTGGTCAGGGCATAGCCCAGCCCGAACGCCCCCAGGATGGTGCCGGTGTCGCCGGGCGAGAGGCCGAGGTCGCGCTGGATCGTGGGGATGGCGTAGGAAATGGCGGCACGGTCGATATAGTTGACGCCGGTGATCGCGAACAAGAGAAAGACGATGAACCATCGATACCGCGTGCGCGTCATGTGCCGCTCCTTGTCCTCGGCAGGGTAGCATGCGAAGGATCGATTCGATCCCTGTGACGGTTTGAAAACGATGTCCGATAATCCGCCGATCGAATTTGCCTTCCCCGACCTTGGGCGCTGGGAGAAGGGCGACGCGCCTTACATCCATGTGCGCGACAGCGGCAAGCCGGGGCCGACCGTGATGGTGGCGGCGCTCACCCACGGTAACGAAGTGTCGGGCGCCATCGTGGTCGATGACCTGCTCGCCTCAGGGCTGAAGCCGCGCCAGGGCACGCTCATCTTCTCCTTCAACAACATCGAGGCCTATCAGCGCTTCGATGCCAAGAACCCCTTCAAGTCGCGCATGATCGACGAGGACTTCAACCGCACCTGGGGCCGGCTCGACCAGCCCGCGACCACGCTTGAGACAAGGCGGGCGCAGGTGGTGAAGCCCTACGTCGAACGCGCCGACTTCCTGCTCGACCTTCACTCCATGCACGACGATTGCGTGCCGCTGATGCTGTGTGGGCCACTCGACAGGGGTGCGGCGTTGGCACGGAAGCTCGGTACGCCGTTCGACATTGTGCGCGACCGGGGTCACGCCGCCGGCATGCGCATGCGCGACTATGGCGGGTTCGGCGATCCCGAGAGTTCCAAGACCGCCCTGCTGATCGAAACCGGCCAGCATTGGCGCGCCTCGTCGGTCACGGTGGCCAAGGACGTGACGGCGCGCTTCCTCGTCGAGACGGGGATTGTCGATGAAGCCGACCTGCCGGCGGGCTGGAAGCAGCCGGCGCCGCCCCGGCAGCGCGTCGTCCAGGTCACCCATGCCGTCGCCACCAAGCGCGGCAATTTCGTCTCGGCTCGTCGCTTCGAAGGCCAGGAAGTGATTGCCAAGGCGGGCACCGTGCTGGGCCACGACGACGGCGAGCCGGTGACGACGCCCTACGACAACTGCGTGCTGGTGATGCCGTCGATCAATCGCCCGCTCAGGGCCGGCGTCACGGTTGTTCGCCTGGGTCGCTTGACCTGAGGCCCGCCGATCCGAGGTTGGGGGGCCGGCGCAGGACATAGCGTAGCTCCGACAGTCTGACGACGCCCAGCAGTGCGCCCAGCGCGCCATAGACGACGCCTCCCAGCGCACAGACGCCGAGCAGGGCCGCGATGCCCAAAAGATTGCCGCGCGCCAGCGACGGTCCCAGCACGATCAGCGCACCCCACAGGACGGCGCCCATGCCCAGCGTGGCCACTGCGACCCGCAGTGTCCGCGAGCCGAGGCGGGTGTCGGGCGCCCACTGTCCGCGCCGGAGCAGAACGACCGCCAGAAGGGCGGCGTTCAGCCAACCCGAGAGCGACGAGGCGAGCGCAATGCCGACCTGGGCGAGGTTCGTGCCGTAGAGAAAGGCGATGTTCATCACGATGTTGGCGGTGATCGCCACGATGGCGATATAGAGCGGCGTCCTGGTGTCCTCGCGGGCGAAGAAGCCCGGCGTCAGCGCCTTCACCACCACGAAGGCCGGCAGGCCGACGGCAAAGGCCGCGAGCGCGGTCGATGTCCGCACCGTGTCGTCGGCGGTGAACCGGCCGTGCTCGAACAGGATGCGGATGATGGGCTCGGCCAGTTGCCATAGCGCGAGTGCTGCCGGCAGGCTGAAGAGCAGGCCATACTCGATGGCGCGGTTCTGGTTGGCCATCGCCGACGCGGTCTGGCCGGCGCGCAACTCGCGGGCGAGCAGCGGCAGCAGCGCGGTGCCGATGGCGATGCCGACCACGCCGAGGGGCAACTGTGCGATACGGTCGGCATAATAGAGCGCCGAGATCGTGCCGACCGGCAGCAGCGAGGCCCAGACCACGTCGAGCATGACGCTGATCTGCTGCACGCCGCCGCCGATGGCGACCGGCGTGGCGAGCTTGACCAGCCGGGCGACCCGCGCCGTCCAGCGCGGCCGCACCAGCTTCATGCCAACACCGTCGCGGGCGCAGGCGACCAGCAGCCACAGCCATTGCAGGATGCCGGCGATCGCCACGCCGATCGAGGCGGCATAGCCGCTGTTGGGCAGCAGCGGAGTGAGGCCGAGCACGGCGCCGATCAGGGCGAGGTTCAGCAGGACGGGCGTCGCCGCGACATGAGCGAAGCGGTCGATGCTGTTCAGCACGCCGCCATAGAGCGAGGCGAGCGAGATGAACAAAAGATAGGGGAAGGCGATGCGGCCGAACTCGACGGCCATGGCGAAGGTCGGCGCGTCGTCGCGCATGCCGGGCGCCAGGAGAGCCATCACGCCGGGCATGGCCAGGATCAGCAGCACCGTGAACGGCACCAGCACCAGCAGCAGGGCGGCCTGCGCCTGGCGCGCAAAGGCCAGCGCCTCGGCGCGACCGCCGTCGTGAAGCTCGCGGGCGAACAGCGGCACGAAGGCGGCCGAAAAGGCGCCCTCGGCGAACAGCCGGCGAAAGAAATTCGGCAGCTTGAAGGCCACGAAGAACGCATCGGCCATCGCGCCAGAACCGAGGACGGCAGACAGCACGATGTCGCGAACGAAACCCACGAGCCGGCTCAGCAGCGTGAAGCTGCCAACGGTGGCGATGGCGCGACTGAAACTCATCGCCTTAATTCTGTCATCGCTGGCTGCCATAGTCATTCCCGGTGGTGGCCGGCGATGTGATGGCCGGTTTAAACCGCCACCACGGCCGGTCCCCCAAAGGGGCCGGTTTTTTATTGGGCATTCGCCAGCTTGAGCAGCGTCTCGCGATCCTGGGCTACCAATCTCTTGTAGTCGCCGACGATCTTCTCGAGCTCATCGGCCGGCAGCACGCTTTCCAGATCGGTGAAACCCTGCGGCGCGCGCTGCTCGACGATGTCGAGCATGATGTCGATGCCCTTGCGCCGGTTGCTGTCGACGATGCGCGCCATCGGCGGCAGGCGGCGCTCCTCATAGCGCTTCAGGGCAATCTCCGGATCGGCGGCGGCCAGAAGCTCCTGCGTGATCGCCTCGCCGTCGATGATGGCCTGCGAGGCGCCGTTAGAGCCGATCGGGTACATCGGATGCGCGGCGTCGCCCAGCAGCGTGACACGCCCATGACTCCAGCGCGGCAGCGGATCGCGATCGACCATGGGAAACTCCAGGATCGTGTGTGCGTTGCGAATGACCTCGGGCACGTCGAGCCAGCCGAACTTCCAGTCGGCGAAGCGCGGCAGGAAGTCGGCGAGCAAGCCCCGCTTGTTCCAGTCTTCACGCGAGGGCAGCGCGCCATCGCCCCCCTTGCTCCCGACGTGGAGATCGCAGATCCAGTTGATCAGCGCCTCGCCGCGGTCGGCATGGACGCGGCTCACCGGATAGCAGACGAACTTCTGTGTGTGGTGCCCGGCCTGCACCATGGTCGCGCCGTCGAGGAAGGGCTTGCCCACGGTGACGCCGCGCCACATCAGGATGCCCTGCCACTTCGGCGGACCCTCGTCGGGATAGAACTGCGCCCGCACGGCGGAGTGGATGCCGTCGGCGCCGATCAGGATGTCGGCCTCGGCGTTCTCGACAGGCATGCCGTCGCGATCGACGAACTGCGCGGAGACCTTGCCGTGATGTTGCGCGAAGCGCGCGATGCGCCGGCCGAAGCGGATACGGTCCTTGCCGAGCATCTCCTGGGCGGCGCGATAGAGGATCATCTGCAGCTCGCCGCGATGGATCGAGAACTGCGGCCACGGCAGGCCAGCGTGGCGGCCGCGCGGATCGGCCCAGATCGTCTGGCCGTGGCGGTTGGCGTAGCGCAGCTCGCGCGTCTCGATGGCGGTGGCCGCGAGTGCCGGTTCCAGGCCGAGTCCACAGAGAATGCGCACGGCACCGGCCTGGATATTGATCCCGACGCCCAGCGGCTTCAGTTCACTGACCGCCTCATAGACTTTTACATCGAAGCCGGCGCGATGGAGGCACATCGCGGCCACGAGCCCGCCGATGCCGGCGCCGGCGATGACGATCTTCATCGGAGCCTAGGCGTCGCGGCTGAGGCCACGATACAGCAGGGCGGCCTGATAGGCGGCCCAGCGCTCGGTCTGGGTGTCGCCGAGTTCGCGCAGGTAGGCCCAGCTATAAATTCCGGAATCGTGCCGGTCGTCGAACACGATGCGGATCGCGTAGTGACCGACCGGCTCCACGGCCTCGATCTTCACATGGCGCCGGCCCGAGACGATCTTCTTCTGGCTGGGACCATGGCCTTGCACTTCGGCCGACGGGCTTTCGACGCGCAGATACTCGGCCGGCAGCGAGCATTTGCGGCCGTCGGAGAAATCGATTTCGATCCGGCCCTCTTCCTTGAACACGCGCAGCTCATCCGGCCACGGCGCCGAGGTCGCTTCGTAGCTGCCCTCGTCGGGCACCGACTTGGTGAAGCCGTCGCTCACGGCACGTCCCGTAACTGGCGCGCTTCGCTCACCAGCATGATCGGGATGCCGTCGCGGATCGGATAGGCAAGGCCGGCCTTGCGGCTGATCAGTTCGCCCGCGGCCGCGTCGTATTCCAGCGGTCCGTGCGTGGCGGGGCACACCAGGATCTCCAGCAGCTTGGGGTCGATGCCGGCGCGGCGCGGCGGTGCGGGTTCGTCGGTCATGCGCGGATCATACCACTCAATTGGCCTTGCCGGGCGTGTCGTCGGACGGCGGGGCGAAGGCGTTCATTTCCAGGAAGGCGACCAGGAGCTTGGCTCGGGCCGTGCTGTCGGCGGCCTCCAGCAGCGCCTGCTTCTCGGCTGGCCCGAACGGCAGGACCATCGAGAGCGACGCCACCAGATTGGCGTCGGCCGCCTGCTTCACGGCGTCCCAGTCGGTCGACAGGTTGCGGCTGCGGAAGAACGCGGCCAGGCCGGCGATCAGCCGCTCGCGATCGAGCTCGACGGCGTCGTCGGCATGATCGAGGTCGGCGCGGAAGGGCGAGAACACCGAGGACACGCGGCGGTATCCGCCCTGGGCTAGGTCGAGCTCGCGCACGATCTCGAAGCGGCAGACGCCGGAGAGCGCCAGCAAGAGCCTTCCGTCCTCGGTCTCGTTGAAGCTCACGATGCGGCCGGCGCAGCCGATGCGATGCACCGGCGGGCGGCCCCCCGTCGATGGGTCGTCGGTCGGCATGCCGTCGCCGGCATAGCCGCCGGGCTGCAGCGGCTGCACCATGCCGATCATGCGATGGCCGGCCAGGGCTTCGAACACCATGGCGAGGTAACGCGGCTCGAAGACGTTGAGCGGCAGCTTGCCGCCGGGCAGCAGCAGCACGCCCGACAGCGGAAAGATCGGCAGCGTGTCGGGCAGCTGCTCGAAGCTGGGCTCGAAGGGATTGTGGCCGGGCGCGGGGTCGCTCATGGCCCGTCCAGCACAAGTCTCAGGAAAAGAGAATCGTCGACAGGCGCTTGCGGCCGTCGACCGACAGCGGATCGCCGAAGCCCAGCGCCTCGAAGAACTTCAGAAGCTGGGTGCGCGCAGCGGCCTCGTTCCAGGCGCGGTCGGCCTTGATCATGGCGAGCAGCTCGTCGATCGCCTCCTGCTTCTGGCCGGCCGCCCAATAGGCCAGCGCCAGGTCGAGCCTGGACTGGAAATCCTTGGGATCGGCGGCAGCCTTGGCTTTCAGGTCGTCGACCGGGCCCGCTTCCTTGGCCTTGGCGGCGAGGTCGATCGTGGCTTTCACGGCCACGATGTCGGCGTGGCCCTTGTCCTTGGCCGGGACCTGGTCGAGCAAGGTCGTGGCCTGCTCGAAGTCGCCGGCCTCGACGTGGTAACGCGCAAGGGCGGCCAGCGCCGGTACGTTCTCGGGATCGACGCCCAGGATCTCGCTATAAATCTGCGCCGCGGTGTCCATGTCGTTCTCGGCCACCGCCGCCTTGGCATGTTCGAGCAGCTCGGCGACCTCGTTGCCGGTGCCGCCCGCAGCACCTCCGGCGCCCTGGATCAGCTTGTCGACGAAGGCCTTCACCTGGCTCTCGGGGACTGCGCCCATGAAGCCGTCGACGGGGCGGCCGCCGAAGAAGGCATAGACCGCCGGGATCGACTGGATGCGGAGCTGCTGGGCCAGCATCTGGTTCTTGTCGATGTCGATCTTGACCAGTTTGACCGCGCCCTTGGCCTCCTTGACGACCTTCTCGATCATCGGCTGGAGCGTCTTGCACGGGCCGCACCACGGCGCCCAGAAATCGACGATGACCGGGACGGTGCGCGACGCTTCGATCACGTCCTTGGCGAACTTGGTCTGGTCGCTGTCCTTGATCAGGTCGGCGGGGACAGGCTGCGGCGCGGCGCCCGCTATCATCGTTTCCATGAGTCCTCGGAGGGGGAAATTTCGGTTCGTTCGCAATGTGGCCCCCGCTCCCCGGTGACGCAAGGTCCCTCGGTTCCGCTTTGCCGCCCGCCACTTTGATCTTCTCCTCCCCCGTTTCGGGTCGCGGCTATGGCCGCATCGGCCATAGCCGCCAGGTGGCCCGTAGGGCCGGAGGGGGTCATGAGCCCAACGCTCACTCCTTCGACCCCCTCCGTCCGCTTCGCGGCCACCTCCCCCACGCTAAGCGCGGGGGAGAAGTTTGACACCTCCGCGACCTGTGGAGGTGCGATGTCCGCCGGAACGACGGGCAAGTCGTTGATCGGTGCGGTGGATTCGGCTTCGGCGAGAGACTCCGGATGCGCGGTAGAAGCGGGCGTTTTGGAAATCCCCTTCGCCGCCCTTTCCTTTTGGTGGTGCCGGGCCTCGATCTCCATCTCCTTCAGCCTGACTTCGTGCGCCCGCTGTTCACGCCGTTCCTCGCGCGCCTCGGCGCGTGCGAGCTGGCCGTCTTCCAGCTTGAGCAGGAACATCAGCGCGCGGTCGTCGTGCATCACCTGCTCGCCGATCTGCTTGCCGCGAAAGAAATACGGCCGCGACCGGGGCTCGCCGGCCCGCAGCTTGAGATCGTCGGCATTTTGCCGGTAGCGCTCGGCAATGATGTCGTTGCAGCGCTTGCCGAAGGCCGGATATTTGACCCGCCAGCGCCGCGCCGTGCTCTCGTCGACGCCGACCCGGGCCGCCGCCTCGCGCAGGGTGGCGCATCGGCGGAGTTGATTGGCGTAGCGCACCCTGAGGCGCCAGCCGCGCTGGGCCGGCTTGTTTGCCTTGGCAGTGGACGGACCATCGAGCAGCGCCCGCGCGATCGACTTGGGCGCGTTGGCGATGCGCGCCGCGCTCTCCTTCGCCTCCTGGGCCTCGCGCGCGTCGCGCGTTTCCTCGCGCGCCTTCGCCTCGATCTCGGCCAGGCTCATGCCACGCATCTGCGCCGGCGGGTGAAAATTCTTGCCGTGGATCCGAATGTGATAGGCGGCCTCGGTCCAGCTGAGCCCCTCGACCGGCGGCGCTTCACGGGTTCCGACAGGCGCTCCAAACGGGCGGTCCTGATCGTAAAATGACATCGAATGTCCTCCTATCCTTTGGCCTTTCCAGGCTGAAATCCCTGCCAAACGGATATATAGGGACGGATAGGATAGGAGTCAACAGAGATACTCTCTCGACAATTAATCGTCGTCCTCGGGTTCGTTGGGCAGCCCCGGAGGCGGCGGCGCGAACTTCTTGCGCCGCAAGAGGGCCTCCATGGTCGCAATGCCCTCGGTATAGAGGCCCCGGCGACAGTCGATTTCGGCGTCGATGCGGGTGTGGTTGCGGCGGCCGTCGGAGTCGTTGCTTCGGCCCACGGCGAAGCGATCAAAGTAGGCGATGAGCTGCGAGCAGCGCGCCTTGAGTTGCGCCGTGGTCAAGTCTGTCGTCGGGGCCGCAGTCGGGGCTGTGGCCTGGGACGCGACGGGCGTTGCGCATCCCGTCGCGCCGAGCACCAGCACAAGACTGGACAACAAAGCCCACCGCTGCGGATGCTTCATCTGTCCCGAGCGGCGTTGGTTGTTGCCGATGAAGCCATGAGGCCTAGACCGGGACAATCTTGCCGGTGGGCAGGTCATAGTAGGCGCCGACCACCTTGAGCTTACCGGCGGCGACCCTGTCGCCCAGAATTGGCTTCTCGGTCTGTAGCCGGCGCACGTTGGCCTGCACGTTCGCCACGACAGCCCGCTGCTCCAGATCTGGTCCCGCGGCCTTCACAACCGACTCGATGCCGGGCTTCATGGCGGTAACCAGGCCCGCGATGTGACCGGGCAGCGTGTTGCCCTTTTGAAGGGCGCCAATCGTCGCGCCGATCGCGCCGCAACTGGTGTGTCCCAGGACCATGATCACCTTGGTGCCCAGCACCGCGGCCCCATACTCGAGGCTGCCCAGTCCATCAGGCGTCACGAAATTGCCGGCGACGCGGACAATGAACAATTCGCCAGGCCCTTGATCGAAGGCGAGTTCAGGAGCGACTCTCGAATCGGCACATCCCAGGATGGCGGCAAACGGAGCCTGGCCCTGGGCACGCGCGGCGCGGCCCGCCGTGAAGTCGCGCTGGTTCAATTGTCCGGCGACATAGCGCGCATTGCCTTCCATCAGGCGGGCAAACGCGGCATCGGGCGTGTCGACGGCTCGCGCGGGTTGGGCGTGTGCTCCCGTTGCCACTCCCGTGGCTGCTGCCGTCAGCGCCAGAGCTCCCAGCCCCGCCGAAAAAACGGCTCTTCCGGGAATCGAGTGGGTGATTTTGGGGGATCATAGGGCGGGCAGCATGCAGGTGAGGACCTTGAGACGGAGATATTCTTCGTTACGCAATCCGTAGGCTCGTCGCTGCAGGACGCGGATCTTGTTGTTGAGTCCCTCGACGA
>CAMARK010000096.1 GCA_945860205.1 Reyranella massiliensis 521 | reverse complement strand
GTGAGCTTGTGCGTCTTGAGCTCGGTCGCGATGTTGGCGGCAGGCGCTTCATAGGGAAACAGGATCTCGACCGCCGTGAAGCCGTGCGCTGCCGCGGCGCCAAAGCGCTGCAGGAACGGCACTTCCTGGTAGATCCACGACAGATTGGCGGCGAGCTTGGGCATTACTGGATCCGATCAGGAGGGGAAGGATTCTTCGACGTCGCGCACTTGGGCATCGGAAAGTATGCGGACCTTCAGGCCCTGCAGAAGAAGATGAAGCTTGGCGGTTTCCTCCAGCTCCTCGATCGAGGCGGAGGCGGCCGACAGCGACGTGCCGGCGACCACCGGCCCATGATTGGCCAGCAGTACGGCGCGGTGGCCTGTGGCGTACTCGCGGATCGCGTCGGCGAGCTTGGGATCGCCCGGCTTGAAGTAGGGCACCAGCGGCAACTTGCCGACGCGCATTACGAAGTAGGGCGTGATCGGCGGCAGGGTGCTTTCGGCATTGTGGTGGCAGGAGGGATCGAGGCAGGAGATCGCCACCGCATGTGTGCAATGAAGATGCACGATGGCGCGATCCTTGGGGCGCACGTCGTACACCGAGCGATGCAGCAGCGCCTCCTTGGTCGGCGGATCGCCGGCAACGTGCTTGCCGGAAAGATCGAGCTTCGAGAGCTGGCCCGGGTTGAGTTCGCCCAGCGAAGAATTGGTCGGGCTCATCAGCCAGCCGTCGTCGATACGCATGCTGATGTTGCCCGATGTGCCGGGGCAGAGGCCACGGGCCGCGAGCTTGGCGCCCAGCGCACAGATGTCGTCGCGGGCCTTGGACTCCTTGGTGCTCATAGCCGGTCGAACGCCTTGGTGAAGAAGTCGGTTGCGCCGAAATTACCAGACTTCAGCGCGAGCAAGAGCGGCTTGCTTCCGACCGATGCGGTCCAGGGCACGCCGGGATCGATCTCGGGACCGATGCGGAGCGCGGTCACGTCGAGGGCGCCCACGACCGCGCCCGAGGTCTCGCCTCCGGCCACGACCAGTCGGCTGACGCCCGACGCAACCAGCCCGCGTGCCAAGGCGGCCATCGTCTTCTCGATCGCCTGGCTCGATTTCTCGACGCCGTATTTCGCCTGCAATGCCTTCACCGCCTCGGGCGTGTCGCTGGCCGAGAGGAGAATAGGTCCGTTGCCGAGTTTGTCCTTGGCCCAGGCTAGAGCCTTCTCACCAACGGGCTCGCCGCGGCAGATGGCATCTGTGTCGAGGGCGAGATGGGGGCCCTTGAAGGCGGCGATCTGACCGAGCGTTGCTGCCGAGCAGGAGCCGGCAAGCACGGCGGCCGCGCCGGTGACTTTCGGCAACGTGTCGGCATTGGGCTTGTGCGTCAGCAGTCCACGACGGCGATAGGCAGCGGGCAGGCCGAGCGCCACGCCCGAGCCGCCGGTGACAAGCGCTTCGTCGCCCACGGCCTCGCCGATGATACCGAGATCGGTGTCAGCCACGGCATCGACGACGACATGGCGCACGTTTTCCGCCGCTAGCTTGTCGAGCGCGGAGCGCAGCGCGGCGGAACCGGACTGTACCTGCCTCAACGGCGCCAGCCCGACCTTGTGCTTCGTCTGGCGCGCCAGAACGCGCACCAGGCTGGCGTCGGTCATGGGCGTCAGCGGGTGGTGGCGCATGTGCGTGTCCGACAGCAGAAGGTCGCCCACGAACAGATGGCCAAAGAAGATGGTGCGGCCGTTGACCGGGAAGGCGGGGCAATAGATCGCCTGCCTGGCCTTCAGTGTGTCGAGAAGCGCATCGCCTACGGGCCCGATGTTGCCGGCGTCCGTCGAATCGAACGTCGAGCAGTATTTGAAGAAGAAGCGGACGCAGCCGGCTGCCTGAAGCGCCTTCAGCGCGGCGAGCGACTGGGCGATGGCCTCCTTGGCCGGGATCGAGCGTGTCTTGAGCGCCACGACGACGGCATCGACGTCGTCGGTAATCGTTCCCGCGGACGGCACACCGATCGTCTGGATCGTGCGCATGCCACCCTTCACCAGCATGCCCGCGATGTCGGTCGCGCCGGTGAAATCGTCGGCAATCACTCCGAGTATAGCCATGGGAGGACGTTAGGCGATGAAGGTCGGGTGCATCCAGAACTTTCGATGGCGAGCGTACATTTCAGACCTGCTTCAGTCCGAGCCGGTCCAGCAGGCCGACAAGCATCTCGCCTGCCCTGGTGCGATGGTCGTGATGTATCCGGCGCGCGCTTTCGGCGTCGCGTCGCGCGATGGCGGCCACGAGACGGGCGTGGTCGCGAATCGAGTTGACGGGTTTCGGCCGCAGCCGAAGCGTCAATACGCGGGCGCGATGCGCCTGTTCATCGAGCTGCGATACCATCTGTTGCAGGCGTTGATTGCCGGTCAACGTGACCAGCAGCCAGTGAAAGCGCTTGTCCGCATCCGCCCAGCCATCCAGGTCGCCGCGGTCGAGGGCCGCCTCCATGTCGGCCACCGCGGCACGCAGGCTTGCGATCTCGGCCGGCGTGGCGCCGCGTCGCGCCACCGCTTCGGCGGCTGCCGACTCCAGCGCGGTCAGAACCTGGTAGATCTCGCGCATGTCGTCGGGCGACACAGGCAGGACACGCATCCCGTGGCGTGGCCTGACCTCGACAACGCCATCCTTTTCGAGCCGGATCATCGCTTCACGCACCGGTGTGCGGCTCATACCGAGGCGCTCGGCGGCTTCCTGTTCGAGCAAATGGCTGCCGGCGGGTAATTCGTCGCCGAGGATGAGCTTCTTGAGCGCGCGATAGGCGCGCTCGGCGCTGGACAACCGGCTCGGACCGCTTTCGATCCGTGGGCGCGCAAGGACTGCGGACATGATGTGGCAAATATCAGGCTGTGGCGGGTTCGACGGTCTTCAGCGCTTCGAGAACCCGGCGGGCGATTTCGGTCGTGCCGTCGCGCCCGCCGATCTCGAAAGGCCTGATGCCGCGGTCGAATGCGCTGTCCACGGCGCCGCGAATGAGCTGCCCGGCAGTCACTGCCTGCTGTCGGTCATGCTTCTCGCCCAGCCATTCGAGCATCATGGCGGCGGATAGAAGCATCGCGGTCGGATTAGCCTTGTCCTGGCCGGCGATATCGGGGGCCGTGCCATGACAGGGCTGGAACACCGCGTGCTCATCGCCAATGTCGGCAGATGGCGCGAAGCCCATGCCGCCGATCAGCCCGGCGCCGAGGTCGGACAGGATATCGCCGAACATGTTCTCGGTCACCAGGACGTCGAATTCCCAAGGTTTGCGGACCATGAAAAGCGCCGTAGCATCGATGTAGGCGTGGTTGGCCGTGATGTCTGGATGCAACGCCGCGCGCTCGTCGAAGATCTTGCGAAAGAACGCGAAACTGGCGAAGACATTTGCCTTGTCGACGCAGGTTACGATGCCCTTGCCGCCATTCTTCCTGCGAGCACGCGCCAGCTCGAAGGCGAAGTCGAACAGGCGCTCACAGACGTCGCGCGTGATCACCATGGTGTCCCGCCCTTCGCGATCGTCGAGAACCGTGCCCTTGCCGCGGGAGGCGAAAAGACCTTCGGTCGACTCCCTGATGACGACGAAATCCAGAGCTTTGGACCGCTGGTCGGCCAGGATCGGCGTGGTGCTGGGCAGGGCCCTGACCGGGCGGACCCCGGCATAGAGTCCGAACTCGATCCGCAGGTCGATCTGCGGCGAAATCTCGGTGCCGTCGGCGTAGCGGATTTCCGGCCAGCCCATGGCGCCCAGCAGGATCGCATCGGCCGTCCGCGCCGCGGCAAGCGAAGCCTCGGGTAGGGCGACGCCGGTGTCGCGATAGCACAAGGCGCCCGCCTCGCGCCGATCGAATGCCAGCCGGAAGCCGCCGATCCGGTTGCTCGCGGCCTCGAGCACCGCAAGGCAGGGCTGCATGACTTCAACGCCAATGCCGTCTCCCGGCAAGACGGCGATCCGAAAAGTATCGTTGGTCTTCATGGCTCCCCGGCAACAGGCATTGTCTGACTAATGCATGCATTAACAAACTCATAACTGAGTCCAAGGAAAAACGCAATCGCTCATGCGCGGCCTGCGTCAGTTCGTAACGGTTGCCTTCATCCAGAACTTTCGGCGGCGGCTGCGGCGACGGGCTTCGTCCTCGTCGTCGTAATGGTGCAATGCGGGCGCGGGATCGAAAGTGTCGCGGACGTCGAGGGAGTTGACGTTGACGATGCCGATCGGCCCGCCTTCGTCCGGCATGACGGCGCCGACATAGGTGCCGCAATGGGCGCAGAGCAGGTAGTCGGTGATGCTGAGCCCGAAGCGGTAGCGGGAGAGAGCGCCGGGCTTGGCGCGGAAATCGACCGATCCTGCCGGATCGCCCATCGTTCGCGCGCCATGGCGGCGGCAGAAGGAGCAGCCGCAGCGGCCGACCCGCATCTCCTCGGGCTTCTTTTCCGAGTCGAAGCGAATGGCGATGCCGCCGCAATGGCAGGAGCCAGTGTAGGTCGTCATTTGTTCGGCACGATCAGGGTGGCGCGGAAATCGTTGACGTTGGTCCGGGTCGGCCCGGTGATCAGGCTGTCGCCGAGCGACTCGAAGAAACTGTGGCCGTCGTTGTCGTGCAGCATGGCCTTGGGATCGTGGCCCTTGGCCAACGCGCGCGCCAGAGAGTCGGGCGTGAAGATGGCGCCGGCGATTTCCTCGGCGCCATCGACGCCGTCGGTATCGGCGGCGAGGCCCCAGATCTGCGGCGCGCCGTTCGCCTCGATCGCCTTGCCAAGCAGGTATTCGACGTTGCGGCCGCCGCGGCCCTTGCCGCGCACGGTGACGGTCGTCTCGCCGCCGGAGAGAATTACCGTCGGCTTCTTCGCGCCCGTCACGAGATCGAGGGCGCGGCGGGCGTGTGCCGCCCCCAATTCGCGCGCCTCGCCTTCGAGATTGTCGCCCAGCATCACGACCACGCAGCCGCGCGAGCGCGCCACCGCCGCGGCCGCTTCGAGCGAGCGCTTGGGCGTCGCCACGATGATCGTCTCGACGCGCCGGAGTCGCGGATCGGCGGGCTTGGGTGTCTCCTCCATCCTGCCGGCCGCGCCAGCGTCGAGATGGGCGCGCACCGTTTCAGGCGGATCGATACGATACTTGGCGAGCACTGCCAGCGCCTCGGCGAAAGTCGTGCGATCCGGCACGGTCGGCCCGGAGCCGATCACGCCGGGATCGTCGTTGGGCACATCGGAGATCAGCCACGACAGCACGCGGGCGGGCTGGGCGGCAATGGCGAGCCTTCCGCCCTTGATCGCGGAGAGATGCTTTCGCACCGTGTTCATCTCGACGATGTTGGCGCCCGACTTCAGCAACGCCCGGTTCACCTCCTGCTTGTCGGCCAGCGACAGGCCGGGCGCTGGCAAGGCCAGCAGCGAGGAGGCGCCGCCGGAGATGAGGCAGAGCACCAGGTCATCGGCCGTGAGGCCTTTCACCTTGTCGAGGATGCGGCCGGCCGCAGCGCGGCCCTTCTCGTCGGGCACGGGATGCGCCGCCTCGACGATTTCAATTCGCTTACAAGCTTCGCCATAGCCGTAGCGGGTGACGACGAGGCCTTCGAGCGGATGCGGCCACTGGTCCTCGACGGCGCGCGCCATCGCGGCACTGGCCTTGCCGGCGCCGATCACGATCGTCTTGCCTTTTGGGGGCTGCAGCTTGGCGATGTAAGGCGCGAGGCAGGTGGCGGGGCGGGCCGCCGCCAGGGCGGCATCGAACAGGTCGCGCAACAGGGCGCGGGCGTCGGCATCTTTCATTTGAGCAATCTTCGCACTATAGGGGCGCGATGCAACAACTCCTCGGGCCAGAAGATCCGCCACCGTTTTCGGTGTTCAATCAAAAGGGCCAGGCGCCGCTCCTGCTGCTCTGCGATCACGCCAGCAAGGCCGTTCCCAAGGCATTGGGCGGTCTCGGCATCTCCGAAGACGAGCTTGCACGTCACATAGGCTGGGACATCGGTGGCCTCGAGGCCGCGATCGAACTCGCCACTGCGCTGGACGCGCCGCTTGTCGCGTCCGGCTATTCGCGCTTGGTGATCGATTGCAATCGTTGGCCGGGCGGCGAGGGATCTATTCCGGAAATCAGCGATGGCGTCCTAGTGCCGGCGAATCGTAGTCTAACCAAGGAACAGATCGACGCGCGTGCCGGCGCTTGCTTCTGGCCCTATCATCACGAGGTCGATCGCCAGCTCGACCGGATGACTGCAGGCGGTCGGCCCGTCGCCTTGCTCGTGATGCACAGTTTTACGCCCGAGATGAATGGCTTCCAGCGACCCTGGCACGTCGGCGTGCTGTGGAATGACGATCCGCGCCTTCCGGAGCCGCTGCTGGCCGAGTTGCGGCGCGAGTCCTCGCTCGTGGTGGGCGACAACGAACCCTATTCGGCACGCGCGTCCTACGAATACACGCTCAACGCCCACGCACGGCCGCGCCGCTTGCCGCATTGCTCGCTGGAAGTGCGCCAGGATTTGATCACCACGCGAGATGAGGCGTGCGCCTGGGGAAGGCGGCTGACGCCTGCGATCCAATCCGCCGTCGCGACCGCGTTGCGTTGATGGGTGCAGCATGAAGTGTGTGCGGCTCGACGAGGAGGATCCCCGCGACATCGCGCGGCGGCATCTCGCCGAAGCCGCCAACGGCTGGAGCGTCGGCACCTGGGGCGCCATCGGCGAATTCCAGTACGATCCGGACGAGCCGGACCTCAGCGTCGATCTCGAGGCGCTGTCGGTCACCACCAGGCGTGGCGCGCTTTACATCGGTCCGCTCACTGACGCGGTGCTGTTCGCGTTGATCGACGACAGCGTCCGCACCCGCGAGATCGCCTTTTGCTCGCCGCACAAATGCGCCCGGCGCACGACGATGCACGAATTGGACGACACGACCTTCGACCTGGGCATCGGCGCGCCCCATATCGACATGATGGTGCGCCTGCGGGCCGACGATGCGGCGACCCGCACGGCCTTGCGCGGCGGCGTCGGCCATCCGCTGCTCGCGCCGGGCAATCCCGCCGGTGGCGCCATCGCGCAGGCCAGCCCGACCCGCATCTTCGCCTCGGCGCTGGCGCGGCTGGAGGTCCATCAGCCGATCCCGGCGCCCGGTGCCCGCTCGCCCGAGGGGCCGCACAGCCACCTGCTGCCGAAATATCTCCAGGAGGGCAGGGTGCATGCTCCCGGATCGCCCTTGCCGGCTGGTTTATACTGCGGGCTGAGCCTATATCCCCGGACACGCCTCTAGTCGCTCGTTCCCAGGAGATTGTCATGGACGACAAGACCCGCACCGATCTCGAAGCCGCCGCCTTCCGCCGGCTGGTTGCGCATCTGCAGGAGCGCACCGACGTTCAGAACATCGACATGATGAATCTGGCCGGCTTTTGCCGCAATTGCCTGTCGCGCTGGTATCGCGAGGAAGCCGGCAAGCAAGGCATCGACGTCACCGACCCGAAGGCCCGCGAGATCGTCTACGGCATGCCCTACGACGATTGGAAGGCCAAGCACCAGAAAGAGGCCTCGGGCGAGCAGAAGAAGGCCTTCGACAAGGGCCAGCACAAGCACGGCTGAGGTTCGCCCGGACCGTCCCCGTTATCCCCGTCTTTCATCGCAACAGCGTCATTGAGCCGACGTGGCCTCGGCTCCTATGGTCCTGCTTATTGGACCCTAGGAGTTGAGGACATGCCGGACGGAAGCGCCATTTCCAAGAAGACCAAGGCCGGGCCGATTTCGGCCGACCGCCTGAAGAGCTTCGTCGAGCGGATCGAGAAGCTCGAGGAAGAGCGCAAGGCCATCGGCGGCGACATCAAGGACGTCTATTCGGAGGCGAAAGGCGTCGGCTACGACGCCAAGACCATGCGGAAGGTCGTTTCGCTCCGGCAGATGGATGCGGCCGACCGGGCCGAGCAGGAGACGCTGCTCGACGTCTACAAGCACGCGCTCGGCATGGTCTGAGACCCAACGCGGTCCTATCCCCGCCGGCCGCCGGACGCTAGGTTTCCCGAAAGCTTCGGGAGGAATAAAACGTGAGCGTCCATCGTCGTGTTTTCGTCGCGTCGCTCGGTGCGATCGTGGCGGCGGGCTCCGCTGCGCGAGCCCAGGCCTTTCCCGCGCAACCGGTGCATATCGTCGTGCCGTTCCCGCCTGGCGGCGGCACGGATGCGTTGGTCCGCGCCATCCAGGAGCCGATGCAGAAGGCGCTGGGCGGCACCATCATCGTCGACAACAAGGGCGGTGGCGGTGGCAACATTGCCCACGAGTTTGTGGCCAAGCAGCCGGCCGATGGCCACTGGATGGTGGTCAGCGCCAACAACCTGCCGCTCTATCCCTATATCGTGGCCAGGCTCGGTTACGATCCCAAGACTGCCTTCGTCCCGATCGGCTTCATCGCCAAACAGGACTCGGTCCTGGTCGGCAGCGCCGACGCGCCGTGGGCGGACCTCAAGGCGATCATCGCGGCGGCCAAGGCGGTGCCGGGCTCGGTGCAGTACGGCACCGCCGGCCTCACCACGCCGATGCATCTGTCGACCGAGCAGTTCGCCATGTTGAACGGCCTCAAGCTGACGCATGTGCCGTTCCGCGGCACCGGCCCGCTCGTCACCGATCTCCTGGGCGGCCACATCAAGCTCGGCATGTCGAGCGTCACCAGCGTCGCGCCGCAGATCGCGGCCGGCAAGCTCAAGCCCTACGCCATGGCGTCGCTGGAGCGCTCGTCGGCGGCGCCGAACATCCCGACTTTCAAGGAGTTGGGCGCGGGCGATGTCGACGGCACGATCGTCTACGCGCTGCTGGCGCCCGCCGGCACGCCACCCGCGGTCGTTGCCAAGCTGAACAAGGCGCTGAACGACGCGGTGTCGACGCCCGAGGGCAAGGACGACCTCAAGAAGCGCGGCTTCGTCGCCATGGGCGGTACGCCCCAGCAACTCGGCGACTGGCTGAAAATCCAGGCGCCGATCTGGGTGCCGGTGCTGCAGGCCGCCGGCATCAAGCCCGAATAGCGAGACTGCCTCATCCTGAGGAGCGGCCACGGGCCGCGTCTCGAAGGATGGCAACAGACGAGGTGCGTCGGGCCCATGCTTCGAGACGGTCGCTTCGCGACCTCCTCAGCATGAGGTTGTCATTTTAATACCAGATGTTCATCGGCAGGCCGTAGCGGTCGCGCTCGCGCGCCGGGCCGAGCCGCGTCGCCGTGCCGTCGGCGATCAGCAGCGCCGTCCGGCAAACCGCGATGGCGTCAAGCACGTCGTCGCGCGCGGCGCCGGACAGCGCTTCGGGCTTCCATTTGAAGCCGTGCCTGAGGAGCAGCTTTTGTCGCTCCGCAAAGCCGTCGGGCTTGCGCTTCTTGGCAAGCACCGGCTTGCCGCCGTTCATGCGCGTGAAGGCGAGTTCCGGATGCGCCTCGTAGACGATGCGGCGGAGCCTGGCGCTGGAGCGCATCAGTCCGTCGATCTCGCGCATCTTGGGGAACAGGTGGAAGGTCTGCTGGTTGAGGCCAAGGCCGAGCTTCCGGCTCGCCGCGTTGGCGTCGGCGTGCGTCGTGCAGGCGAGCGCTGGGCGACAGGGCGTCGGGAAGACCGAGCTCGCCTTGCCCGGCATCAGGGCGCGCGCCTCGCTCTCGCAGGTGCGGCCTGGGCGCGGCGTATCGGTGAGGCCGATCGGCATGTCGACGGCCAAAATTGAAAGACCCTCGCAGGCTTCTGCGAGGGTCTTCACGACTCTTATGTCCAGCGGGCCGTCGGCATCACGCCGGCAGACAACCCAGCCGGTGCGGCAACCGTCGGCACCTCCGACGATCAATGGGCAGCTTCCACCAGACGCCGCATCAAAGAGCGGCGAGTGCCGCGTTCAACGTCGCACTCGGCCGCATCGCTGCCGATGTCTTGCTCTGATCGGGGAGATAATAGCCGCCCGTATCGACCGGCTTGCCCTGCGCGGCGATCAGTTCGGCATCGATCTTGGCCTCGTTGGCCGCCAGCTTCTCCGCCAGCGGCTTGAAGCGGGCCGACAGGCCCGTGCTGTTGTCCCGCCGGGCCAGCGCCTCCGCCCAATACTTCGCCAGGTAGAAATGGCTACCACGATTATCCAGTTCGCCGACCTTTCGGGCAGGCGATCGATTGTCCTCGAGGATCTTGCCGTTGGCCTCGTCGAGCGTCTCGGCCAGGACCTTGACGTCCTCGTTTCCGGTCCTCTGCGCCAGATGTTCCAGCGATGCGCCGAGCGCCAGGAATTCGCCCAGCGAATCCCAGCGCAGATACCCTTCGTGCTGGAACTGCTCGACGTGCTTGGGTGCCGAGCCGCCGGCGCCGGTCTCGAACAACCCGCCGCCCGCCAGCAACGGAACGATCGACAGCATCTTGGCCGAGGTGCCGAGCTCCATGATCGGGAAAAGATCGGTCAGGTAGTCGCGTAGCACGTTGCCTGTGACGGAGATGGTGTCGAGCCCCTGGCGAATGCGATCGAGCGAGAACTTGATGGCCTCAAACGGCGCCAGGATGCGGATGTCGAGACCCTTCGTGTCCTCGTTCTTGAGGTACTTCTCGACCTTGGCGATCAACTGCGCGTCGTGCGCGCGCTTGGCGTCGAGCCAGAACACCGCCGGGGTGTTGCTGAGGCGCGCGCGGCGCACGCCGAGCTTGACCCAGTCCTGGATCGGCTCGTCCTTGACCTGGCACATCCGGAAGACGTCACCGGTCTCGACCTTCTGCGACATCAGGACCGTGCCGTCATCGGCGACCACGCGCACTGTTCCGCCCATGGCGACCTCGAAGGTCTTGTCGTGCGAGCCATACTCCTCGGCCTGCTGTGCCATCAGCCCGACGTTGGGGACGGAGCCCATGGTCTTCGGATCGAACGCGCCATGCGCCTTGCAGTCGTCGATGACGGCCTGGAACAGCCTCGAGTAGCAACGATCGGGGATCGCGGCGATGACGTCGTGCAGTTTGCCGTCGGGGCCCCACATCTTGCCCGACTCGCGGATCATCGCCGGCACCGACGCATCGATGATCACGTCGCTCGGCACGTGGAGATTGGTGATGCCCTTGTCGGAATTGACCATGGCGAGGCCCGGCCGCTTCGCGTACTCGGCCTGGATATCGGCCTTGATGGCGGCCTTCTCGGCCTCCGGCAGCGTCTCGATGCGGGTCAGCATGTCGGCCACACCGTTGTCGGGATCGACGCCGAGCTTCGTCAGCGTGGCGCCATGCTTCTCGAACACGTCGGCGAAGAACACGGAAAGGCAATGACCGAACAGGATGGGATCGGAGATCTTCATCATGGTCGTCTTGAGGTGCAGCGAGAACAGGATGCCGTCCTTCTTCGCGGAGTCGATCGCCGCGGCATAGAATGTGCGCAATGCGTTGCGGTTCATCACCGAGCAGTCGATGATCTCGCCGGCCTTGAGCGGAATCTTCGGCTTCAGTACCGTCGTCGCGCCATCCCCGCCGACCAGCTCGATCCGGGCATTGGTCGGCGCTGCAATGGTCGTCGCGACCTCCGAACCGTAAAAATCGCCACCCGACATGGTCGCCACGCGCGTCTTCGAGTCCTTGGACCAGGCGCCCATCTTGTGCGGATGCTTACGTGCGTACTGCTTGACGGCGCCGGCGGCGCGGCGGTCGGAATTGCCTTCGCGCAGCACCGGATTGACGGCGCTGCCGAGCACCTTGGCGTAGCGGGCGCGGATTTCCTTGTCCGCCGGCGTCGCGTCGCTGTCAGGATAGTTCGGCACGTCGTAACCCTTGCCCTGCAACTCCTTGATCGCGGCCTTGAGCTGCGGGATCGAGGCAGAGATGTTTGGCAGCTTGATGATGTTGGCCTCTGGCTTCATCGCAAGCTTGCCGAGTTCGGCGAGTTCGTCGTTGATCTTTTGCCCCGGCTTCAGCTTGTCGGGGAAGTTGGCGATGATGCGACCAGTCAGCGAAATGTCCTTCAACTTCATCTTCACGCCGGCGGTCCCGACGAAGGCCTCGACGATCGGCAGCAGGGAAAACGTTGCAAGCCCGGGCGCTTCATCAACCTTCGTCCAGACGATTTCGAGATCTGACATACCTACATCTCCGTACGCCGCTTTGGTTTCGGCAGAGTTGATCTATTGTTGATTATGGCCTGTCTTGTTGCATCACCGTGAGGGTAAAGGCAATCTTGCGACATCAGACCCGATCGAGCGTCTTTTCCGGGCCCAAGGCCCGCGGCATTGCCGCAATTGTCGGCAACAGATCGTCGAGGTCGCTGATGAAGGCGACATGGTCGAGATGGGTTCGTTCGGCGAATCCGCCCTCGACGACACCCCGCAGGAGCGCCGCCAGGGGTTGCCAATAACCGCCTTGGTCGACGATCACGATAGGTTTGCTGTGCAGGCCCAGGGTTCGCCAGGACAGGACCTCGAAAAACTCTTCCAGGGTGCCGATGCCACCGGGCAGGACGACAAAGGCATCAGAACGCTCGAACATCCGCAGTTTGCGCTCGTGCATCGTTTCCACGACCACGGTCTCGGAGAGCGCGGGATGGCCGGCTTCGCGCTGCAGCAGGAAATTCGGGATGACGCCAACGACGGTCGCCCCGCCCGAGAGGGCGGCATTGGCCACCAAACCCATCAGGCCGACGCCACCGCCGCCATAGACCAGCGTTATGCCCTCGCGGGCCAGCAGTGCGCCCAGCCGGACGGCCGTATCGCGCGTGGCCGGATCCGCGCCGAAGCGGGCGCCGCAGAAAACACAGAGGGAGGCAGGACTGGGGGAGGCAGGAGTGGGGGAGGACACGGAGGCTTCTTTTTACAGTCGATCCGATGTCTTTCCGGACCGGGGTGGCATGGTATCATTTCAAGCAGAGGGGGCGCGACGCCAAGAGCGGCCGGTCGTCGCACCGTTGGGAGGGTGATGTCACGCACTGTTTTTTGGCTCGTCGGAGGGGGCGCGATCGTCATTGCTATCGCCCTCGCCGTTGCGTGGCGCGGCAAGCTGACGGAGCAGGCGGTCATCGACCTGGTGACAAAGCCGGCGGCTGTCGCCCCGCCAGCGCAAGCGTCAGCCCCGCCGCCGTCAGCTGAGCGCCCGCCAGCCTCCTCTCCGGCAGTGCCGGAAGCTGCGACCATGCCGAGTTTCGATGTCGCCCGCATCGGCCCCGATGGGCGCGCGGTCATCGCCGGACGGGCAGCCCCTGGGGCCAAGGTCGTGCTGCTCGATGGCGGCAAGGAGATCGCCAGCGGCGTGGCGGATGCCCGGGGCGAATGGGTCATCATCGTCCAGGAGCCGTCGCTGACGCCCGGGCAGCACGAACTCCGGGTGATCCAGCATATCGAGGGCCGCGCCCCGGTGACGTCGGATCAGGTCGTGGTCGCGATCGTCCCGCAGCCGCCGTCCGCTGCGGCGCCCGGGACCGCGCCGGCCGCCAAGGAAGAGACGCTGGTGATGATTTCCCCGCCCAGTGGTCCCGCCAGGCTGGTCCAGCCGCCATCAGCGGCGGGCGTGCCGCGATCGGGCGACCTCGTCATCTCGACGGTCGATTACGACGATCGCGGATATGCCACGATCTCCGGGCAGGCGGCGCCGGGAACGACCGTGCGGGCCTATATCAATGACAAGATCGTGGCGGAAGGCGTTGCCGGAGCGGACGGCCGCTGGCGGCTCGCGCCCGCCAATCCCATCGAGCAGGGCAAACACACGCTGCGGATCGACCGTATTGCGGCGGACGGCAAGCCCGTCGCCCGTCTCGAACTGCTCTTCGAGCGGGTAGCCGTGCCGCCGCCCGCCAGCGGCGACCGCAAGCGGCTGTACGTCGTGCGCGGCGACAACCTCTGGAACATCGCGCGCGCTCACTATGGCGACGGTTGGCACCACACCAAGATATTCAATGCCAACAAAGAGCAGATCCGCGATCCCGATCTGATATACCCGGGCCAAGTTTTTAGCCTGCCCAAGGTCGAGTGACGGCCGTCGGGCGATAGAAAGCGCGTTCATGCTGGCCAATTTCTTCGTGCCGATTCTTGCTGACGGTTGGCGGTTCATCGCCCTTTTTGCCGGCGCGGCCTTTCTCGGCGCGTTGACCGGCGCGGCGTGGCTGTTCTGGCCGCTGATGATCCTGACCCTTTGGTCGATCTATTTCTTCCGCGATCCGCCGCGCGGCGTGCCGCATGACGACAGCTTTCTGATCGCTCCGGCCGACGGGCTCGTGCAGATGATCGTGGACGCGGTGCCGCCGTCCGAACTCGGGCTGGGCAGCGATGCCCTGACGCGCGTCTCGATCTTCCTCAGCGTCTTTGACGTCCACATCAATCGCGCGCCGTGTGCGGCGTCGGTCGACGTCGTGTCCTACCGCCCGGGCAAGTTCCTGAATGCCGCCGCCGACAAGGCGAGCGAGGAGAACGAGCGCATGGCAATCGCCTTGCGCCGGCCCGACGGCCGCGTGATCGGCTGCGTCCAGATCGCCGGCTGGGTGGCCCGACGCATCGTCTGCTACATCAAGCCGGGCCAAGTGGTCGCCGCGGGCGAGCGTTTCGGCCACATCCGGTTCGGCAGTCGCACCGACCTTTACCTGCCGCCCGGCGCCCGGTTGTTGGTCGCGCCGGGACAGCGCATGATCGGGGGCGAGACGGTCATGGCCGAACTCGATCCTGTCGCATCAGGGCCGCGCACGGCGATCGAATTCTAGGAGGCAGCGATGGACAGTGATTCGCCTGCGCGGCGGGGCCGGCTGCACGGCTTCTCGATCAATCGCCTGATTCCCAACATCCTGACCCTGGCCGCCCTGTGCTCGGGGCTGACGGCGCTCCGCTTCGCGCTTCAGGGCGAGATGCGCCTGGCCGTCATCGCCATCATCGTGGCGGCGATCTTCGACGCCCTCGACGGCCGCGTCGCGCGCCGGCTGGGCGTGACCAGCCGCTTCGGGGCCGAACTCGACTCGCTGTCGGACTTCCTCTGCTTCGGCGTCACGCCCGCGCTCGTGCTCTATCTGGCCTCGCTGAAGGATGGGGGCGCGCTCGGCTGGGTGGTGACCTTGATGTTCCCCATCTGCTCGGCGCTGCGGCTGGCGCGATTCAATACGGCCCTGGTATCCGATACGCCGCCGCCGGTCTGGACCGGGTCGTATTTCACCGGCGTGCCGGCGCCGGCCGGCGCCTTGCTCGCCTTGATCCCGTTGATGGTGAGCTTCGAGATCGAAGCCGCCTGGCCGCGCCATGCGCTGCTGGTGGGGGCGGTGCTCGTTGTGGTCGGCGGCCTGATGGTGAGCCGGATTCCGACCTATTCCTTCAAGAAGGGAAGGGTGCCGCGGCATCTCGTGCTGCCGTCCCTTTTGGGCGCCGCGCTGGTCATGGGCGTGCTCGCGAGCGCGCCGTGGATCGGCATGTCGCTGATTGGTCTGGCCTATGTATCGCTCATCCCGTTCAGCTGGATGGCCTACCGCCGGCAGGCGGCGCAGGACCGGCGGGCGGCGGAAACTCCGGGCGAGGTCGTGTCCCTGCGGGCGGTCGATACGGGCCCGTCGACGCAGGGCTAAACGCGCCGCGGCGCATGTTCGATCCCGTTCTGCGCCGGCTGATCGACCCGCCGCTCAATCGCATCGGAACCTGGCTGGCCGGGAAAGGCGTGTCTGCCAACGGCGCGAGCCTCAGCGGGCTCGCGATCGGACTGCTGGCCGTGCCGGCGCTGGCTCATGGTCGCTACGACCTGGCGTTGCTGGCGATCCTGCTCAATCGGTTGGTCGACGGGCTGGACGGGCCGATCGCGCGCCAGGGAAGGCCGACGTCGTTCGGCGGCTATCTCGATATCATGTGCGACATGGCGTTCTATGCCGCGGTCCCGCTGGGCTTTGCCCTCGCCAGTCCGGCCAACGCCGTCCCCGCTGCCATTCTGTTGGCGTCCTTTGTCTGTACCGCAGCGTCCTTCCTGGGGCGCGCCGTCCTGGCGGTGCAAATCGGCGAGGCCGACGATGGCAAACGCGGGCGCAAGTCCTTCTTCAATGCGGCTGGACTGATCGAGGGCAGCGAGACCGTCGCGGCGTTTGGGCTGTTCTGCCTGTTTCCGGGGGCCTTCCCCTGGCTGGCTGGCCTGTTCGCCGCCTTGTGCTTGTGGACCGCCGCGGCGCGGGTCCTGGAGGCCTACCGGCTCAAATCAGGCTGAAAGCTCTGTAGATCGCTTTTAATCTTTCGAAGGCCATCTCAATTTGATCAGATCTCTATTTTAATCAACCTGTTATGAAGATTTCTTCATATTTTCGACCAATTTCAATTGACCGAAGAATCTGCTTTAAGTACGATTCTTGAAGTGGCTTCGTAGGGCGTCGGCTGGCGATTCGTTGCGCGATTTAGGGTCCTGGAGACTAGTAATGCTGTCTATCTTTCGGCGGATAATGAAAGACAACCAGGGCGCCACCGCCGTCGAGTACACGCTGATTGCATCGTTGATTGCCGTTGCGGCGATCGCGTCCATGCGCACGGTTGGCGAAAAGATCAACAACGTCCTGGGCAACGTCGCCAATACGCTGAGTTGAGGGGCGACCCAGCGGTGGGTACCCGATGGTCGAGATCCGCTATTAGCTGTGTCAAATGCCAATTTTCCCTTTAAAAATAAAGCACTAACGTGTTGACTTAAGACATTAGAGAAAATATCCTTTGTAACGTTCTTATCCGCTGTCTTTTGTCTGCTTTTGATTTGTGTATTCGTTCGGAAGTTTTCTGTTTCAGGCCATTTTTCAGGGCTGCCATAGGCAGTCTGGCATGAGCGAATCCACAAAAGCGGAGCGTTGGGAAGGCGGCACTTCCGGCCAGGCTGCGCCGCGAGCTGGGTAGCTCGCGGCGAGGTTGATCGGATCATCGAAGGGTCCCTTTGCGGTGCTTCATGGCGCCGACGGGGCAGATGGTGTCGGATGTCGCTGCTTGTCCCTCTCCAGTCCATTTGTCTGATCGGCTTCGCGCTGCTGCTTGCCGCTGCGGCGTGGCAGGACCTGCGGACCATGCGCATCGCCGATTCGGTCTCGCTCGCAATCGCGGCGGCCTTCGGCGTTTGGGCACTGAGTGGCCTTGCTGCCGGTAACATGACTCTCACCAAGATCGGCCTCGCGGCAGGCTGCGGTGTCGCGGTGTTCGTGATCGGTGCGCTGGGCTTTGCTGCCGGCGTGCTGGGCGGCGGCGACGTTAAGCTGCTCGCCGCGTCCAGCCTCTTCGCGGGGCCGGCCTTTCTCCTCGATTTCCTGATGATCGTGGGCCTGGCAGGCGGCGTCCTGGGTTTGGCGATGCTTGCCGGCGCGCGGATCGGTCCAGCCGCTCCCGCTGGCAATGCGTCCATCGCGACGCGTTTGCGCGGCGGCCTGCCCTACGGCCCTGCGATCTCTGCCGGCGGCCTGTGGGTCGCCGTGACACTGGCAACCTCGTGAAGCGGCGGTCAGCATCATGAACAGCAAGCGCATGGCCTTTCTGTTGCTGGCCGTTCTCGTGGCCGGCGCGACGGCGTTCCTGGCCCGCGCCTGGCTGGAAGCCGAACGCGCGGCGATCGTCGCGCAGGCGGCGAGTCAGCAACGACCGGTGACCCAGGCAAAGCCCGCGATCCAGGTCCTGGTCGCGCGCAACGCGGTCCGCACCGGTCAGATCATCAAGCCCGACGACCTGCGTTGGCAGCCGTGGCCGCAGGGCGCGTTGCCGGCGAGCTATATCGTCGAGGGCAGGCGGCCGATCGCCGATTTCGTCGGCGCGGTGGCGCGCAGTTCCTTCCACGTCGGCGAGCCGATCGTCGAAATCGAGATCGTCATGCCGGGCTCGCGCGGGTTTCTGGCGGCGGTGCTGCGCTCCGGCATGCGCGCGGTCAGCGTGCCGGCCACGGCCACCAGCGCGGTCTCGGGGTTCATCTACGCCGGCGATCGAGTCGATGTGTTGTTGACACATGTGCTGACCGGTCCGAACGGGCAGCACAGCGCCACCGAGACGATCCTGCGCAACGCCCGCGTGATCGCCATGGACCAGAAGCTCGACTTCGCGCCGGGCGACAAGCCCGACATCGCCAAGACGGCGACGCTCGAACTCACCCCCAAGCAAACCGAGATCGTGACGCTGGCGGTCAAGATGGGCGAACTCTCCCTGGTCCTGCGCAGCCTCCAGGATCCGGACGAGGGCGAACGCGATCAGGCCGTTGCCGACGAACAGCCGGCCGAGCTCGGCTACAGCTACACTCAGGACAGCCAGGTCAGTCGTCTGATCAAGAGCCCGACGGCGGCTGAGCGTCCCCCTGAAGTCGCGCGCAGCGCCATCTTTGTGTTGCGCGGCAGCGTCCTCACCAAACAGGACCGCGACGGAAGCACTGCGGCCGACCCGTCTGCCCCACCAGCGCCCGATGCCGTTACCGGCATGCCGCCGGAAGTTACGGCGCAGGCATTCGATCCGTTCTTCACGACCAAGCGCGACGGTAAAGGCACCGGCTTGGGCCTCAGCATGGTGTACGGTTTCGTCCGCCAGTCCGCCGGTCATATCCGGATCGACAGTGCCATCGGGCAGGGTACCAGCGTGAAGCTCTATCTGCCGCGTACGCTCGATCCGGTGGCCGGGAAAGCAACGGACCCGACGGTCGAGCCGACCGGCCGCGAGCGCATTC
>CAMARK010000095.1 GCA_945860205.1 Reyranella massiliensis 521 | reverse complement strand
TTCAGCAGCATCGCGCTGTACCAGTTCAGCCAGTGCATCAGACGCGGCATCTCTTCAGGCCGCGCCGGCCGGATCAGGTAGTGGACGTGGTTGCTCATGACGCAGAGGCCGAACAGGTCGAAGCCGAACTTCTCCTTCGCCCGCGCAAGGCAGAACAGGATGACCTTGCGGGCCTGCGGCCGGCGCAGGTCGAAGGCCTGGTTGTTGCAGCGCATGGTCACGTGATAGCTGGTCGCGGCCTCGAACGAGCGGCGGGGGCGGGGCATGGCATCGTCTTCCTTCGTGTCAAACACCGGCGCGGCGCGGTGCGCGGCGACATCCATCGGGAAGAGAATGCCGCCGCAATGGGCGGCCATTGTGGAGGCACAAGACGGAAAAGCGGAAACGCCGCCGCTCCACGGCGCATGCCGGCGGCGCCAATATGACCCGACGGGATTGCGCGCGATTACGCCGGACTAAGCCCACCTCGGGTTTTTCACTGTACTGCCTGGCGGCGGACTCCAGCCAAACTCCGGCGCACCCTCGAACCGAAAAAGTACCGAAAACACTACGTCTTTTGAATCCAAACCAATTTGTGCGAGGTTCGGTCGGAAAGAGACGGGACGCCTTCAGAGACCGGAAATCGGCCCGTCTGCAGTCTCCGTGGTTTGGTCGACTTCGCTAAACCCCTTTGAATACAAAAGGATTTCGGGCGCTCCATCGACGCCAGCGAGAGTTTGCAACGAGGTAATGGCGGAGGGGGTGGGATTCGAACCCACGGTACGCTTGCACGCACAACAGTTTTCGAGACTGTCCTAATCGACCACTCTAGCACCCCTCCTTGGGACAGCGGCGCGCATGCTTAGCGGCCCCGAAGGGAAATTCCAAGCCGCAGTTTCAGCCCCTTCCGTCCCCCTATTTCTTATAGGCACACGCCGTGGCTGGGCACTCCTGCCCCTGCGTTGGCATGCCGAACTCTCTGCCGGCAACGCCGGCCCTCCAGGCTGGCACCTCTCTGGGCGCCGGGTTATAGGCGGGAGAAATTGTCGGGGCACTGCCTCGACGAACGGGAGGAAGGCATGAAGTTGCCGGAGAAGGGGCTCGCCTGGCCCGAGATCGAGGCCCGTCTGCAAGCTGCCAAGAAGGACGACTTCTCCTGGCGGGAAGGCCGGATGGCCGTCTACTACTACTATCTGGATGACGAGCTGGCCGAGGTGCAGAAGCGCGCCTACGTGGCCTTCTGGACCGAGAACAGCCTCGGCAAGCGCGCCTTTCCCTCCCTCGCGAAGCTCGAGAACGACGTCGTCGATTTCGGCCTGTCGCTGATGAACGCGCCCGAAGATGCCGCCGGCACCTTCACCTCGGGTGGCTCGGAGAGCATCTTCCTCGCGGTCCAGACGGCGCGCGACTGGGCCCGCGCCACCAAGGGCATCGACAAGCCCAATTTCATCGTGCCGCGCACCGCCCATCCCGCCTTCAGCCGCGCCGGCCATGCGCTGGGCATCGACGTGCGCCGCGTGCCCACCACGCGGAACGACTTCAAGGCCGACGTCGGCGCCATCGCGTCGAAGATCGACGACAATACGATCGGCCTCGTGGGCTCGGCGCCCTGCTATCCGTTCGGCGTGTTCGATCCGATCCGCGAGCTGGGGGCGCTGGCGCAATCGCGCGGCCTGTGGCTGCACGTCGATGCCTGCGTCGGCGGCTTCCTGTCGCCCTACGTGAAGCGCCTGGGCCATGCCGTCCCCGACTGGGATTTCTCGGTCCCCGGCGTCATGAGCCTCTCGGCCGACCTGCACAAGCACGGCATGGCGGCCAAGGGCGCCTCGCTGATGCTGCTGCGCTCGAAGGAGCTGAAGGAGAAGTACCAGACCTTCGACTTCCGCGAATGGGAGCGCGGCCCCTATGTCGCCTGGACGATGCAGGGCACGCGGCCGGGCGGCGCCATCGCGGCCGCCTGGGCGACGCTGCACTACCTCGGCGACGAGGGCTATTTGCGCTGTGCCCGCATGATCATGGACAACAAGAAGGCGCTGATCGACGGCATCGGCCGCATCCCGGGCCTGGCCGTGCTGGAGCCCAGCGAACTCTCGATCTTCGTCACCCGCTCGGCCGATCCGGCGCTGGATATCGGGGCGGTATCGGACGCCATGGGCACCCGCGGCTGGCTGATCGGCCGCCAGGTCGAGCCGGCCGGCATCCATATGCACCTGAACCCCAGCCACGAACGGATGGTGGGCGACTATCTGGGCGATCTTGCCTGGGCGGTAGGCGAGGCCCGGCAGAGCGGCGCCAGGTCCCGCCAGGCCGGGTCGACCTACTAACCGATAAGCCCGCAAATCAGGCCCTTTGCGGCGTTGACTTGGGGGGCTTCCTGCGTATATTCCGCCCTCTTCCGGCGGGTCACTCAGGCCCGCCGCGTTCTTTCGTGCTTTCCTGCATTTGGGCCTGAATCCGGCCGCTCCCCCTAGGGGTGGTGGAAGGTTCACCCGGTTCGGGAGGCTTCAGTCAGGTGTCATCATGATCGCCGTTATCCGCACGGGTGGTAAGCAATACACAGTCGCCGCCGAAGACACGCTCACGGTCGAAAAGATCGAGGGCGAGGCGGGCGCCAAGATCGAGTTCACCGACGTGCTCATGGTCGGTGAAAAGGTCGGCGCGCCGACCGTGGCCGGCGCCAAGGTGCTGGGCTCGATCGTCAAGCAGGCCCGCGGCCCGCACCTGATCGTCTTCAAGAAGCGCCGCCGCCAGAATTCACGGCGCAAGAACGGTCATCGTCAGGATCTGACGGTGGTCAAGATCGAACAGATCGTCGCCTAACCTCATCATCCTTTAGGGCGACCGGAGTAGAACGATGGCACATAAGAAAGCAGGCGGCTCCTCGCGCAACGGTCGCGATTCGGCCGGCAAGCGACTGGGCGTGAAGCGCTTCGGCGGACAGAAGGTCCTGTCGGGCAACATCCTGGTCCGCCAGCGCGGCACCAAGATGAACGCCGGCGAGAACGTCGGCATCGGCCGCGACCACACGCTGTTCGCCACCGCGCCCGGCATCGTCACCTTCCGCAAGCGGACGGGCGGCAAGGTCGAGGTGAACGTGTTTCCGGCGCCGGCCCAGAACCCGACGAAGATGGCTGCCGAATAGCCGTTCCCACCCAATCGAAATTCGAAGGGGGAGCGGTCAACCGTTCCCCCTTTTCATTTCTGGACCCACCACCATGAAGTTCCTCGACCAGGCCAAGATCTACATCCGCTCCGGCAACGGTGGCGCGGGATCGGGAAGCTTTCGCCGCGAGAAGTTCATCGAGTATGGCGGGCCGGACGGCGGCGACGGCGGGCGCGGCGGCGACGTCGTGCTCGAATGCGTCGACGGCCTCAATACGCTGATCGACTACCGCTATGCCCAGCACTTCAAAGGCGACGTCGGCCATCACGGCATGGGCGCCCAGCGCACCGGCGGCAAGGGCAAGGATGTCGTGCTGCGGCTGCCACGCGGCACGCAGGTCTTCGCCGAGGACAACGAGACCCTGCTGGTCGACCTCACCGCCATCGGCCAGCGCGTCATCCTGGCCAAGGGCGGCGACGGCGGCTACGGCAACCTGCACTACAAGAGCTCGACCAACCGCGCACCGCGCCGCGCCGACAAGGGCTGGCCGGGCGAGGAGCGCTGGGTGTGGCTCCGGCTGAAGCTGATCGCCGACATCGGCCTGGTGGGCCTGCCCAACGCCGGCAAGTCGACGTTCCTGTCGTCCAACTCCAACGCCCGGCCCAAGATCGCCGACTATCCGTTCACGACGCTGCATCCCGGCCTCGGCGTGGTGAAGGTGGGCGAGCGCGAGTTCGTGATGGCCGACATTCCGGGCCTCATCGAGGGCGCCCATGAGGGCGCCGGCCTCGGCACCCGCTTCCTGGGCCATGTCGAGCGCTGCCGCGCGCTGCTGCATCTGGTCGACGGCACCCAGGACGATGTCGCCGATGCCTACCGCACGGTGCGCGCCGAACTGCGCGCCTACGGCGGCAACCTCGCGCGCAAGAAGGAGATCGTGGCGCTCAACAAGACCGACGCCATGACGCAAGAGGACATCGAGGCCAAGCGCGCCAAGCTTGCCAAGGTGAGCCGCAAGACCGTGCACGTGATCTCGGCCGTCGCCGGCCATGGCGTGCAGCCTTTGCTCCACGAGCTGATGAAGCTGGTCGAGAAGCAGCGCGATACGACAAAGGAAGCGGCATGACCCCGCTGGCCAGCTCGAAACGGCTGGTCGTCAAGATCGGCTCGTCGATCCTGGTCGATGAAGCCAAGGGCGAAATCCGGCACGACTGGCTAAAGGCCCTGACCGACGACGTCGCGCGCCTGCACAAGGCTGGCTGCGAAGTGGTGCTGGTGTCGTCCGGCGCCATTCGCCTCGGCCGTACGCACCTGAAGCTGGCCCCCGGCGCACTCAGGCTCGAGGAGAGCCAGGCGGCCGCCGCCACCGGCCAGATCCAGCTCGCCCATGCCTATCAGGCGGCGCTGGCGCGTCACGGCATCACGGTGGCGCAGGTCCTGCTGACGCTCGACGATTCCGAGGAACGCCGCCGCTATCTCAACGCGCGCCAGACCATGGCGACGCTGCTCGGCCTAAAAGCCGTGCCGGTGATCAACGAGAACGACACGGTGGCCACGGATGAAATCCGCTTCGGCGACAACGATCGCCTGGGTGCCCGTGTCGCCGAGATGATCTCGGCCGACACGCTGGTGTTGCTGTCGGACATCGATGGTCTCTACACCGGCGATCCGCGCAGCGACCCCTCGGCAAAATTCATTCCCGAGATCCGCGAGATCACACCGGAGATCGAGGCGATGGCGGGCGTTGCAGCCTCCGAAATGTCGAACGGCGGCATGGTGACCAAGCTGATGGCCGGCCGCATCGCCATGGCCGCGGGCTGCCGCATGGCGATCGCCGACGGCCGGCCGGTGGGAGCGCTGGCCGCCCTGATCGACGGCACGGCGCGCTGCAGCTGGTTTCTCCCCGAGGCCTCGCCTTTGTCGGCGCGCAAGAAGTGGATCAAGGGCTCGCTCAAGACCGCCGGTGCGCTGACCGTCGACGACGGTGCCGTCCGGGCGCTGTCGGCGGGCAAGAGCCTGTTGCCGGCGGGCGTCACCACCATCGAGGGCGAGTTCAAGCGCGGCGACGTGGTCGACGTAAAAGACCGCGCCGGCCGCGTGCTGGCGCGCGGGCTGGTGGCCTATGCCGCCGAGGATGCCCGCCGCATCGCCGGCCGCAAGAGCGCCGAGATCGAGCGCCTGCTGGGCTTCCGTGGCCGCGACGAGATCGTCCATCGCGACGACCTCGTGGTCGAGTGAGCGCCGGCAAGGCATACTGGAGCGTCCGATGAACGTTCAGACCAAACCTTCTGAGGACGCCGTCGCGATCGTGGCCGAGCTCGGCCGGCGCGCGAAGGGCGCCGCCGTGGCACTGCGCAATGCCGGCACCGCGCCCAAGAATCGCGCGCTCACCGAAGCTGCCCGACTTATTCGTGGTGAAAGGGCCGCGATCCTCGCCGCCAATGCCAAGGACATCGCCGCGGCCCAGGCCGCCGGCATGACCTCGGCCTTGCAGGATCGCCTGCTGCTGAACGAGACCCGCGTCGAAGCCATGGCCAAGGGGCTGGACGAGATCGCGCTGCTGCCCGATCCGGTCGGCGCCAAGATCGAGGAATGGACCCGGCCGAACGGGCTGGTGATCAGCCGCGTGCGCGTGCCGATCGGCATCATCGGCGTGATCTACGAGGCCCGCCCCAACGTCACCGCCGATGCCGGCGCTCTCTGCATCAAGTCGGGCAACGTCGTGGTGTTGCGCGGCGGGTCCGATAGTTTCCATTCCTCGCGCGCCATCGTCGAGCTGCTGCGTCGCGCGCTGGCGACGGCTGGCCTGCCCGAGGATTGCGTGCAGCTCGTGCCCACCACCGACCGCGCCGCCGTGGGCGAGATGCTGCGAGCCATGGACTGGCTCGACCTCATCGTGCCGCGCGGCGGACGCTCGCTGATCGACCGTGTGACCGAGGAAAGCCGGGTGCCGGTGCTGCGCCACTATGACGGCATCTGCCACGTCTATGTCGACCGTGACGCCGACGTCGCCATGGCCCGCGATCTCGTGGCCAACGCCAAGATGCGCCGCGTCAGTGTCTGTGGCGCCGCCGAGACGCTGCTGATCGACCGCGCCGCGCTCGACACGCATCTCATGCCCGTGCTGGCCAGACTGCACGAGCTCGGCTGCGAAGTGCGCGGCGATGGCGACGTCCGCCAGCGCGACGCCGCGGCGCTGCCTGCCACCGAAAAGGACTGGCGCACCGAGTACCTGGCGCCGGTCATCGCGGTCGCCACGGTCGACGGCGTCGACGGCGCCATCCGGCATATCGCCACCTACGGCAGCCAGCATACCGAGACGATCGTGACCGACAACGAGGCCACCGCGGCGCGCTTCCTCGACGAGGTCGACAGTGCCATCGTCATGCACAATGCCAGCACCCAGTTCGCCGACGGTGCCGAGTTTGGCCTCGGCGCGGAGATCGGTATTTCGACCAATCGCATGCACGCCCGCGGGCCGGTCGGGCTGGTCGAGCTCACCACCTACAAGAACATCGTGCGCGGCAAGGGCACCCTGCGCCCGTGACGACAGCGCACCATCCGATGCCCGGCGTGTCGCGCGACACGACGCGCCGCATCGGCCTCCTGGGCGGTTCCTTCAATCCGGCTCATGAAGGCCATCGTCACATCAGCCTCGAGGCGCTGCGGCGCCTCGGCCTCGACGAGGTCTGGTGGCTGGTCTCGCCGCAGAACCCGCTGAAGAGCGACGACGGCATGGAGCCGCTGCCGACCCGCGTGGCGCGCGCGCGCCAGCTTGCCCGCCACCCCCGCATCCGGGTCGATGCGCCCGAGCTGCTGCTCGGCACGCGCTATACGCTCGACACCGTACGGGCGCTCAGCCGGCTCTATCCGCGCGCGCAGTTCGTCTGGATCATGGGCGCCGACATCCTGCCCCAGCTGGTGCACTGGTTGGGCTGGCGCGACCTGTTTGCCGCCATCCCGATCGCCGCCTTCGCGCGGCCGGGCTGGAGCTATCCCGCCCTGGCCGCCGCAGCCCCACGCGCCTTTGCCCGTTATCGGCTGGCGGCCGGCCAGGAACGCCGCCTCGCCTCTTGCGAACCGCCGGCCTGGTGCTTTATCCCGAGCCGACTGGACAGCCACTCCGCCACGGCGATCCGCGCCGTCCGGCCACGACGAACCCGAGCGAAAGGAACGACCATCTCCGATCAAAATTCCTCCACGGGAGCCCGGCAGCTTCCCGACCGGAGCAAAGCCTCCACTGCGTTGCTCGCCCTCGCCCGGCACTCTCTGGAAGAAGACAAGGCCGAGGACGTCGTCGTCATCGACCTCAAGGGAAAATCCGCCTTCGCCGACTACATGGTGATCGCCTCGGGCCGCTCGACCCGCCAGGTCGTGGCCATTGCGGAGCATCTCGCCGACCGCCTGAAACAGGCCGGGCATGGCTACATCCCGGTCGAAGGCAAACAGACCGGCGACTGGGTGCTGGTCGATGGCGGCGACGTCGTCGTCCACATCTTCCGCCCCGAGCCACGCGCCTTCTATGCCCTGGAAAAGATGTGGGCCCTGGAGGAAGAAGCCGAGTCAAAGCCGGCGAAGCCAAAGGCCGCGCGGGCGGCCCGCCCGCGGCGTCCCAAGAAGCCGGCGTGAAACTGCTGATCGCCGCCATCGGCCGCGCCGCACGCGGACCGGAGCGCGATCTCTACGAGCATTACGCCGCTCGCATCCGCTGGCCGCTGGCGCTCCGCGAACTCGAGGAGAAACGGAAGCTGCCGCCGGCCCAAATGATCCTGCGCGAAAGCGAGCTGTTGCTGGACGCCGTGCCGGCCAAAGCCGTCCTCATCGCGCTCGATCGTCGCGGCAAGGTGCTGGACAGCGAGGCCTTCGCCGGTCGCCTCGCGCACTGGCGTGACAATTCCGCGTCGGATATCGCCTTCCTGATCGGCGGAGCCGACGGACACCCCGAATCGCTGTTGAAAAAGGCCGCTTTCGTGCTGTCTTTCGGGGCCATGACGTGGCCTCACCTGCTCGCCCGGGCCATGCTGGCGGAGCAACTCTACCGCGCCCAGCAGCTCCTTGCTGGCCACCCCTATCACCGGGCCTGATCTGAAAGCCTGAAATGGCGTCGATTTTGCCTCTGTTCTGACGAAAAACCGAGGCTACATTGGCACCCATGCACATTCGCTTCCGGTGGCCTGCCGCCGCCCTCGCCGCCGTCGCCGTGGCCCTGGTTTCCGCCGCCGCCCTGGCCCAGGCCGCGCCGTCCGCCAAGCCGGCGTTCAAGCCGGTACGCAACGTTCCCTACGTGTCGATCGCGGGCGAGGACGGCAAGCAGCGCCACTACGAGACCAACGCCATACCGCTGCTGTTCAACCGTGCCTGCTTCGGCTGGCGGATGTACCTGGGTGGCCCGAACCGCGTCGTCTCGTTGACCGAGGTGCTGACGACCTCGCAGCCGGCCGAGCAGGTGATCGCCGGCCCCGAAACCGAAGTCAGCGCCGACAAGACACGGGCAACGACACGCATGCTCGAGACCGTGCAGGACGGCGTGCTGCAGCGGTCCTGGTGCATCATCCCGGGCGATCCGCCAGGCACCTATACCTACGACATCAGCATCGACGGCGAGCCCCGTGGCGAGTTCGTGTTCTGCGCCATCGAGGTGCCGGACCAGAATCCCAACACCGATCCGCGCGACCTCAACTGCCCCAATAAGTTCAACGCGGTCGAGCGCGAGCGACTGCGCGCCGGCAAACCCGCCTGATGCCTGCTTCCCAGCGTCCCCGGCCGGCCGTCCTCTGCATCCTCGACGGCTGGGGCCATCGCACCGATCCCAAGGACAACGCCATCCTCGATGCGCGCACACCCAACTACGACCGGCTGATCGCCACCTGCCCGCAGGGGCTGATCGATGCGTCGGAGACCTTCGTCGGGCTGCCCAAGGGCCAGATGGGCAACTCCGAGGTCGGCCACATGAATCTCGGCGCCGGCCGCGTCGCGGTGCCGGACCTGCCGCGGATCGACACCGCCATCGAGGACGGATCGCTCGCCCGGAACCGGTTGCTCACCGAACTCATGGCCACGCTGAAGAAGACCGGCGGCACCTGCCACGTGATGGGGCTCGCCTCGCCGGGCGGTGTGCATGCGCATCAGGATCACCTGATCGTGCTCGCCAACCTGGTCGCCGGCGCTGGTGTGCCGGTGGCGATCCACGCCTTCCTCGACGGCCGCGACATGCCTCCGCGCAGCGCGCTCGAATGCGCGGCGCACATCGAAGCCGGCCTCAAGCCTGGCCTGCCGATCCGCTTCGCGACCGTCTCCGGGCGCTTCTATCCCATGGACCGCGACAAGCGCTGGGATCGCGTGGCTCTCGCCTATGAAGCCATGGTCGACTCCAGGGGCGAAGCCGCCAGAACGCCCAAGGAAGCGATCGACAAGGCTTACGCCGCCGGCCTCGACGACGAATTCGTGAAGCCGACGGTGATCGATGGCTACGCCGGCATGAAGGACGGCGACGGCGTCCTGATGTTCAACTACCGCTCCGACCGCGCCCGCGAGATCCTGACGGCCTTGCTCGATCCGATGTTCGACGGCTTCAGGCGCCCCAGGTTCGTGACGTTCGCGGCGGCAGCCGGAATGGTCGAGTATTCGGCCGCGCTCAACCCCTTCCTCAAGGCGCTGTTTCCGCCCGAAGTGATCAAGATGGGCCTCGGCGAGACGATCGCGAAAGCCGGGCTGAAGCAGTTGCGGATCGCCGAGACGGAGAAGTACGCGCACGTCACGTTCTTCTTCAATGGCGGCGAGGAGCGCGTGTTCGACGGCGAGGAGCGGATCCTCGTGCCCTCGCCCAAGGTCCAGACCTACGACCTGAAGCCCGAGATGAGCGCCCCCGAAGTGACGGACAAGCTCGTCGAGGCGATCGGCTCGGGCAAGTTCGACCTGATCGTGGTGAACTACGCCAACACCGACATGGTCGGCCACTCCGGTGTCCTTGCCGCCGCCGTCAAGGCGGTGGAGGCGGTCGACACCTGCCTCGGCAGGCTGATGGTCGCGGTCAGCAAGGCCCGCGGCGTCATGTTCGTCACGGCCGACCATGGCAATGCCGAACAGATGTTCGACGAGAAATCACACCAGAAGCACACCCAGCATACGTTGAATCGGGTGCCGGCGTTGTTGTTCAACGCCCCTGCGTCGGTCCAGTCCCTGGCCGACGGCAAGCTGGCCGACGTCGCGCCGACGCTGCTGGCCCTGATGGGCGTGCGGCAACCCGCGGAAATGACCGGAAAATCGCTGCTTTCCGAGGCATCGCGGCCGACCATCCTGGCCGTGCCCCATCCCGCCGTCGCAGCCTCGGCCTGATTTGTGACGCTTCGTGACCGCCCGCGCCTTGATCCTGCCAAAGACCGACCTGTATCTTCGTCCCAACACCCGCCCCCGAGTCGCCTGTCCGGTGCCGGCCAGCGACATTCCCTGAAAGCAGTCCAATGACCCGTTTGCGCATCGCTTCCACCGCCGCGATCCTGGCTTTTCTGGCCGCTCCCATCGCCCTGCCGGCTTGGTCCCAGGACAAGGCTCCCGCCAAGCCCGCCGGCGCCGACAAGAGCGAGCTCTATCAGCAGCTCAACCTGTTCGGCGACGTGCTGGAGCGCGTGCGGCGCGACTATGTCGAGCCGGCCGACGAGAAGACGCTGATCGAGAATGCCATCAACGGCATGCTGACAGCGCTCGACCCGCACTCGAGCTACATGAACCCCAAGACCTACAAGGACATGCAGGTCCAGACCAAGGGCGAGTTCGGTGGCTTGGGCATCGAAGTCACAATGGAGAACGGTGTCATCAAGGTGGTGTCGCCGATCGACGACACCCCGGCTTCCAAGGCCGGCATCATGCCCGGCGACCTGATTTTTGCCCTCGATGGCGAGCCGATCCAAGGGCTGACGCTCCAGGAGGCAGTCGAGCGCATGCGCGGCAAGGTCGGCACGCCGATCAAGATCTCGATCCGCCGCGCCGGCAAGGATCCGTTCGACGTCTCGCTGACGCGCGAGACCATCAAGGTGAAGTCGGTGCGCTATCGCCTGGAAGGCGGTGACATCGGCTATATCCGCGTCACCTCCTTCACCGAGCAGAGCACCTCGGGCGTGCTCGACGCCGTCGAGAAGCTCAAGAAGGAAGCCGGCACCAAGCTCAAGGGCTTCATCCTCGACCTGCGCAACAACCCGGGCGGCCTGCTCGACCAGGCGATCGCCATGTCGGATGCCTTCCTCGACAAGGGCGAGATCGTCTCGGTCAAGGCGCGCAAGAGCGAGGACGTGCAGCGTTGGAACGCCAAGCCTGGCGACGTCACCGGCGGCCTGCCGATCGTCGTTCTGGTGAACGGCGGCTCGGCGTCGGCCTCCGAGATCGTGGCCGGCGCGCTGCAGGACCACAAGCGCGCGATCATTCTCGGGACCCGGACCTTCGGCAAAGGCTCGGTGCAGACGATCATGCAGGTCACCGGCGGCGGTGCCATCCGGCTCACGACCGCGCTCTACTTCACGCCGTCGGGCCGATCGATCCAGAAGGAAGGCATCAAGCCTGATATCGACGTCGAACAGGCCAAGATCGAGACTCTGGCGCCGCGCGCCGGCTTCCGCGAGGAGAACCTGCGCCGTTCGATCACCAATCCGAACGACAAGCCGACGGACGCCAAGCCCGAAGCGCCCAAGCCTGAAGCCGCCAAGCCTGGCGCCAAGAAGGACGAGAAGCCGGCCGCGAGCACGACGCCGGCTACGTCGGGCGATCCTGACGAGCCGCCGAAGGAAGCTGTGGCCGATTATCAGCTGCTGCGGGCTGCCGATCTGATCCGCGGCATCTCGCTCTACAACAAGCGCGGCGACTGAGCCGCCGGCGGCGGAGTGACGCCGTGGCGGCTGCCGGCCGAAAGACCGGCAAGCACCGGGCGAATGGCGGCCTGATCGCCGCCTATTCGCTCGTTCTCGGTCTGGTGGCTGTTTCCGCCCTGCTGGCCTTCGGTGTCGGCAGCAGCACGCCGGAGGCGGCCGAACCTTCGGTGCTGCCTGTCGCCAATCTCGAGGTCGAACCGTCACACAAGGTGGTCGCACTGAAGCTGCCGCCGCGGATCGCACCCTCAAATTTTCGAGCCCAGGCACCGGCCGAGAGCGCCGAAATGATCGAAGTGACCACGGACGGACTGCGCCTGCCGCGGATCTCATCCGTCGGCTGGATGCCCTGGATCGCCAATTCACGGCGCTTCGATCCCTCCGGTCCACCGGGTCGCGTCGGACTGCTGGTGATCGATCTCGGTGCCAGCGAACCGCTGATGCGACGCGCCATCGAGGAATTGCCGGGCGAGGTAAGCTTGGCCTTCCTGCCCGGCACGCCGGACCTGCCGCGCTGGCTCATGCGGGCGCGTGAACGCGGCCACGAGACCTATCTCATGTTGCCGGCCGAGGATGCGAGCGGGCTCGCCGAACGTGGACTGAAGCCGATCGAGACCTCGGCCGATGCGCCCGAGAATCTGCGCCGACTGCGCATCGCGATGGCGCGGGCCGAAGGCTATGTCGGCTTCGTCGTGCGCTCGCCGGGACCGGTGCCGCGGTCGGAAGCGACGCTCCGGCCACTGATCAGGGAGATCGCCGATCGCGGCCTTGCCGTGGTCGAGATCAACCCGACCCCGGATACGGCGATCGTCCATCGCCTCACCGTTGAACTCGGCGCGGGCTATGCGCGCAGTACCAATATCCTCGACTACAGGCTGGCCAGCGACGGTGTCGCCGAGTCCCTCGATCGTCTTGTCGCCTGGATCGGAGAGAGCGGGCCGGAGCGGACGCCGCGCCATGCCTTCGGCGTGATGCAGCCGGACAACGGGGCGATCGATGCCGTCGTGGCTTGGCACAGGCGACTGGCGGCACCGACCACCGTTTCGCTGGTGCCCATCATCGGCCATTTCGAATGCCGCGCCGCCTGCATGGCGCGCGTGTCTGCCCAGCCGGCGCAGCTTCGCCCATGATCGAGGGTCAGCCCGAATTCTACCGGCCGAACGTCGGGTTGATGCTGATCGCAGCCGACCGACGCGTGTTCGTCGGCCGCCGCATGAACCAGCCCGATGCCTGGCAGATGCCGCAAGGTGGGGTCGATAAAGGAGAGAGCCCGATCGAGGCCGCCTGCCGCGAACTCAGGGAGGAAGTCGGCACCGCCAAGGCGCTGCTGCTGCGCGAGAGCGCCAGGTGGATCGCCTACGAGGTGCCGGAAGAGCGCCGCCCGGCCCACTGGAAGGGCAAGTGGCACGGCCAGGCGCAGAAGTGGTTCGCACTCGCCTTCACCGGTTCCGATGCCGACATCGACATCGAGGCGCACGACCGGGAATTCGAGGCCTGGCAATGGGTGCCGGCGCGCGACCTGCCATCGCTGATCGTGCCCTTCAAGCGGCCGGTCTACGAGGCAGTGCTGGCGGAATTCGCCGATTTGGTGGAATAGCGGTCTTGGCCTAGGCGCCCGAGGCGGCGAGCCGGATCGCGTTGCGGCGGAGGAACCAAAGGCCGGCTCGGGTCAGGAGGGCATTCAACCAGCCCTGCGGCTGCAGCCCGACCGCCTTCAGGATCATCGCCATGGCGCGCTGGACATGGGTCTGGCGGTAGAGCGGATAAGCGCGCCGGGCATAGGCGCGCATGTAGCGCTCGCGGTCATAGACCGCCTCGACGGGTTCGTTGGCCGCGAAATAGGCATAGGCGAGTTCGTCGTCCTCGCTCTCCTTGAGACGGCCCCAGCCGATGCGGAGCCGGCTCCAGCGGCTCAGGCGGTCGCGCTGCAGGCAGCGGCGCAAATGCTCATAGAAAAGTTTGTAGTGGCGAAACTCATCGGCGGCGATCTTGGCGCAGACCTGCTTCAGCACCGGCTCGGCGGTCGCATCCTTGAGCGCGCTGTAATAGGAGCTTGTGCCGGTCTCGACGATGCAGCGTGCCATCATCTCGCCGGCCTGGCTGCCGCGCACCGAACTCTCGACGTCGAGCGGAAGCTTGTAGCCTTGGCGAAAGCGCGCGAACGCGGCGTCAAAATCCCAGGTCGGATCGGCAAGCTTCGCCCAACGGCCAAGCGCCATGCCGTGCTGCACTTCTTCCACGACCCAGGTATCGACGGCTGCCATGAACTGCTGATCGTCGGCGAAGACGCGGGCGAGGTAGATGCCGTAATCGCTGCCGTTCCTCTCCACCAGGGCCGCGGCCTTGATGTTGCGCAGGATTTCCGGATCGACCTTCGACGCGTCGAAGCGATCCCAGGCGATCGTTTCGAGTGTCCAGTTACCCATGATCGAGAACCCTCGGCGGTCTGTCGCGTAACCATAATAGAGCGGCCCCCGGCCCGGCCTTCAAGGGCCGGTCGGTGCACATCTGGACAGAAAGTTGCGCGGAAGACCCTAAGGTCAGCGGCTGGCGTAGTAGGCTTGGGCCCGCCGTAAGTCCTTGGCAACAGCCAGGTTTTTCTGGGCGGCGGCCTTTTCGGCGTCGGTCGCGGCGTCCGTCAGCTCGCGCTCTGCGGCGTGCTCGCGCTCGGCCAGTTGCTCGGGCGTGACCGACTCGAACGGCAGCGCCTCGTCGGCCAGCACCGTGCAGCGCTCGGGCGTCACCTCGGCAAAACCGCCGACCACCAGGAAGCGCTGTTCGGCCTTGTTGCCCTGGAAGACCTCGAGCACTCCAGGACGGACGGTCGAGATCAGGGGCGCGTGGCCGGGCAGGACGCCGAAGTCGCCTTCGCTGCCCGGCACCATGACCATGTCGGCCTCGGTCGCGAGCAGCTCGCGCTCGGGCATGACCAGGCGGAAGTTGACCTTGGCCATCGGCTCAGGCCGCCTCGGCCGCGAGCTTCTTGGCCTTGGCGACCGCCTCGTCGATGGTGCCGACCATGTAGAAGGCCGACTCCGGCAGGTCGTCGTATTCGCCGGCGACGATCGCCTTGAAGGCCTTGATCGTGTCCTCGAGCTTCACGAACACGCCGGGCGTGCCGGTGAAGACTTCGGCGACATGGAAGGGCTGGCTGAGGAACCGCTGCATCTTGCGGGCGCGGGTCACGACCAGCTTGTCCTCTTCGGAGAGCTCGTCCATGCCCAGGATGGCGATGATGTCCTGCAACGACTTGTACTGCTGCAGCACGCGCTGCACCGAGCGCGCCACGTTGTAGTGCTCTTCGCCCACGATGCGCGGATCGAGCATGCGCGAGGTCGAGTCGAGCGGATCGACGGCCGGGAAGATCGCCTGCTCGGCGATCGAGCGGCTGAGCACCGTGGTTGCGTCCAGATGGGCGAACGAGGTGGCAGGCGCCGGATCGGTCAAGTCGTCGGCGGGCACGTAGATGGCCTGCACCGAGGTGATCGAACCCTTCTTGGTCGAGGTGATGCGCTCCTGCAGCGCGCCCATGTCGGTCGACAGCGTCGGCTGATAGCCCACCGCCGACGGGATGCGGCCGAGCAGCGCCGACACTTCCGAGCCGGCCTGAGTGAAACGGAAGATGTTGTCGACGAAGAACAGCACGTCCTGGCCTTCGACATCGCGGAAATACTCGGCGACGGTGAGGCCGCTCAGGCCGACGCGGGCACGGGCGCCCGGCGGCTCGTTCATCTGGCCGTACACCAGCGCCACCTTGGAGCCTGGACCGTCGAGCTTGATGACGCCACCCTCGATCATCTCGTGATAGAGGTCGTTGCCTTCGCGGGTACGCTCGCCGACGCCGGCGAACACCGACACGCCGCCGTGCGCCTTCGCGACGTTGTTGATCAATTCCATGATCGTCACGGTCTTGCCGACACCGGCGCCGCCGAACAGGCCGATCTTGCCGCCCTTGGCGTAGGGCGCGAGCAGGTCGATGACCTTGATGCCGGTGATCAGGATCTGCGCCTCCGTCGACTACTCGACAAACTCCGGCGCGCTGCGATGGATCGGCAGGGTCAGCTTGTTGCCGACCGGACCGCGCTCGTCGACCGGCTCGCCGATGACGTTCAGGATGCGGCCGAGCGTCTCGGGGCCGACCGGCATCTGGATGGGGGAGCCGGTATCGACCGCCTTCTCGCCGCGCACCAGGCCGTCGGTGGTGTCCATCGCGATGGTGCGAACCTCGGACTCACCCAGGTGCTGGGCGACCTCGAGCACGATCAGGCGGCCGTCGGCCTTGACGTGCAGGGCGTTCAGAATGTGCGGCAGATCGGCGTCGAAGCGCACGTCGACGACCGCGCCCGTAATCTGGGTGATCGTGCCGATGTTGTTGGTGGCCATGACGGATCCCTTTCCTTCGATTGCTTTCAGCGCGCGGCCTAGACGGCCTCGGCGCCCGAGATGATCTCGATGAGTTCCTTGGTGATGGAGGCCTGACGCGAGCGGTTCATCTGCAGCGTCAATTTCTTGATCACGTCGCCGGCGTTGCGCGAGGCGCTGTCCATCGCCGTCATCTGCGAGCCGTAGAAGCTCGCGGCGTTCTCCAGCAGGACGCGGAAGATCTGGACGGTGAGGTTGCGCGGCAGCAGGTCGGCCAGGATCTCGGCCTCGTCGGGCTCGAATTCGTACACCGCGCCGCCCATGGTGGCAGGTGCCGCCGTCGCGCCAGCCTCGGGGGCCGGCGGCGGAATGAGCTGCTGGCGCGTGACGACCTGGGTCATCGCCGACTTGAAGCGGTTGAAGACCACGGAGGCGACGTCGAATTCACCCGCCGCAAACATCTCCATGACCCGCGCCGTCACCTTGTGGGCATCGGCGAACGACAGCCGCGGACGGCCAAGATCGGTGATCGTCTCGACGATATGGCTGTTGAAGTCGCGGCGCAGCTGCTCGCGACCCTTGCGGCCGACACACATGACTTTGACCGTTTTGCCCTCGGCCAGCAGCGCGCGGATGCTGCGCCTCGCCTCGCGGACGATCGTGCTGTTGAAACCGCCGCACAGGCCGCGGTCGGCCGTCGCCACGATCAGCAGATGGACCTTGTCGGCGCCGGTGCCGGCCAGCAGGCGCGGACCGGTGCCGCCCTTGAAGCTCGCCCCCAGCGACGCCAGGATCTTGTCCATGGCTTCGGCATAGGGGCGGGCCGCCATGGCCTGCTCCTGGGCGCGCCGCAACTTGGCGGCGGCGACCATCTTCATGGCCTTGGTGATCTTCTGCGTCGACTGAACGCTTCGGATCCTGAGGCGGTAGGTTTTGAGACTGGGCATCGAAGACCTGCGAAGGCTTAGGCGAACTTCTTGACGAAGTCGGCGAGGAACGCCTTCAGCTTGTCATCGGTTTCCTTGGTGATCTCGCGCTTGTCGCGGATCGAGGCCAGGATCGTGCCCTCGGCGCGCAGCGTGTCGAGCACCTGGCGTTCGAAATCGCCGACCCGCGCCACCGGCAGCGTGTCGAGGAAGCCGCGGGTGCCGCAATAGAGCGATACGACCTGCTCTTCGATCACCATCGGCACGTACTGGCCCTGCTTCAGGAGCTCAGTGAGCCGCTGACCGCGCGCCAGGAGGCGCTGGGTCGAGGCGTCGAGGTCGGAGGCGAACTGGGCGAAGGCCGCCATTTCGCGATACTGCGCCAGCTCGAGCTTGATGGTGCCGGCGACCTGCTTCATCGCCTTGATCTGCGCCGCCGAGCCCACGCGGCTGACCGACAGGCCGACGTTAATCGCCGGACGGATGCCCTGATAGAAGAGCTCGGTCTCGAGGAAGATCTGGCCGTCGGTGATCGAGATCACGTTGGTCGGGATGTAGGCGGAGACGTCGCCGGCCTGCGTCTCGATGATCGGCAGCGCCGTCAGCGAGCCCGAACCGTTCTTCTCGTTCAGCTTGGCGGCGCGCTCGAGCAGCCGCGAATGGAGATAGAACACGTCGCCGGGATAGGCTTCGCGGCCCGGCGGACGACGCAGCAGCAGCGACATCTGGCGGTACGACACCGCCTGCTTGGAAAGATCGTCATACACGATCACGGCATGCATGCCGTTGTCGCGGAAGTATTCGCCCATGGCGCAGCCGGTGTAGGGCGCCAGGAACTGCATCGGCGCCGGGTCGGACGCGGTGGCGGCGACGACGATGGAATATTCCAGCGCGCCGTTGTCCTCGAGCGTCTTCACGATCTGCGCGACCGTCGAGCGCTTCTGGCCGATGGCGACGTAGACGCAGTAGAGCTTGCGGCTCTCGTCGGTGCCCTTGTTGATCGTCTTCTGGTTCAGGAAGGTGTCGATGGCGACGGCGGTCTTGCCGGTCTGGCGATCGCCGATGATCAGCTCGCGCTGGCCGCGGCCGACCGGGACCAGCGAATCGATCGCCTTGAGGCCGGTCTGCATCGGCTCGTTCACCGACTTGCGCGGAATGATGCCGGGCGCCTTGACCTCGACCAGGCGGCGCTCTGTCGTGGCCAGCGGGCCCTTGCCGTCGATCGGGTTGCCGAGACCGTCGACCACGCGGCCGAGCAGGCCCTTGCCCACCGGGACGTCGACGATGGTGCCGGTGCGCTTGACGAGGTCGCCTTCGCGGATCGTGCGATCCTCGCCGAAGATCACGACGCCGACGTTGTCGCTCTCGAGATTGAGCGCCATGCCCTTGATGCCGCCGGGGAACTCGACCATCTCGCCAGCCTTGACGCTGTCGAGGCCATAGACGCGCGCGATGCCGTCACCGACGGAGAGGACCTGGCCGACCTCGGCCACTTCGGCTTCGGTGCCGAAATTGGCGATCTGCTGCTTGAGGATGGCCGAGATTTCGGCGGCACGGATATCCATTTAGGCAACTCCCTTCATGGCAAGCTGCAGGCGCTGCAGTTTGCTTCGGATAGACGAATCGAACAGGCGCGAGCCGACCTTCACGACAAGACCGCCGAGAATGTCGGGTTCGACGCGTGCGTCGACGGAGACTTTGGCGCTTCCCAGCACGC
>CAMARK010000094.1 GCA_945860205.1 Reyranella massiliensis 521 | reverse complement strand
GGCACGGTCTTCCTCATCGACTGGCTGACCGAGATCCTGCGTCACAGACTGTTGAGCCTGGACGGCCGATGAATTCTCCGGTGAGCCCGTTGCGCGCCCGCGCCGACGCCGACCGCGCCAATCTGAAGAAACGCTATCCGGCGTCCTTCCAGGCGCCGCTCCTGGCGCGCCTGCTGCCGCCCGTTACCGTCGCGCTCGCGACGGCTCTTGCCGTCTATACCCTGTGGCGGTTCGGCTTCTCGCCGGAGAAGTTCATCGACGGGTTGGGCAAGCTCGGAATCGTGGTCGGGTTGATGATCCCGCCCAGCCCGGGCAACCAGCTCTGGCACTACGTCGGCGCGTTGGGCGAAACTCTGTCGATCGCCTTCCTGGGAACGCTGGGTGCCGCCATCCTGGCCTTGCCGGTCAGCATGCTCGCGGCCAAGAACGTGGTCGCCAACCGGATCATCCATATCGCCAGCCGCCGGTTCCTGGACACGATCCGCGGCGTCGACACGTTAATCTGGGCACTCATCTGGATCAACGTGGTCGGGCTTGGACCGTTCGCAGGCATTCTCGCCATCCTGACCTCCGACTTCGGGACCTTCGGCAAGCTGTTCTCGGAAGCCATCGAGGCAGCGGACAAGAAGCCCGTCGATGGCGTGCTTTCGGCCGGGGGTTCCGACCTGCAGGGATTCCGCTTCGGCGTGCTGCCGCAGGTCTTGCCCGTCCTGCTGAGCCAGGTGCTCTACTACTTCGAGAGCAACACACGCTCGGCCACCATCATCGGCATCGTCGGTGCGGGCGGCATCGGTCTCTATCTCGCCAACGAAATCGCCCAGGCCGAATGGCCGCAGGTCGCCTTCCTGATCCTGATGATCCTCGTGACTGTGTCGACGATCGACTGGCTTTCCGGAAAGATCCGCTTCGCTGTCATCGGCACACGGGGACGTACGGCTTGACCCAGCGCTACGCGCTCTATTACGCGCCACGACCCGAGGACGGGCTGGCCGCGACCGCGAGCCAGTGGCTCGGCCGCAATCCCGAGTCCGGACAAGCGCGCACCCAGCGCCCGGCGCCAGGCATCACCGCGGAACGACTGGCGGCAATCACTGCCGAGCCGTGCCTCTATGGTTTTCACGGCACGCTGAAGGCGCCGATTGCGCTGGCCGATGACTGCCTGGAACGCGACTTCGTCGAGGCGGTCGGCCGGTTTGCCGTCAATGAAAGGGCTTTTGTCGTGCCGTCCCTGGAACTGGCCGAGCTGTCGGGATTCCTGGCACTGGTGCCAGCGGTGCGTTGCCCCGATCTGCAGGATCTCGCCGACCGCTGCGTCCTCGAGTTCGATGAATTCCGCCGACCGGCCGATGAAGCCGAACTCGCCCGCCGCCGCGCTGCTGGTCTCACGCCGCGCCAGGACGCGCTGCTGCTGCGCTGGGGTTATCCCTACGTGCTCGACGAATGGCGCTTCCATCTCACCCTGACCGGGCGGATCGCCTGTGTGACGGAACGGGAGACGGTCGCCGTCGCCCTGCGGCAGCGTTTTGCCGGCGTCATCGAGAGCCCGCTTCAGGTGAACGATCTCTGCATCTTTCGCCAGCCCGCGCCGGGCCGGCCGTTCACCGTGCTGGCGCGCTTCAGGCTCGGAGGCGGGCGGCGGGTGCGGACCGAAACGTGGCAAGCGCCCTGACCAGCGTGGCGGCGGCCTCGTCGAGCGGTCCATCGTTCACGATCGTGATCAGCCTGGGGTCGTGCACATCATAGGCGTCGCTGCGCTCGAGGCGCCTGGCCGCGGCCGCCTCGTCCTCGCGGCCGCGCGCGGCCAAGCGTTCGCGCAACCGCTCGGCAGGCGCTGTGATCAGGACCGGATATGTATCCGGATCGACGCCAGCCACGCCCTGGAAATGCTCGCGTGAGCCGCTCACCACCACGATGAGCCCGGCCTTGCGCCAGGCATGGATTTCCCGGCCGATGCCATAGTGGTTGCCATGGGCTTGCCAATGGAAGGCGAACAGGCCGTGCGTGCGGCGCATCGCAAACTCAGGACCACTCAAAGCCACATGGTTCTCGCCAGATACCTCAGGCGGCCGGGTGATGTAGCGGTGGGCGAAGATCACGGACGCGTCGGCGGCCAGCAGTTCGCGCGCACGCCCGAGCACGGAATCCTTTCCCGCACCAGAGGGACCCATCACATAGAACAGCGGACCGTTCACTTAGAAGCATCCCCTTGAAGCAGGCACACTGGTGCTTGCAAGAAAGCGTTGTCATCCCGAGCGCAGCGAGGGACCTTTAGAGTCTTTCTGACAAAGATCGAATCCCTCGGGTGGGATGACGAACAGACCTCATGCTGAGGAGCGAGTCGGCGCATTCACATGCGCCTTAAGCGAGCGTCTCGAAGCATGGGCTACAGCATGACTGGTTCCACCCTTCGAGACGGCCACTGCGTGGCCTCCTCAGGGTGAGGTGAGTTTGTTTGAACCGTAAAGACTCTAGAGCCCAGGTAAAGGTCCCTCGCTGCGCTCGGGATGACATTGGTGGCGCGGCGACATTTGGCGTCATGTGGTCGAGATCCGCCTCAAACGACGCGCTCGCCTTCGCGCCACACGGTGCGGATCAGCGGCGCGCCGTCGAGTACCCGCACCCGCACCAGATCGGCCCGACGCTCCGGCGCGATCTCGCCGCGATCGCCGAGGCCCACGGCCCGTGCCGGGTTGAGCGAGGCCAGGCGCACGGCGTGGGGCAGCGAAATGCCGGCGCCGGAGGCGGTTAGCTTGAAGACGCTTTCCATCAGGCTGGCCGGCACATAGTCGGACGACAGGATGTCGGCCTGTCCGGCGCGCACGAGGTCGATGGCAGCGATGTTGCCGGAATGCGAGCCACCCAGCACGAGGTTGGGCGCGCCCACCAGGACGGCGAGCCCGGCCTCGCACGAGGCTTCCGCCGCCTCCAGCGTGGTCGGGAATTCGGCGATGGTCATGCCGTTCTGCACCGCTTCGCGGACATGCTCGCGCGTCGCATCGTCATGGCTGGCGATCGGCAAGGCGCGGGACTGGGCGCGGGCCACGATCTCGCTGCGGTGCCGGCTGGCGTTCTTGCGGTGAAGCTCGGTCGCGCGATAGCTGAACGCGTCGAACTGCGCCTCGGTCATGGCGTACTTGCCCATGTAGTACTGCTTCAGCTTCTCCGGATCGAGGAACTGGCGCTGCCCGGGCGTGTGATCGTTGATCGACACGAGGCCGACCAGCGGCAGGTCGATCCACTTGTCGACGGCCTCGACGGCATCGTCGGCCGTGATCTCGCAGCGCAGGTGAATGCGATGCTCGGCGCGGGTCAGGCTGCGGTCGCTGGCCATGCAGACCGCCTCGATCATACGTTCGCGGTTCTGCACCCGGTCGGAGCGGCCATGCACGTCGCCCAGGGCCAGGGAATCGAACACCGTGGTGATGCCGGCGGCGCTGATCTGCGTGTCGTGCGCCATGACGGCCGGCAGGCTCGGCCACTTCACGCCGGGCCGCGGCGCGAAGTGCTTTTCCATGTTGTCGGTATGAAGCTCGACCAGCCCGGGCACGAGATAGTCGCTGTCGAGATCGACCGCACCGGGGGCATGCGAGCGCCCGGGGGCGACCTCGGCGATGCACCCGTCGCGAACAACGACCGTGCCGTCGAATTCGGCGTCGGACGTGACGACCCAGGCATTGGTCAGGATGGTCTCGGTGCTCATGGCTGGGCTCCGGCGGGGGTTCCGGGAAGGGCTCCGGGCGGAAGGATGTCGAGGACGCGCGTCGACACGGCATCGCGGACCGCGGCGTCGTGGAAGATGCCGACGATCGCCGCACCTGCGTCGCGGCGCTGGCGGATCAGTTCGACGACGCCGTTGCAGTTGGCGGCGTCGAGCGAGGCGGTCGGCTCGTCGAGCAGCAGGATCGGATAGTCGACGATCAACGAGCGGGCGATGTTGACGCGCTGCTGTTCGCCGCCGGAGAAGGTCGCGGGCGGCAGCGGCCACAGGCGGGGCGGAATGCCCAGCACGCCCAGCAGGAACTCCGCGCGGCGGCGCGCCTCGGTCTCGGTCGCGCCCATCCGGATCGCCGGTTCGGCCACGACGTCGACCGTCGGCACGCGCGGAATGACCCGCAGGAACTGGCTGACGAAGCCCACGGTCCGCCGGCGGACGTCGAGCGTCACCCGCGGCTCGGCACCGGCCAGTTCGACCAGATTGTTGCGGTGACGGACCCGGATCGAGCCCGCGTCGGCGCGGTAGTTGCCGTAAAGGCAGCGCAGCAAGGTGCTCTTGCCGGCACCGGACGGACCGACCAGCGCCACGCACTCGCCCGGCGAGACGGCCAGCGCCACATCGCGCAGCACCGGCAGTGCGAGATCGCCCTGGGCATGGACGACGAAGGACTTGGTGAGGCCGGAGACGCGGAGGACAGGCGGCATTGGGTCGGATCCCTTGCGTCAGACGGGCAGGATCGAGGCGACGAGCATCTGGGTGTAGGCGTGCTGCGGATCGTCGAGCACCTGGTCGGTGAGGCCATCCTCGACCACCCGGCCGGCCTGCATCACCATCAGCCGGTGCGTGAGCAGCCGCGCGACGCCGAGATCGTGCGTCACCAGAACGGCCGACAGATGCAGGTTCTCGACCAGACCGCGCAACAGGTCGAGGATGCGCGCCTGCACCGAGACGTCGAGGCCGCCGGTCGGCTCGTCCATGAACACCAGCCGCGGATTGCTCACCAGATTGCGGGCGATCTGCAGGCGCTGGCGCATGCCGCCAGAGAACGCCGCCGGGCGATCGTCGAGACGATCCAGCTCGATCTCGACCCGGCCCAGCCAGTCGGTCGCGGTCTGGCGGATCTCACCGTAATGCCGTTCGCCGATGGCCATCAGCCGCTCACCGATGTTGGCGCCGGCGCTGACGCCCATGCGCAGGCCTTCGCGGGCATCCTGGTTGACGAAACCCCATTCGGTCCGGGTGAGCAGCCGGCGACGGGCCTCGCTCAGCCCGTGAACGTCGACGGGCCCGGACGAGGCCGAGTCGTAGGCGACCGAGCCGCCATCGGGCGTCATGCGGCCGGCCAGGCAGTTCAGCAGCGTGGTCTTGCCCGAGCCCGATTCGCCCACGATGCCCAGCACTTCGCCGGGCCACAGGTCGAAGCTCACGTCGCGGCAGGCGACGCGGCGGCCGAAGCGCTTGGTGATGTCGCGGACCTGGAGCAGTGGTGCGTCGCTCATTTGCGCTGCTCCGCCTGTCTCTCCTGGCACCAGTCGGTGTCGGAACAGACGAACATCCGCTTGCCGGCATCGTCGACGATCATCTCGTCGAGAAAGCTCTCCTTGGAGCCACAGAAAGCGCAGCACTCGCTCCAGGTCTCGATCTCGAACGGATGATCGTCGAAATCGAGGCTCTTCACCGTCGTGTAGGGCGGCACCGCATAGATGCGCTTCTCGCGGCCGGCTCCGTAGAGCTGCAGCGCCGGATTGCGGTCGAGCTTCGGGTTGTCGAACTTCGGGATCGGCGAGGGGCTCATGATGTAGCGCCCGTTCACCATCACCGGATAGTTGTAGGTCTTGGCGATGCGGCCGTGGCGGGCAATGCTTTCGTAGAGGCTGACCTGCATGACGCCGTATTCGCTGAGCGCATGCAGCGTGCGAGTCTCGGTCTCGCGCGGCTCGAGCATGCGCAACGGCTCGGGGATCGGCACCTGGAAGACCAGAATCTGGCCTTCCTTGAGCGGCGTCTCCGGCACGCGATGGCGCGTCTGGATGACTGTGGCTTCCTCGGTGCGGGTCGTCGTGGCGACATCGGCCACGGTGGCGAAGAAGCGGCGGATGCTGACGGCATTGGTGGTGTCGTCGGCGCCCTGGTCGATCACCTTCAGCGTGTCGCTGCGGCCGATGATGGCCGCCGTCACCTGGATGCCGCCGGTGCCCCAGCCATAGGGCAGCGGCATCTCGCGACCGCCGAACGGCACCTGGTAGCCCGGCACGGCGACCGCCTTCAGGATGGCGCGGCGGATCATCCGTTTCGTTTGCTCGTCGAGGTAGGCGTAGTTGTAGGCCCCCTCCTGGATGGAAATGTCAGGCATGGGTCACTCCGCCGCCTGGCTGAGCTCGGGCTTCCGATCACGCGCCTCGACCTCGGCGCGCAGCGCGCGCACGACCACGAGCTCGGATTGGAAATCGACGTAGTGCGGCAGTTTTAGATGCTGCACGAAGCCCGACGCTTCGACGTTATCGCTGTGCGCCAGCACGAACTCCTCGTCCTGGGCCGGCGACGTAACTTCTTCCGACAGCTCCTCTGAGCGCAACGCACGATCGACCAGCGCCATGGCCATCGCCTTGCGTTCGGCGTGGCCGAAGGCGAGGCCGTAGCCGCGCGTGAATTGCGGCGGCACGTCGTGCGAACCGGCGAACTGGTTGACCATGTCGCATTCGGTGACGTCTATCTCCGCGATCTCGATGGCGAAGCCCAGCTCCTCCGGCACGAAGGAGACCGGCACCGACCCGAAGCGAATCTCGCCGACGAAGGGATGGTTGTTGCCGTAACCGCGCTGCGTCGAATAGCCGAGAGCCAGCAGGAAGCCCTCGTCGCCGCGCGCCAGGTTCTGCAGGCGCACCGGACGCGCCGCGGGGAATCCCAGCGGCTGGCGCGTGAGGTCCTGGGTCTTGCCGCCGGTATCCGGCGCCGGCTCGAGCATGCCTTCGCGCTCGAGGATATCGCCGACCCGGGGCAAGGCCGTCGCCGTGTGGGCCGGCGCAATCGGCGCTTCCGGGCGCTCGCCCGCGGCGGCCAGGGAGAAATCGAGCAAACGATGCGTGTAGTCGTAGGTCGGGCCCAGCACCTGCCCACCCGGCACGTCCTTGAAGGTGGACGAGATGCGGCGCTCCGCCACCATGCGGCGGGTGTCGAGCGGCTCGGAATCGCCGAAGCGCGGCAAGGTCGTGCGGTAGGCGCGCAGCAGGAAGATCGCCTCGACCAAATCACCGCGCGCCTGTTTGATGGCAAGCGCCGCCAGCGAGCGGTCGTAGCAGGAGCCCTCGGTCATGACGCGGTCGACGGCGAGGCCGAGCTGCTGGTCGATCTGGTCGAGCGAGAGTTCGGCAACGCTCCGATCGCCACGCCGCTTGTCGGCCACCAGATCGAGCGAATGGGCGATGGCCGTCTCGCCACCTTTCACCGCGACGTACATGGTCAGGCCTCCACGGCGATGCCGCGCGGCAGCGCGAGCAGTTGCGAGCCGGCGGCGAAGACGACATCGACGCCGCAGGGAAACAGGCCGTGGTTGGCGGCCCAGTCGAGCCAGAAGCCATTGTCGAGGCCCGCGACGGCCACGCTGGCCTGTCCATCGATTCCCGGCCCCCGCCAGGTGCGCGCGAGGCCAACACCCAGCACCGGGACCTCGATCAACAGGGTGGCGGAGCGGTCGGGATAGGTGTCGGTGCCGATGGCGAAGTCGTCGAACAGGAGGGCCTGATCGTGCGCAAGGAGCGCGAAGACCGCCTCGGCCCGGCCGCCGACGATCGGCGCGCCTGTATGGAAGCGCACGAAATCGTGGACCTCGGGTCGCTCGAACTCGGGCGCCAGCCAGAGCGGTGTGTCGCGATCGGCCAGGGTGAGCAGGAAGGCGGCCGAGGCGATGCACAGCCCCTCAGGGGCCACGAGCGTGTCGGCCACCGTAACGATACGGCCGGGATGGGCGAATGCGTCCAGCACGCCGCGGAAGACCCGTTGCGATTCGTGCGACGGATCGGTGAAGCCCGGCGCGATATCATGGGTGCCCAGCGCGGAACTCATGTGCCGGCCTCCCGGGCGACGGTGAAGAAATCGACCTTGGTGGCGGCGGCCTTGGCGGCAACGAGACGATGGCGGCCGTCAGCTTCCGTCGCGAGCGGCGCCACGATCTTGGTCTCGATCGTTTCCTGCCACTCGGGCAGATGGCCGAGCGCATCGATTGCCGCCACGATCTCGGCCTGGCGTGGCTTGCGGCCGCCGACATAGCCGATGCCGATCTGGCCGCTCGCCAATCGCACGGCCGCGCGGGTCACCGTCATCTCGCCGGCGCAGAACGGATCGCCGCTGCCGGAAATGCGGCCCTGGACCATCACCAGTCCGATCTCGGGACGGCGCAACATGCTGTAGGACGGCACAGGCCCGATGCCGTTCCATAGCGCCTCGAGGCGTGTAGATGATGCCTTGGCGAGAAGGGAAAGCCACCTCTGGCGCCGATCCGGCGCTTCGGCGTCTTGAGCGATCGTTAAAGACATGTGTGCACTCGCGAAGGAGCGCACCATCCTCAGGCAGCGTTACCGATCGAAGGGGGCTGCGTGAACATACGGTTACAGCCCGCTCGGTTCTCCCCAGGAGTCTAGCTGCGAGTCTAGCCGCCGGCGGGCAAGGTCACCGTGAAGGTCGAGCCCTTGCCCGGCGTGCTCTGGATGTCCAGCCGGCCGCGGTGGCGGTTCACCACGTGCTTCACGATGGCGAGCCCGAGGCCGGTGCCGCCGAGCTGGCGCGAGCGGGCGGTGTCGACGCGGTAGAAGCGCTCGGTGAGGCGCGGCAGGTGGGCGGCCGGAATGCCGTCGCCCTCGTCGCTCACCGCCACGGCGACGCGATCCGGACCGGCGGACTGGGCCGCCACCCGCACCACCGTCGAGGGCTTGGCGTACTTGATGGCATTGTCGATCAGGTTCTGGAACACGATGGTGAGTTCGTCGTGATCACCCACCGCCTTGGCGAGGCCAGCGGCAACGGCAAGCTCGATCGCCACGCCGCGCGACGAGGCCTTGAGCTGCAGGAGATCGAGGACGCCGCGCAGCACGCTCTCGAGGTCGATTTCCCGGTCAGGCCGCGCGTGCTCGTGCTGTTCGATGCGCGACAGCATCAGGAGATCGTCGACCAGGCGGCGCATGCGGTCGGCCTGCTCGGCCATGATGCCGAGGAAGCGGTCGCGCGCCGCGACATCGTCGCGTGCCGGGCCACGCAGGGTTTCGATGAAGCCGGCGAGGCCGGCGATCGGCGTCTTGAGTTCGTGGCTTGCGTTGGCCACGAAATCGGCGCGCATCCGCTCGGCCCGGCGCTGGGCCGTGGTGTCGTGCAGCACGATCAGGGCCAGCGATCCGTCGGCCGCCGCCCGCGGCAGGCGCCGCAGATGGGCGATGACGTCGAGTTCAGGTGGTCCCGCCAGCACGAACTCGACAGCGCTCTGGTCGGTCGCGATGAAATTTCCGTCAGGCCCGGTTTCGAGCAGGGCATCGACCGCCGACAGGAGTTGCGGATGCCGCATCGCCGTCGACAGGTCGCGTTCGGCCCCGACCGGCCCGAGAAGCGCCACCGCCGCCTGGTTGGTGCGAACGACGCGGCGCTGGCGATCCACCGCGATCAGCGGGTTGGGCAAGCCGTCGACGACGGCCTGCGCCGAGGCCGCGAGATTGTCGATCGAGGCACGCTGCCGGCGCCAGCCGATGGAGAGCATGGCCGCCGCCGTCGCCAGCTCCTCGGTGGCCGGCGCAAAGGACAGGCGCGGCATCACTGGCTCGCGCTCGTCGGACAATTCGCCGACGAAGCGGGCGAAGCGGGCGAGCGAGCCGAGGTAGCGCTGCACCAGAAAGGCCGTCACCGCCGCGACGCCAGCCATCGCGATCAGGGCAGGCAGGCCCGCCAGAAAGCCCGACCCGTAGAGGGCTGCGATCGCCACAGCCGACGGCGCCAAGGCCACGGTATTGGCCGCGAGGTAGCGCCGCAGGGGAATGGGTTGGTCGGCCATGGTGGCCGGGCTTACGGGCCCAGACGCGGCATGAAGAGCCGGATGGCGGCGAGGCCGTAGACGAAGCCGCCGATATGCGCCGTCCAGGCGACCGGATCGCCGCCGGCGCCCGGGGTGCCACCCACGATGCCGAAGAAGACATTAAGCGCGATCCACACGCCGGCGACCGGCAGCAGCGACGGCAGGCTGCCGACGTAGCGCATCAGGATCAGGACGCCGCCGAACACGCCGCTGATGGCGCCCGAGGCGCCGACCACGGGATCCATCGAGTCGGGGAAGAAGAAGACATGGACGAAGCCGGCGACGATGCCGGCGGAAAGGTAGAAGAGGATGAAGCGGCGCGCGCCCAGCACGCGCACGACCGGCACGCCGAAGGCGGCCAAGGTCACCATGTTGATGCCGAGATGCAGCCAGCCACCATGCAGGAACTGGTAGGTGATAGGTGCCGCCAGCAGCGACAGCAGGTCGGGACCGGCACCCGACGTATAAGCCGCCGGCACCAGACCGAACTGCTGGATGATGTCGTTGTCGGCGGCGTCGCCCAGCAATTCGCGCACAAGCTGGATCGCCACGTTGATGCCGATCAGCCACAGCAGCACGGGCGGCAGGTTGATCGCCCGCTGGCCGGCGCCGCGTTCGGGTCCGGGGCGGTCGCTCTCGTCGAAAGGCATCCAGAACTCCGTTACCCGGCGAGACTAGCCGCCGCGACCCACCCTTGCACTGTTCTTGGCACGGTCCTTATCGGATCAGCGCTTGGGCCCGCCCTGCCCCAGCGCACGCAGCCGCAGCCGGAGTGCATTGAGCTTGATGAAGCCTTCGGCATCGCGCTGGTTATAGGCGCCCTGATCGTCTTCGAACGTGACATGCTGCATCGAGTAGAGCGAGTGGGGCGACTTGCGGCCGACCACCGTCGTGTTGCCCTTGTAGAGCTTGAGCCGCACCGTGCCGGTGACGTTCTCCTGGCTCTTGTCGATCAGCGCCTGCAGCATCTCGCGCTCGGGCGAGAACCAGAAGCCGAAATAGACCAGCTCGGCGTACTTCGGCATCAGCTCGTCCTTGAGATGGCCGGCACCGCGGTCGAGCGTGATCGATTCGATGCCGCGGTGCGCGGCATGCAGGATCGTGCCGCCCGGCGTCTCGTAGATGCCGCGGCTCTTCATGCCGACGAAGCGATTCTCGACCAGGTCGAGGCGGCCGATGCCGTTGGCCTTGCCGAGTTCATTGAGCTTGGTCAGCAGCGTCGCGGGCGACATTTTTACGCCGTCAATGGCAACGGCATCGCCCTTCTCGAAATCGACCGTGATGTAGGTCGCTTTATCCGGCGCCGCCTCGGGCGAAATCGTGCGCTGGTAGACGCTCTCGTCGGCCTCTTCCCAGGGATCTTCCAGGATCTTGCCCTCGCTGGAGGAGTGCAGGAGGTTGGCGTCGACCGAGAACGGCGCCTCGCCGCGCTTGTCCTTGGCGATCGGAATCTGATGCTTCTCCGCGAACTCGATCAGCTTGGTGCGCGAGGTGAGCTCCCATTCACGCCACGGCGCGATGACCTTGATGTCGGGTTTCAACGCATAGTAGGCGAGTTCGAAGCGGACCTGGTCGTTGCCCTTGCCGGTGGCGCCATGACAGACGGCATCGGCGCCGGTCTTCAGCGCGAGGTCGATCTGGTGCTTGGCGATCAGCGGGCGCGCGATCGAGGTGCCGAGCAGGTACTGGCCCTCGTAGAGCGCGTTGGCGCGGAACATCGGGAAGACGAAGTCCTTCACGAATTCCTCGCGCACGTCGCCGATGACGATGTTCTCGGGCTTGATGCCCAGCATCTCCGCCTTCTTGCGGGCCGGCGACAGTTCCTCGCCTTGGCCGAGATCAGCCGTGAAGGTCACGACCTCGCAGCCATAGGCCGTCTGCAGCCACTTCAGGATGACCGAGGTGTCGAGGCCGCCGGAATAGGCCAGCACGACCTTCTTGATGTCGCCCTTCTTATAAGGGCCGGTATAAGTAATGCTCATGCCTCGCCTCGCCGCCCGTCGATGTCAGATCTATGAAAGCGGGCGAATATAGCGACCGACCCCGTCCGGGCAAGCGGCCGCAAAGTCGCTATAGTGTGTCCTTAGATTAACTCATCATGGCCAACACCCTCGATCGCCTGAGCTACGCCGCCCGCCAGACCGCCCGCGTGGCCTGGTATGCGGGCCACTATGCGGCGGGCCGGCGCCTGCTGAAGCCGATGCCCAAGCCCGACTTCGCGATCGGACCCACACCGACCCGCGCCGAGCTGACGGCCGACATGCGCGCCCTGTTCGAGCGCGAATGGCGCGATATCGCCGCCGGCCTGTTTCCAGCACCGCGCGGTCTGGGGCCTGAGCCCGCCGAATTCCTGCGCCGCAGCCTGCTTTACTTCCGCGATCTGCCGCAGGTCGACGCACGGCGGCACGGCACACTCGACGATGAGCTGCCGCCCGGCACCCAGGCCGACGGCCTGCCCGACTACTATCGGCAGAACTTCCATTTCCAGAGCGACGGGTGGCTCTCCGAACACTCGGCCGCACTCTACGACACGCAGGTCGAAGTGCTGTTCACCGGCGCCGCCGACGCCATGCGCCGCCGCGCGCTGGCGCCGATCGCGACGTGGCTCCGGAGCCACAACCAGCGCGAGGTGCGCGGCCTCGACGTCGGCTGCGGCACAGGGCGCCTGCTCGCCTCCCTGCACGGCACCTGGCCCGGCATGAAGCTCGCCGGCATCGATCTCAGCGCGCCCTATCTCGAGGAGGCGCGCCGCCTGATCGGCCGAACGGCGAGGGTAAAGCTCGATGAAGCCGCCGCCGAAGCGCTGCCGTTCGACGATGGGAGCCTGGATATCGTCATCTCCTCGTTCCTGCTGCATGAGTTGCCCAAGGAGACTCGCGCGCAGGTTCTGGCCGAGATGGCGCGCGTGCTGAAGCCCGGCGGCCTGGTCGTGATCGTCGATTCACTGCAGAAGGGCGACCGTCCTGAATGGGACGGGCTGCTCGACCTGTTCCCACACTATTTCCGCGAGCCCTACTACGCGGACTACGTGACCGGCAGCCTCGAAGGCTGGGGTGCTACCGCAGGCCTTGCGCCGGTGAGCAGCGAAAACGCCTTCCTGTCGAAAGTCGCGGTCTTTACGCGGGCGTAACCACCTTCTCGCGCCGGCCCCGCAGGCTGGCGCTCTTGAGCTGGCCGCAGGCGGCGAAAATGTCCCGGCCACGCGGCGTCCGAACCGGCGCGCTCAGGCCACCATCGTTCACGATCTCGGCGAAACGATGGATGCGGTTGTTCGAGCTGCACTCGTAAGGCGCGCCAGGCCAGGGATTGAACGGGATCAGGTTCACCTTGGCGTGGATTGGTGTCAGCAGCCGCACCAGCTCGCGGGCATCGGCGTCGCTGTCGTTGATGCCCTTCAGCATCGCGTACTCGAAGGTGATGCGCCGGCTGTTGCGGGCGCCGGGATAGTCGGCGCAAGCCTTCAGCAGCTCGGCGATCGGCCACTTCTTGTTGATCGGCACCAGCGTGTCGCGCACCTCGTCGCTCACGGCATGGAGCGACACGGCAAGATTGACGTCGAGCGCTTCGCCGACCTTGGGGATCATCGGCACGACGCCCGAGGTCGAGAGTGTGATGCGACGGCGGCTGAGCGCGATGCCCTGGTCGTCCATGACGATCTTGAGCGCCGCGACGACATTGTCGAAATTGTAGAGCGGCTCGCCCATGCCCATCATGACGATGTTCGAGAGCATGCGCGTGGCGTCGGCAGTCGGCGTCGGCCATTCGCCGTAGCTGTCGCGCGCCACCATGAACTGGCCCACGATTTCCGCCGCCGAAAGATTACGCACCAGCGGCTGGGTGCCGGTGTGGCAGAAGCTGCAGGTCAGCGTGCAACCGACCTGGCTCGAGACGCAGACCGAGCCGCGGTCCTCCTCGGGAATGTTGACGGTCTCCGCCTCGTTGCCATCGGCGAAGCGCAGCAGCCATTTGCGCGTGCCGTCAACCGAACGCTGTTCGGTGACGATGCCCGGCCGGTCGATGACGAACTGCTCGGCCAATTGCTCGCGCGTCTTCTTGGCGATGTTGGTCATCAGGCTAAAATCGGTGACGCCGTGCCAGTAGATCCACTGCCAGAGCTGGCCGGCGCGGAAGGGTTCCAGGCCCGCCTCGGCCAGCACCTGCTTGAGGTCGTCGCGCGACAGACCGACCAGGCTGCGGCGCAAGTCGTTGCGGCCGTGCACGGCGGGCTGGGGCTCCAGGATCTGGAGCGGTTCGGTGGGCAGGAGGGCCATGTCGCGGCTGAGATAGGCGCAGCGGCCCCCAGGCGCAACCGGCGCCGGCCAATCTACTGTTTTGGCAGCACTTTTTGGCGGATTCGCTGCCGGCGCTGATAGACCGGGTCGCCGAACACCGGCACCGGCAGCGCCTCGGTCGGCGCCCCCTCGGCCACCGGCCGGGGCGCATAACGGCCATGGGTCAGCAGCCGGTCGTACATGACCAGGGCGCCGGCGACGCCCAGGTTGACCGAAAAGCGGGTCGGAATCTTGACCACATAATCGCAGCGCGACTGAAGGTCGGCCGACAGGCCCTCGCGCTCGGAGCCCACGATATAGGCGGCCTGGCGCGGATGGCGGAAGCTCGGCAGGTCGATCGCGTCGTCGGTGATTTCGATGCCGATCAGCCGGCAGCCGAGCGGCAGGCGGAAGGCTTCCAGGTCGGCAAAATGATAGGTCGGCACCGACAGCGGCGTGTCTGAGGTGTCGCTGGCCGAACCCTGCCGCGGGTTGTACTGGGCCCGCACGGTGAACACGAAGGACGCCCCGAAGGCATGGGCCGTTCGGAACAACGTGCCGACGTTCACGGCCTTGCTCGCACCTTCGATTCCGATGCCGAAATAGCCTTTCATGACCGGGCGATTTGTTGCACTAATCCGTTGCGGGCGTTGCTGTCCCCCGGGTAGCGGCCCGCTCGCCGTGAAACAAGGCCATAATGACCGTTCCTTCGCCGTTGGAAGTCGTTCGCGCACAATACGAGGCCCTGCCCTACCCGCCGCGCGACCCGCGCGACGAGGCGATCCGGCTGATCACCGGCACGCCGAGTCACGTCCTGGAGATCAATCACTACCTCTTCTCTGGCCGGCTCAACTTCACGCGACCCTTCCGCGCCCTGGTGGCGGGCGGCGGCACCGGCGACGCCTGCATCATGCTGGCCCAGCAGCTCGCCGACCGGCGCTGCCCCGGCGAGGTCGTCTATCTCGACCTGTCGACCACATCGCGGCAGATCTGCGAGGGCCGCGCCAAGGCGCGCGGTCTGCGCAACATCCAGTTCCTGACCGGCTCGCTGCTCGACCTGCCGGCCATGAACATCGGCCAATTCGACTACATCGACTGTACCGGCGTACTGCACCACCTGCCCGAGCCGGTGGTCGGCATGCGCGCCCTGGTAAGCGTGCTGCAGCCCGACGGCGGCATCGGCGTGATGCTCTACGGCGAGTATGGCCGCAGCGGCGTCTATCCCCTGCAGGAAATGCTGCGGACGCTGGCGCCGCCGTCGATGGCGGTCGAGGACCGGCTGGCGATGGCCAAGCGCCTGATCCGCTTCCTGCCCACCACCAACCTTTTCCGCCGCAACCCCTACCTCAACGACCACGTCACCGGCGGCGACGCCGGCCTCTACGACCTGGTACTGCACAGTTGCGATCGCGCCTTCACCGTTCCCGACATCGGCACAATGGCGGCAGCGGCCGGACTGCGGGTCGTGGCCTTCCTCGAACCGGTGCGCTACGAGCCCGCGACCTACATGAGCGACCCGGTGATCTCCCGGCAGATGAGTTCGCTGCCGCTGCTCGAGCGCGCGGCGTTCGCCGAACGGCTGGCCGGCAACCTGCGCACGCACGTCTTCTACGCCTCGCGCGCCGGCTTCGACACGGTGGCGCGGCCCGAGGACACGTCGGCCATTCCGGTGCTGCGCGACATGGATGCGCAGAAACTGGCGGCCGGCCTGCAGCCCGGTTCGCCCCTGATCGCCAATCTCGACGGCTTCCCTTGGCGCGCCCAGCTACCGGCGCTCGCGCCGCGCATCATCTCGCAGATCGACGGTCGCAAGACCGTGGCCGAGATCTACACCTCCTTAGGCGCCCAGGGTGGCCTGCCGCAGTGGGAGGATTTCTACGCGCAATTCGAGGACCTCTACGTCAAGCTGAACGGCGTCAATCACCTGTTGCTGCGTTTCCGCACCTGAGCCGACGATGAACGGCCACGTCCTGGCGATCGCGCTGGGCAATTCGCTCCTGTGGTCCGTCTACCTGCTGCTGACGCGCCACGTCGTCAGCGGGGCGCAGCTCGATGCCTGGGCCTACACGCTCGTCCAGCTGCTGAGCGCGGGCCTTGCCATGCTGTGGGCCGGGCGGCGCATGCCGGGCAACTGGCGTGACCTTCTGGTGCCTTGGACGGTCTGTTACGCCTTCATGCGCGTCATCATCAACGGCTGCACCGCCGCCGCCATCGTCTGGCTCGCCGTCACGCAGAGCACGCTGCTCGCCACGATGAGCGTGCTGATCGGCGCCCTGGCGGGCTGGGCGCTCACGCGACAGGCGCCGGCGCGGCGCGACTGGCCTGGCCTCGCGCTGCTCGCCCTCGGCATCGCCGCCTTCGCCGCCGCGCTGGGGTCGGACGCCTGGAGAGGCGTCGCGTGGCTGGTGGCGTCGGAAGCGGTGGCGGTCGCGGCGTCGTGGATGATCGCCTATCACCCGCGCAACAGCGCCGCCGATCCGGCGGCCCGCAGCCGCTTCACCGGCGAGATCCTGGTCGCCGCGTCACTCGCCTTGATCCTGGTGTGGACACTGGCCGGCATGGCCGGTGCAATGGCCTCGCCGTGGGCCGGCGGCGGCGACGCCTTCGGCCGCATCGAACTCTGGCTCTACGCGATCCTGGCCGGCGTGATTTTCCGCGCGCCGGGCACCTGGCTCGGCTTCTGGACCATCAACCATTCGGGCGTCCAGACCTACCTGATCGCGCTCACGGCCATGCCGTTCTTCGCCATCGCGCTGGAAGCCATCCTCGCCCGTTTCGCCTGGCTGTCGCCGCCGGGCCTGACGACGGCCGAATGGCTGGCCGCCGGCGTGATCCTCACCGGCGCCGTCTGGCTGATCGTCCTTCGCGCGCGAACGCCCTCGACGCCTAAGCCTACTTGAGCGCCTCGGGATTGAGGACGTTGATCGGCTTGCCGTCCAGCCAGGCCTCGATGTCCTTGATCGTGCCTTCGTAGAAGTAGCGGTAGCTCTCCTCGACGACGTAGCCGAGATGCGGGATCAGGGTGACATTGTCGAGCTTGGTGAAGGGGTGGTCGGCCGACATCGGCTCCTTGTCGTAGACGTCGAGGCCGGCATGCATGATCGTGCGATTCTTCAACGCCGCGATCAGGGCAGCTTCATCCACGATCGGCCCGCGCGAAGTGTTCACCAGGATTGCGGTCTTCTTCATCTTTGCGAGCTCGGCCGCACCGATCAGGCCGCGTGTCCGATCCGAAAGGGCGAGATGGATCGACACGAAGTCCGACGTTGCCAGCAGCTCGTCCTTGCTGACGTACTTGGCGCCACCCGCCGCGGCCTTCTCGGGCGTGAGGTTCTGGCTCCAGGCCACGACATCCATGCCGAAGGCCTTGCCATAGTGAGCTGCGCGACTGCCCAGCTTGCCGAGACCGAGAATGCCAAGTCGCTTGCCCTCGAGCACGACCATCTGTTCGATGCCATCGTGCCACTTGCCCTGGCGCGCCAGCCGCTCCGCCTTGGCGAGATCGCGCGCACACATCATCAGCAGCGCCCAGCCGAGTTCCGCCGTCGGGGCGTTCGACCCGCCGCCGGGTGTCGTCGAAATCGGGATGCCGCGGTCGGTCGCGGCCTTGTCGTCGAGGCTCGCCGCCCGCGCGCCGGTCAGCACCATGAACTTCAGGTTCGGCAACCTCTCGATCAAGGCGCGGGGAAAGGCCGTGCGTTCGCGCAGCAGTCCCAGGATCTGGAACGGCGCCAGTTTTTGCACTGCATCATCGACCGAGGAGAAGGGCTGGTTGAACACGGTGATTTCGATCCCGCGTTTCCTCAGGCGGTCCCAGTCGCCCAGACGGAGCGCTACCTTCTGATAATCGTCGAGCAGGGCGAGCTTGATGGTTTGCGGCATGGCGTTTCCTGGAGGATGATGGCGCGACGATGGAGGCACGCATGGTTTCGGTCAAGCAACTGCACCCGGTGTTCTTCGGCGAAATCTCCGGCATCGACGTTTCGCGTCCACTCAGCCCTGCCGACCACAAGGCGATCGTCGACGCGATCGACCGCTACGCCGTCGTGGTCTTCCACGGCCAGAAGCTGGACGACGAGAGTCAGGTCGCCTTTGCGCGCAACTTCGGTCCGGTCGAGCATTCAGCGCTGAAGCTCCGTCACCGCGATATCAAGCATCGGCTTGCCTCGAACGAGGTCGCCGACATTTCCAATCTCGATGGCGACGGTAATGTCATGGCGCCCGAGGCACGCCGACGTCTGGACTGGCTGGGCAATCGCTTGTGGCACACCGACGCCTCGTTCCGCGCCGTGCCGGGCGCGCTCTCCATGCTCTATGCCCACGTCATTCCCGACGAGGGTGGCGACACCGAGTTCGCCGACCTGCGTGCCGCCTACGACGCGTTGTCCGACTCGATGAAGAAGCAGCTCGAAGGGCTGGTGGCCGAGCATTCGATCTGGCGCTCGCGCGAGCAGGTCGGTTCGATCAAGTACACCGACGAAGAGAAGGCGTCGCTGCCGCCGGTGCCGCAGCGGGTTGTGCGCACGCATCCCGGCTCGCACCGCAAGACGCTCTATGTTGCGAGCCACGCCTCGCACATCCTCGGCATGCCGGTGGGCGACGGGCGGCTGCTGATCCTCGACCTGATCGAGCACGCGACGCAGCCGAAATTCGTGCACGCCCACACCTGGAAGCAGGGCGACCTGGTGATCTGGGACAACCGTTGCACCATGCATCGCGCCCGGCCGTTCGACACCAGCCAGGTGCGCGACCTGCGCCGTGTCACCACCGCCGACGTCGCCTCGACGTTGGAACAGGCGGCGTAGGAGCGAACCCATGGCGCGGCCCGTTGACGTCTGGCTGGCCTCCGGCGTTCGCACACCCTTCGCCAAGGTCGACGGTCCGCTGGGCGGCCTCGATGCCATCGAACTGTCGGTGCCGGTGGCCCGCCACATGGTCGGCCTGCTGAACGGCGGCAAGCCCGACTTCGCGGTCTGGGGCGCGGTCGTGCCCAACCTGACCTGGAGCAACATCGGTCGCGAG
>CAMARK010000093.1 GCA_945860205.1 Reyranella massiliensis 521 | reverse complement strand
AGTTCACGACCCAGAACGTCAAGCTGATGCAGACACCTTACCAGGCGTTCAAGTTCGACCCGGTGACCGCCAAGTACCTGAAGGTGAAGCTGCTGCTGCCGCACCACGGCAAGGAAGGCAACGAGCTGCAGCTGCACGAGTTCAGGCTGACGGGCAGCCTGAAATGAAACGGGTGGCCGGCTGGCTGCTCGCGGCGGGTCTCGCCGCGGCGGTTGCGCCGGCGGCTAGCCAGGACCTGTCGGGCGACCTGCTGAACGTCGTCTACGACGTGGCGTCCAAGCCGGTTCCGCCGGAAGCGAAGGCAGCGCAGGATCTGTTGAAGGCGGAAGGCCTGCTGCCCGGTCAGCGCCTACGCGCGATCCAACAGGCCGGTCTGCTCGAGCGCTGGGGGCGGGCGCTCGCGATGGGCACGCGCTCGCCGCAGTTTGCGGCCGAGATCGGTGCGGTGCGCGACGCCGCCGTGAAGCGCGATCCTGCCACCCTGCACGCAAAGGTCGAGGCGCTTTACCGGAAAGCGGGGCGGACGCCGCCGACTCCGGAAGCGATGAAGGAGCTCGAAAAACAAATCCGCACGGCGCTCGGCTCGGAACGTGAGGAGACGATCCGGCGCACGGTCAAGAAAGGCGACCGCACGATCGACGTCAGTTACGCGCCGCTTGCCGGCATGGCACAGGTCGAAGTCACGCAGCCCGGCCCGGACGGCAAACCCACCCGTACGGTCTTCCGCGGCGAGGAGAAGACCAAGCCGACTGCCGACGGCAAGGACATTGAGACCGTCATCGAGCCAGTGGGCCCTTGCGTCATGAACGAGCAAACGTCCGCCCAGGCGCGCGACCGGTTGAACGGCGTTTGGAAGTCGGGTGACGGGCGGGACTTTACTATCGCCAGCCAGGTCGGCGCCGTGACGATCGATGAACAGCGGCTGAAAGGCCGCCCACTTCGCTACAGCGGGACCTACCAACTCGGCAAGATCATCGCCTTCCATCCGTTCGAGCAGATCGAGGACATGGAGGATAATCTGCCGCCATCCGTCCGCAGCCAGCTGATCGCCTGGAAACCCAAGCTGGGGTTCACTCTGCGCTTCGACGTCTGCGGCGCCGCAGGCGAACTGCGCGGCACCTGGTCGTCGCAACACGTCACCTACTCGGGAACGACGCAATCGGTGAACCGTGTGCACGATCCGTACGATCTTTCGCTTCAACTGAGCCGCGGTGGCGGTGGCGAGGGCGTGGCACGCGGCGCAACCGACGAGGAGGCACCATGACGAAAATGCGTCTCAACGCGACGGTTGCCGCGGTGTTTCTCCTGTTCGGCACGATGGTCGGTGCCGCCCGCGCTCAGGACGAACCCCTTACATCCGCAACGCCCGACATCGTGAGAATCCTGCGCGAAGATGTCGTGCGGGACCACAGATCTGCCGAGCAGAATGTCGATCGGGCGCGCCGGTGGCGGGAGCTGGAAGCCAATGCCCGCCGAAATGCCGAACAATCGATCGATCCCAAGGACAGGACGCCATGGCTCGAGACGGCCGGGCTCTACGACAAGTACGCGAAGGATCTCGAGGATTATGCACGAAAGCTGAGGGCACAAGCGGAGGCCGCAGAAGCCAGGGCCAATCGCCTCGCGGCCGCGCTGGCGCAGAAGGAAGAGGCCGCGCGACCGCCCGCGCCGGCTCCCCCGCCCGCGACGCCTGTGTTGCCCACTGCTGCGCCCGCGCCGGCGCCGGCCCCTTCGCCGTCACAACCGACCACCGCAAGCGCCGACGAGAGGCTCAACCGCGCCACGCATATCGCGGGACGGTATCAGAGGGAGCCGGTGAGCGGCGACTACCCACCGGTCGATATCGGTCTCGTCGGCAGCGACAAGGTGAAGTTCGCAGGCCAGCACAACGACTGGATCGGCACCTACCGGGAACCGACCGACACCGAGTCCGGCAAGCTCGTCTTCACGCGCAAGCCGGCAGCACACGAGATGAGCGCCAAGGCCCCGAAGTGGGCGCGCGAGGCCGTTGCCGGCCAACTCGAATGGCGCCTCGAGCTCGACGTCTTCGAGTGTCCGGATTTCCGGCTCGTCGGCAAATGGTACCCCGGCGAACTCCGCTGGTCGGAGCGCGGCGGCGCGCGCGAAGCGACGGTTTCGGGGCCGGGCACGCCTGTCGACTACACGTTCAACCGCGTTCAGCGCGAGGGCGAGTTTTGGGCCGAGGTCGAAACGGCGCCCGTCGTCCTGATTGCGAGCCCGCAGGCGCCCCTGGCGCGCGGCGGCTTGCGTTCCACCGCCAAGCAGCGCCCCTTCATGCCGGTCGTGCGCGCCAACATCGCGTGGGCCAAGGCCAAGGGCAATTCCATCAAGCTCACGCTGCGCGCCTCCCGGTCCGGCGGCACGGCGGAGGTCGAGCTCATACGCTTCGGCTCGGCCAACAGCCTGCCCGTGGTCTACATGCCGCGCGAGCCGGTGATCATCGACGATCACGTCGCCGCACCGATCATTCTCGGCACACCGCTCAGCATGCAGATCAGCAAGGAAACCGTCCGCCTCGACGTCGAGAACGGCGAGGTGGTGACCGCCGACATCGACGGCAGCTCGACTTCCTTCGTCGTTTACAACAGCTGGGTCCAGGAGGGCATCGCCAATCACCGCCGGAACTTCGAGCAGCTCAACGAGCTGTTCCAGATGACGATCGCCGACTCCGTTGCCACCCGGGAGATGAAGGAACTCGCCCTGCAGAAGTCGCGATTGATCCAGAATTTCGAGAAGCTGACGGAGTATCAAGCACAGGGCAACGAGAACTACACCGACTACACGCGACTCGAGATCGGCCAGGCCTATGCCAACCTGCTGGCGACCTTTGGCCGGCCCGACATCGAAGGCCGCGTCGCCACACCGCTCCGGGGTCCGCCGCCCGACCGCCATGGCGTGGTTTACCTGACTGACTGGGAGCAGCGTGCCGTTGGCGATGCGATCGCCGCCGCCCGCCAGCGCTATCGCGATGCGATGGCCATGATGGGGACGGAACTGGTGGTCGGGACCTACGACTTCGTCGCCAACATGACGGGCGCCGCCCAGTTCGTCGCCGTGGTCTGGGCGATCGACACGCACGGCAATGCGATCGACAGTACCGACCGCATCTGGGCCGGTATCGGCCTCGGCTCGCAGCTTCTGCTGGTGGGCGCCACGACGGCGCTTCAAGTCCAGAAACTGTCGAGCGAAACCAAGCTCAGCGGCCCGTGGGGTGAGTTGCTTCAGAAGAACATGATCGAGGCGCAGAAGCGAATGGCTGCTGCGGAGAGACAGGCCATGGTGGGCGGTACGCGTGCCGCGGCACGGCCGGGCGCCACGTCGCCGGCGCTGAAGTCGGGCACGGCCGCCAACATGGCCCAGCCGCTCAGCGAGAACCTGCTCAACAAGATCTACGAACCGCATGAGCTGACGCGACGCAATATCAAACCCATGGAGCCGCTGTACGACGGCGACCCAACCTTTGAACTGCTTATCCCGACCGAGCCGCTCAACAGTGGCGGCACGCCGATGCAGGTCGGCAATGCAAGCTGCGGCCTGGCGGCGGCCGAGGGCGGCCTTCGCGACGTCGGCTACGCCGCGGTTGCCGAGAAGGAGAACTTGCGCACGGCGATCGCCAACAGAAACTTCGAGCCGATCTCGGCGAGCGCCAGCCAGCCCAACTACAAGGGCGGCGGCATGACCGGAGCCCAGCTCGCCGGACACCTCGGCGACCATGGCGCGGTCACGCGCATCATGCTCGCCTCCAAAACCAAGCTCATCCTCACGGAAGTCCAGGCCGGATTGCGCAAGGGCAAGCAGTACTACGCCGGCATAAACAACGGTACTCTCGCCAACCCAAGCTGGCATTGGGTGCGGGTAGAAGGATTCACGTGCTCCCAAGGCAAGGCGTGGGTGCATATCGGAGATCCGTGGATCGGTTCGTCCTACAAGATCCCTCCCAAGATGCTGGCGGCGCGCCTCGACGACATTGTCGAGGCCGACTGGGCGAGCTTCAAAGCCGAGATGGGCGGAACGCGCTGAGGCGGGTCACCGCCGCGCGTCATCTTTATCATCGACGATCTCGTACTGAACGTCGGTGACCTGCCGCACGTCGCGCGGGGCCTGCTCGGCGGGCGGGCCGCGGCGGCCGAACAGGCCGGCGATCCAGCTCTTGGCCTTGAAGCCCAGGATGACGACCAGCACGACCGCCGCGACGCCCGCGATCACCGCGAACCCCAGGACGGCCAGGATCACGAAGCCGATCAGGCCGAGGATCGCCTGCAGCCAGACTCGCGCCGGAAGGCGCGCCAGGATCTCGAGAAACTGCTTGCCGCTCGGGCCCCTTGGTGCGTTCACGGCGCCCAGCGCTTCTCGAAGTCCCAGACCTCGGGAAAGCCCATCAGCTCGTGCATGTCGCGGTACTGCGGTGCGGCCACGCCGTTGCTGGTGCCCTTGTCCTTGAGATGCGACCAGGACAGGCGCATCGCCTCGGCGGCGACGCTGAAGCCCAGGCCGGGATAGATCGCAAGGTCGAAGCCCCACTTCTTCAGCCGTTCCACTTCCACCCGCGGCGTCTTGCCGAACTCGACCATGTTGGCGAGCAGCGGCTTGCTCACTTCCTGGCCGATGCGCTCGAGCTCGGCCTCGCTCTCGGGCGACTCGACGAAGATCACGTCGGCACCCGCCGCTTCATAGAGCGTGGCCCGGCGCAGCGCCTCGTCGAGACCATGCGCGGTGCGCGCGTCGGTGCGCGCCACGATCATGGTCTCGTCGTGCCGGCGCGCCTCGACCGCGACCTTGATCTTGAGCACCATCTCCTAGGCTGGCACGACGCGGCGGCCAGGTGTATGGCCGCACTTCTTGGGCGTCTCCTGGTCCTCGATCTGGATAGCGGCAACTCCCGCCGCCTCGTAGCCACGCACGGTGCGGCGGACATTGAGCAGGCCGCCGTAGCCAGTGTCGGCATCGGCAATCAGCGGCGTCGTGGTGATCGAACAGATCATCTCGGCACGTCCGACCATGTCAGAATAGGTGGCGAGACCGGCGTCGGGCAGGCCCAGCATCGAGGCGGTGGCCCCGTAGCCCGTCATGTAGAGGGCGGGAAAATCCATCTTGTCCGCCACGCGGGCCGAGATGCCGTCATAGATTCCGGGGGCTAGGATGAACTCGCCCTTCGCCAGCCGATCGCGCAGCGCGCGCGCCTTCTCATTGCCCGCCATGTCCGAGTCCTTTCGCAGAACCTGCTGCCTGCATGCTCTAAGGCGCCCGCGTCAACGATATGTTGCAGGTGCGGCCTCCGCTGGTTGTCTCCAGCCCGCCGCCGCTGATGCTGTTGCCTTCGTAGCGGGCGGACATGGTGGCAGTCGCCATGGTGCCGGGCTGATTGTTCGGTGTGAAGATCCGAGAGACTGCAACTTGCGCGCCGCTGATTCTCACCGTGATGGATTGGTTGCCCCTCGGGTGGGGTCCGCCAGGCCGCGTCCATGTGCCGACACCGCCCGCGACGGCCATCTGGATTTGAGTATTGAACTCGCTGCCATTGCTGCGGGGTGGAGAGCACTCGTATGAGCCCTTCCAAAGACCATCGGGACCCGATCTAGGCGCGGCTGCCGCAACATTGGGCGCGGCTGCAGCCGGTGCGGGCGTGGCCGGCGCTGGAATTGCCCTGGCGGCGGCGGTGGCGGTGGCGTCAGCCTTGGCCTTGTCCTCGTCCACCTTCTTCTTCGCCTCTTCGACCTTCTTCTGCTCGTCGTCGAACCTGGAAATCGCCGGCGCCGCCTCCTTCAGCAACGCCTGATTCTGCGTCCCATTCAGGAAGCCCGTCTGCGGCGTGCTGCGGGCCTTCTGCCAGGCGGCGATCATCTCTCGCGTGCGCGGGCCGAAGGCGCCGTCGCTGCCGCGGGTGTCGAAGCCCAGCGACGTCAGCGCCACCTGGAGGCGCTGGCGGTCGGCCGGCGCGAGGCGTAGCGCCGTCTCGGTCGCTTCCGCCGCCTTCTTCTCAGCCACGGCGGCGGCAGCGGCGGTCGCTTCAGCATCGGCCTTCTGCTTGGCGTCGGCCTCGGCCTTCTGGCGAGCTTCCGCCTCGGCAACTTCCTTGGTGCTGGATTCGGCTTTTTGCCTGGCTTCCGCTTCGGCCTTTTGCTTCGCTTCGGCGTCCGCCTTCTGTCGCTCGGCCTGTGCCCTCGCGAGCGCCTCGTCGGCCTGGCGCTTGGCGTCGGCCTCGGCGGTCGCCTTCTTGCGGGCGTCATCCTCGGCCTGTCTCAGCGCCGCCATCTCGGCCTCGGCCTTGCGCTGGGCGGCCTCCTCGGCGGCGCGTCGCGCGGCAGCGTCGGCCTGCTCGCGCTGGCCGGCCTCGGCCTGGCGCCGTGTTTCCATGTCGGCCTTCATTTGGGCCAGTTCCTGTTCAGCCTTCAGGCGAGCCTGCTGGGCTTTCTCGAGTTCGGTGTCGGCAGCCTTCTTGGTGGCAGCATCGGCATCGGCCTTGCGCTGCGCCTCTTCCTCCAATCGCTTCTTCTCCACGGCCGCAGCATCGGCCTTTCGGCGCTCCGCCAGGACGCGCTCGAGATCCTCGATCTTGAGGTCCTGTAGCGCGGTGGTCGCAGGCGCCGGCCGGCTGCCCGGGGTGAGGGCGAAATAGCCGCCGACGGCAAGGGCCAACACCGCCACCGCGATGCCGGCAAACAGAGGCATGCGGCTCTTGGCCGGCGCCGGCACGGCGGCTACGACGGCCGGTGCCTCGACAGAGGGAGCCACCGGCGCAGCACCCGGCGCGTGCGGCGCCAGCACGGCCACTCCACCACCCTGGCGGGCCATCGCCACCGTCGCATGGGCATCGGGCGCCTTCGCCTGACCCAAGATAAGCCGCCAACCGGCGATCGACTGTGGCCGGTCGCTGGCCCGTAGCGACAATCCAGCGTCGAGTCCGACCAGCAATCCTTGGGAGAATCCCGGAAGGATCATCCGGCTGAGCGGCTCGTAGCCGTCATCCAGCATCCGGTCGAAAGCACCGGGAGGCGTCTGGCCGGTGATGGCGTGATAGAGCGTGGCGGAAAGGCCGTAGATGTCGGTCCACGGCCCCTGCTTCGCCGACGTCATCTGCTCGGCCGCGGCATAGCCTGGCGTGAAGATCGCCGTCAGCGCCGTCGAGCGCCCCGCTATTGCCGCCCGCGAGGCGCCGAAGTCGATCAGGGTGGGACTGCCGGCATCATCGAGCAGGATATTGGCCGGCTTGATGTCGCGATGCAGGAAGCCGGTGGCGTGGACCTGCTCCAATCCGTCGAGCAGCGGCCACAGGATGCGGTCGATATCCGGTGCCTTGAACGGCCCGGTCCGCTTCAGGCGGTTCTCCAGCGTCTCGCCCTGCAGGAGCTGCATGACGATGTAGGCCGTGCCGTTGGCCTCGAGGAAATCGAAGACCCGGACGATGGCCGGTGCGTTCTGCAGGCCGGCGAGCGTGCGGCCCTCGGCGACGAAGCGTTCGCGGCCCCAGGAGAAATCTTCCATCGCCCCGGTCGAACGCGGCATCACCGTCGTGCCGTCCTGCCGTATCGCCAGCGCCAGCGGCAGGTATTCCTTGATCGCGACCTCACGGCCGAGCTGGCTGTCGTGCGCACGGTAGGTAATGCCGAAGCCGCCCTGTCCCAAAACCGAGACGACCTCGTAGCGCCCGATCATCCGTCCCGCTGACAACGCGACGAAATCGACCGGCGACACCCCACCCCGGGATTGGTTTGTTGGGTCGCTCATGCCCCCCTGCCAAGCCGCAAGAGGCTGCCATGCGTCCCGTCGCGGGGCAACGGCCGGCGGTCTTGCGACGCGCCGGCCGTTCTCGCGGAGATCAGACCGTAACCGGCTTCAGATCGTTGGACCCGGAAGCCTTGCAGAAGGTCGTCGTTTCGGTCGTGGTCTGGCCATTCTTGGTCGCCGTCAGTTCGATCGGACGGCAGGTGCTGCCGTCGGCGCGACCGGCCGGCGGGCCGACTGGCCGGGCCGCCACCACGGTCGCCGGCGTCGATGCGGACTGATTGGATGTCTTCTCGACCGTGTAGGTGGTCGGCACGTTGGTCTCGGCCACGAAGGCGTTCTGCGTCGCCTGCGCGAGCCTGGCGCGCTCCTGGTTGTCGAGCGCCCGGCCCACGAGATTGCCGGCCAGCGCGCCCACCAGCGCACCGCCCACCGCGCCGCCGACGCTGCCGAAGGCCAGGCCGCCGACAGCCCCGCCGACGGCGGCGCCCATGACGGTTCCCATGGCCTGGTTGGACGGACCGCCACTTTCACTGGTCGTACAACCCGTCGCGAGTCCGATCGCCGCCACGACGCCGATCAGCTTGATGAGGAATCGCGACCGCGTGGCCGCACGGGGGCTCGACAGGGCAACTACAGCATTCATCGCGCGCATCTCCGTCTGTATTCAGCGGGCTTCATCATAGACCATAAATTCAGACTCTTGCCACGGGCTTCGTCCTCGGCATCGGCATAGGCCCGCGGGGCGTCGCAGGAGGCCAGGACCAGCCCGCCGCGGACCAGCGCCAAAGCGAGATCGACCCGATCCGTGTCGGGAATGTCGGCCAACGGGTCCTTGGCATCGAGCTTGGTGATCAGGCAGCGATAGAGCGGCGTGCCGTCGGTCAGGCGGTCGGTCTGGCGGCAGCGGAGGTTGCGCGGCTTGGCCGCCAGGGCGTTGACGCCGGCCTGGCGCAGGCCGGGGTCATCCACGACATCCACGCCCTGCAGGCGGATCTCGGCGGGATTGTTGCGCAAGGTCAGCAACATCAGCGTCTTGCCGAAATGGTCGAACTGGCCGGCGACCAGCTCGGCCGCCTTGCGCGCATCCTCCTCGGCCTTGCGTTTGGTTGCCGCCTCGGCCGCGGCCTTCTGCTGCGCCTCGTCGTCGGCGCGCTTCTTCTCCGCGTTCTCGGCCTCGACCTTGCGGCGGGCCTCGTCCTCGAGTTGTCGCTTTGTCGCCGCCTCGGCCGCGGCCTTCTGGCGTGCCTCCTGGTCGGCCTTGGCCCTGGCATCCTCCTCGGCTTTGCGCTGCTCTGCGGCTTCCTTTTCGGCGCGGAGCTTCTGCGCCTCCTCCTGGAATTTGCGCTTTTCCTCCTCGGCCGCTGCGGCGGCCGTCTGCGCCTTGACCATCTCGGGATCAGGTCCTCGCATGGCCGTCGCGTAGTAGCCGCCACCGCCAAGAGCTGCGACCAGAACGACTGCCAGGGCGACCCAGAGGCCGGTACGGGACTTCGGCGCCGGCCCCCCCATGGACGTCGAGGGCGCTGCCTCGTCCGGCGTCGGCGTCAGGACCGACTGACGGCCGGGTGCCGGCGGCGGCGCCTTGGTCATCATCATCGTCGCGTCCGCAGCCGGCGCCGCGGTCATGCCGAGGATGGGCCGCCAGCCGGCGATCGACTGCGGCCGGTCGCGGGCGGCCACGGCGAGGCCAGCATCGACACCGGCCAGAAGGCCCGGCCCGAATCCCTTCGGCATCAGGCGCGCAAGCGGCTCGTAGCCGTCGTCCAACATGCGGTCGAACGCGCCGGGTGGCGTCTTGCCGGCGATCGCGTTGTAGAGCGTGGCGGCAAGCCCGTAGATGTCCGTCCACGGTCCCTGCTTGGCCGAGGTCATCTGCTCGGCCGCGGCATAGCCCGGCGTGAAGATCGCCGTCATCGCCGATGTCCGGCCGACCATGGCTTCGCGCGCCGCGCCGAAATCGATCAGGGTCGGGTCACCCTGAGCGTTGAGCAGGATATTGGCCGGCTTGATGTCGCGATGCAGGAAGCCCGCGGCATGCACCTGTTCCAGCCCGTCGAGCAGCGGCCACAGGATGCGGTCGACTTCGTCCGGGGTGAGCGTGCCCTGGCGCTTCAGCTTGTCCTCGAGCGTCTCGCCGCTCAGCAGCTCCATGACGATGTAGGCAGTGCCATTGGCTTCGAGGAAGTCGAACACATGCACGATCGCCGGCACGCGATGGAGCGTCGCCAGGGTGCGGCCCTCGGTGACGAAGCGATCGCGGCCCCAGCCGAAATCGTCGGCCATCTTGGTCGTGCGCGGCAGCACTGTGGCGCCGTCCTGGCGCACCGCCAGCGCCGTGGGCAGGTACTCCTTGATCGCGACCTCGCGGCCGAGCTGGATATCGCGCGCGCGGTAGGTGATGCCGAAGCCGCCCTGGCCGAGAACGGAGACGATCTCGTAGCGCCCGATCGTCTGTCCGGCGCGCAGTGCCACGTAGTCGATCTCGGGCACTTCGCCCGGCGGCGGGGTCACGGGATCGGTCATCTCAGGCGCCTGCCCTAGACCTGCCGGATCAGCAGTTCGACGTCGCCGATGCGGAGCTTGGTGCCGGCATGGAGCGCCACCGGCGCACCGGCCCCAAGCACCGCACCATTGACCGCCGTGCCGTTGGTCGAGCCCAGGTCCTCGACCTGCAGGGCCTCGCCCGCGAGACTGAGGCGCGCGTGGCGGCGCGACACCGTGGCGTGCGCCACGACGAGTTCGCACTGATCGGCCGAGCGGCCGATCACCATGCCCTGCGGCTGGGTGATCAGCTTGTCGAGGGCAACGTCGAAGGCATGCTTGCGGCCGGCCGAGTCGGGGCCTTCGAAGCGAAGCGTGATCTGCGGCATCATCCGGGTCGTCGTGCCGATCGGTGGCATCTGACGGGCATGACGCACGTGGAAGATCTGGACGGCGCGACTTACGTTCTTCAATTGCTGGTCGCCGCCATCGGCGAAGGCATACTCCACCTTGAGTTCCACCAGGTCACGCACCACGCGCGACACCGCAATGCCGCCGGGCTCGGCCAATGCCTGGATGCGGGCGGCGAGATTGACGCCGTCGCCGAAGATGTTCTGGTCCTCTTCGTCGACGATCACCTCACCCAGGTGAACGCCGATGCGGAACAACATGCGCTGCTCTTCCTGCAGGGCCTCGTTGAAGCGTGCCATGCGTTCCTGGATTTCGATGGCGACCCCGACGGCGGTCACGGCCGAACTGAACTCCGCCAGCATGGCGTCTCCCGCCGTGCCCACCATGCGGCCCTGCGACGCCACGATCGCCGGCCGCCAGACCTCGATCTGCGCGGATTTCAGGTGCCGGAAGGTGCGCGTTTCGGCGCCCTCCATCATCCGGGTGAACCCGGCGAGGTCGGCATGGACGATGGCAGCGAGGCGGCGTTGCATGATCACCTCAGTTTAGCGGCCAAATTTCGATTGCGCGCGCCTCGGCGAGATATTTGGCGGCCCGGGGCGCCACGTCGCCAATCGGCGCCATCGCCGGGCCGGCCGGCTCGAGGGCGACATATTGCCGTGCCTGTGCACGTACCGTTTGCTCTCCCGGCCGGGCAGGCAGGTCTACCCCCAGGACGGCATGGCCCGGCATGACGATGACCGCGAGCTTTCGCCAAGGGGTGTAGGTCCGCAGCACCGCCGCCAGGGCCACGGCCTTGCTGTCGCAGTCGCCGCGGTTCTGCGCCAGCAGGGCAGGCGCGGGCAGGAAATCGCCGCGCCGCGCCGCATCCCCCAGCGTTGCGTAGGGAACCTGCTGGAAGAAGGCGAGCGCCAGGGTCACGCGGGCTCGGTCGTCGTCGGCGATGCCCGGCGTGGCGCCCAGCGCCTTGGCGACAGCCCGCATCGGCTCCTGCAAAGCACGGGTGGCGGCGGCAAAATCGACCATGATGCGACCCTCGTCGAGGCGCTGGCGCAAATGCCGGTCGAGATAGGTCTTCTGCGCGCGCTGAAAGCGCTCGTTGAGGTTCCTGATCAACGCTTCCTGAGACGCCGGATCGCGCGCCTTCACGGTCCAGCTCAGGCGGTCGTCCACCCGGCGGATCTCGATCTGAGCACCATTGCCGAACCGCGCGGTCTCATCGCGCAAGTTCGCCGCGATATCGTCCCACATGCCGTCGAGGCTGAACTCCTTGAACGAGGCTTCGGCGTCCCGGATGTCCTGACGGGCCAGCGTAAACGCCGTCGCCTGCTCGCGGCGGTCGAGATCGCGCCAGCGGTAGCTCAGGCGTTCGTCACCACTACGCGTGATCCGCGAGAAGTCGAGCTGCTGCGCTTCTGCACCTCCGCTCCACAGGATCGACAAGACGAGGGCAAGCCGGCCCAACCGCATGTCATCGTCCCTTGAAAGCTGGCGTCCGACGCTCGCGCAGAGCCGCCAGGCCCTCCTGCAGATCTTCCGACCCGGCGCAGGCCTGGGCGCTCTCGCGGATCGACGGCAGATCAGGTGCGGCCTGGGCGAACTGCTCGATCGCCCGCTTCATGCCCGACATGGAGAGCGGCGCCAGAGAAGCGAGCTTGGCTGCTTTCTCCTCGACCTTGGCCTTGAACTCGGCGCGCTCGACCAGCCAGTCGAGATAGCCGACGGCCAGCAGCTCGGTGTCGGAGAAATCCTCCGACAGCAGGAAGGCGCGCTTGGCGAAGCTCGGGCTCACCTTCTGGGTGTAGCGGCGCAGGCCGCCCGGATAGTAATGCAGGCCGAAGCGGGCGGCCGGCATGAAGAACCTCATGCCGCGGACGCCGAGGCGGAAATCGCAGGCTAGTGCCAGGTCGGTGGCCCCTCCGTAGACGCCGCCGTTCAGCGCGCAAAGCGTCGGCATGCGCATCGCCTCGAGGCGATCCATGACCTTCTCGAAGCTGTCGTCGCTGCCGGATTGCGTGCGCCGCTCGCTGGCCGAGATCGAGCCGAGGTCATAGCCTGAACAGAAGGTCTTCTCGCCCGTGCCGGTGATCACGGTCACGCGCACGGCGGGATCGGTGTCGGCGTTTTCGATGGCTGCACGCAACGCCCGCAAGGCCGCCGGATCGAGCCGGTTATGCTTGGCGGGATCGTTGAGGGTGATGGTGGCCTTTGGGCCATCGATGATGAGCTGAACGGTATTTGTCATGTTGCCGCCAAGGTACCCGAGCCGGTCGCCAAAAGCGACGGGGCGCGGCATATTGCGGCCCGGAGGAAAACACATGACTTACACCGCCCCGCTCGCCGACATGCGTTTCGCGCTGCGCGAAGTGGCTGGCCTGGCACGCGTTTCGGCGCTGCCCGGTTACGAGCACGCCACCGACGACACGGTCGATGCGGTGCTGGAGGAAGCCGCCAAGCTCGCCGGCAACGGCTTGGCGCCGCTCAATCGGGACGGCGACAAGATCGGCGCCACGCTGGAGAACGGGGTTGTCCGCACCGCGCCGGGCTTTGCCGGCATCTACAAGGAATTCGTCGCCGGCGGCTGGAACTCGCTGCCCTTCGACCCGGAGTTCGGCGGCCAGGGCATGCCGTGGCTGCTCGCCACGACGGTGCAGGAGATGTGGCAGGCGGCCAACATGGGCTTCGGCCTGGTGCTGCTGCTGAACCAGGGGGCGATCGACGCCATCCACCATCACGGCTCGCCCGAACAGCGGACCACCTATCTGCCCAAGATGATTTCGGGCGAGTGGACCGGAACCATGAACCTGACCGAGCCGCAGGCCGGCTCCGACCTCGGCCAGCTCAAGAGCCGGGCAGTGAAGAACGGCGACCATTATCTCGTTACCGGCCAGAAGATCTTCATCACCTATGGCGAGCACGACATGGCCGAGAACATCGTGCACCTGGTGCTGGCGCGCACGCCTGACGCGCCGGCCGGCGTACGCGGCATCTCGCTGTTCATCGTGCCGAAATTCCTGGCCGGCACCGACGGCGCGGCCGGCAAGCGCAACGACCTGCGCTGCGTCTCCCTCGAGCACAAGCTCGGCATCCACGCGAGCCCGACCTGCGTGATGTCGTTCGGCGACGACGGTGGCGCGGTGGGCTACCTGGTGGGCGAGGAAGGCCGCGGGCTTTCCTACATGTTCACCATGATGAACAACGCCCGCCTGTCGGTCGGCATCCAGGGCCTGGCAATCGCCGAGCGCGCCTATCAGCAGGCGGCAGCCTTTGCCCGCACCCGCGTGCAATCGAAGGACGACGGCAGCGCCAAGCCCGAGGCGGTCTCGATCGTCCATCATGCCGACGTGCGCCGCATGCTGATGACCATGCGCGCCCAGATCGAGGCGATGCGGGCGCTGGGCTACTACACCGCGGCCGGCATCGACGGCGCCCTGAAGCACCCGGACAAGGAAACCGCCCGCAAGACCCAGGATCGCGTCGACCTGCTGATTCCGATCGTCAAAGCCTGGTTCACCGATCTCGGCAACGAGATCGCCTCGACCGGCGTGCAGATCCATGGCGGCATGGGCTTCATCGAGGAAACCGGCGCGGCACAACACCTGCGCGATGCCCGCATCCTGCCGATCTACGAGGGCACCAACGGCATCCAGGCGCGCGACCTGGTGGGCCGCAAGGTGGCCAAGGATGGTGGCGAGACAATGCTGGCGCTGGTGGCCGAGATGCGCGCTTTGGCGGACGAGATGAAGGCTGCTCCCGGCGACGACCTGGCGGCAATCCGCGTCGGCGTACTGGCATCGGCCAACGCCCTGGAAGACGCCACCAAGTGGGTGGCGCAATCGGTCAAGACGGATCTGGTGACGGCGCTGGCGGGCTCGGTACCGTTCCTGCGGCTGGCCGGCACGGCACTGGGCGGCTGGCTGCTGGCCCGTGGCGCCCTCGTCGCGCAGAGCAGGCTCGCCACGCGTGACGGCGATCCGGCCTTTCTGGAAGCCAAGCTGATCACCGCGCGCTTCTATGCCGAGGTGATCCTGCCGCCGGCGCTGGCCCAGCTCGGCCCGCTCAAGGCCGCCGGCCGCACCGTGTTCGCACTCAAGGAGGATCAGTTCTGACCAGGAGCCTCATCGAGCTGCCACCGGACGAGGCCCGGGCGTTTGCCGAACGCTTCGACCTGGCGGCGCTGGAGCGCGGCTTCCTCGACGATCCCTTCCCCTACTATCACGCGCTCCGCCGCTTCGCGCCGCTGAAGCGGCTGCCCGACGGCAGCGTCTTTCTCTCGCGCTATGCCGATGTCGCGCTCTGCTACCGCGATGCCCACATGAGTTCTGACAAGAAGGCGGAGTTCGGCCCGAAGTTCGGCGTCGGCACGCCGCTCCACCGCCACCACACGACCAGTCTGGTGTTCAACGATCCGCCGCTGCACACGCGCGTGCGCAAGCTGCTGGCCGCCGCCTTCACGCCGCGTGCGCTGGCCACGATGCAGCCCAGGGTCGAGGCGGTGGTCGACGGACTCATCGCCCAGCATGCCGGCCGCGGCCGCATGGACCTGATTGAGGATTTTGCCTTCCGCCTTCCCGTCGAGGTGATCTGCGACATGCTGGGCGTGCCCGCCGGAGACCGCGCGCCCTTCCGCCGCTATTCGCTGGCCATTCTGGGGGCGCTGGAGCCGGTTACCGGGCCCGAACGGCTGGCGGCCGGCAACGCGGCGGTCAGCGAATTCTCCGCCTATCTCGACGGGCTGGTGGCCGAGCGCCGCAAGCGACCCGCCGACGATCGCGACGTGCTGGGCGTCCTGATCCATGGCGAAGTCGATGGCGAGCGGCTCAGCCATGAGGAGCTGGTGCAGAACTGCATCTTCCTCCTGAACGCGGGCCACGAGACCACGACCAACCTGATCGGCAACACCATCGACGCGCTGCTGCGCTTTCCCGTCGAGTTGCGGCGGCTCGGCGAAAACCCCGGGCTGATCAGGAGCTGCGTCGAGGAAGGGCTGCGCTTCGAGAGCTCCAACCAGCTCGGCAACCGGCGCCTGACCGCCGACCTCGAGATCGGCGGCGAGAAGATCGCGGCCGGCACCTACATTCATATCGGCATCGGTGCTGCCAACCGCGACCCGGCGCAGTTCGCCGAGCCCGACCGCTTCGATGCGGCTCGCGAGCCCAACCGCCACTTCGCCTTCGGCTCGGGCGTGCATATGTGCCTCGGTGCCGTTCTGGCACGCATGGAAGGCACCATCGCCATCGGCCGTCTGGTCGCGCGCCTGGAAGGGCTGCGGCGCGATGGCGACTACGAACGCGGCGGTCGCGCCCGCTTCCGCGGCTTCAACCGCTATCCGATCGCCTGGAACAGCTAGAGCCGCTTCACCATGAAGACGCGCGTGTGCACGTCCATGCCGTGCGAGGGTGGGCCGCGGCGCACGATCTCGAAACCATGCCGGCGATAAAGCCGGATGTTGCCTTCCGCCATCTCGGCCGTTTCGAGTGACAGTCCCTTGAGGCCGCTCGACCGCGCGATCTCCTCGACCCGCTCCAGCAGGAAGCTGCCCAGCCCGGTGCCCTGGCGCGCCGGAGCCACGCCCAGCCGGTCGATGTAGATGCCGTCGTCGCGCCGCTCGGTCGCGGCAACGCCCACGATCTCGATGCCGTCCGCCACAAGGTAGACGTCGCCGCGCTCGACGGCAGCGGCGAGGAACGCGTAGTGGTGAGCGGTGATCTCGCGGCCGAGGTTGCGGACATAGGGAGTGAACGCCGACCACAAAATGCGCTCGGCGTCGTCCCGTTCCGACGGAACTGCCTTCCTGAACGTCAATGCCATGGCGAGAGACTAGCAAAGAAAAACGCCCGGCTCTCGCCGGGCGTTTTCGAAAGTCGTGCAGAAGAGGCTTACGCCGCTTCCTGCTGCTCGGCCGTCTCAGCTGACGGACCGCTGTCCTGGCCCTTGGCGGCGGTGTCGCGCTCTATGAACTCGATCACGGCCATCGGCGCTGCGTCACCGAAGCGGTAGCCCGCCTTCAGCACCCGCAGGTAGCCGCCGGCGCGCTTGGAGTAGCGCGGGCCGAGCGTCGTGAAGAGCTTGTCGGCGACGTAGGGGTCGCGCAGGAAGCCGATCGCCTGGCGGCGGGCATGCAGCCCACCCTTCTTGCCGAGCGTGACCAGCTTCTCGACGATCGGACGCAGGTCCTTCGCCTTGTGAAGCGTGGTCGTGATCTGCTCGTGCTTGATGAGAGCACCGGCGAGATTCATGAACATCGCCTTGCGATGCTCGGAGGTGCGGTGGAATTTCCGACCGCGATTGCCGTGACGCATGACTAAATCCTTCCAACCGGCCTAGTACGGCTCTTCCAGCCGCTTTGCCATTTCTTCGATGTTGTCCGGCGGCCAGCCCGGGATTTCCATGCCCAGGTGGAGGCCCATACCGGCCAGCACTTCCTTGATCTCGTTCAGCGACTTGCGGCCGAAGTTCGGGGTCCGCAGCATCTCCGCCTCGGTCTTCTGAACCAGATCGCCGATGTAGATGATGTTGTCGTTCTTCAGGCAGTTGGCCGAGCGCACCGACAGTTCGAGCTCGTCGACCTTGCGCAGCAGGTTGCGGTTGAACGGGAAGTCATCCTGCTGCTCTTCCTTGCGGACCTCGCGCGGCTCCTCGAAGTTGATGAAGAGCTGGAGCTGGTCCTGCAGGATGCGGGCGGCGAGCGCCACGGCATCGGCCGGCATCGTCGTTCCGTTGGTTTCGACTGTCATCGACAGCTTGTCGTAGTCGGTGACCTGGCCGACGCGGCTGTTCTCGATCTTGTAGGAGACGCGCTTGACCGGGCTGAACACCGAGTCGACCGGGATCAGGCCGATCGGCGCATCTTCCGGACGGTTGGCCGAGGCCGGGATGTAGCCCTTGCCGGTGGCGACCATCAGCTCCATCGAGATCGAGGCGCCGTCGTCGAGCGTGCAGATCAGGTGCTTCGGATCCATGATCTGCACGTCGCCCGACAGCTCGATCATGCCGGCGGTGACTTCGCCGGGGCCGACGGCGCGCAGATAGAGGCGCTGCGGACGGTCGCCCTGCATCTTCACGGCCATCGCCTTGATGTTGAGGACGATATCGACCACGTCCTCGCGCGCGCCGGGAATCGACGAGAACTCGTGCAGCACGTTGTCGATCTTGATCGACGTGACGGCTGCCCCCTGCAACGACGACAACAGCACGCGGCGGAGAGCATTGCCGAGCGTCAGGCCGAAGCCCCGCTCCAGCGGCTCGGCGACGATGGTCGCGGTGCGACCCGGATCGACGCCAGCCTCGGTGACAAGCTTCTCCGGCTTGATCAGGTCCTGCCAGTTCTTCTGAAGCACGTGGGCTACCTCTCTAGACCGGTGTTCTGCGGAACAACCCAATAGGCTGGGCGCCCGCGACTGTATCTTTCGGAACCGGCGGCGATTGCCGCGGTTCACTGGACGGCCCGTCTCCCGCGAGGGAGCCGGACGCCCGGGAAGAAAATCAAACGCGCCGGCGGCTCATACGCGCCGACGTTTCGGCGGGCGGCAACCGTTGTGCGGGATCGGCGTCACGTCACGGATCGACGTGACGGCGAGGCCGACGGCCTGCAGCGCGCGCAGCGCCGACTCGCGTCCCGACCCCGGCCCGCGCACCTGGATTTCCAGGGTCCGCATGCCGTGTTCCATCGCCTTGCGGCCGGCACCCTCGGCCGCCAGCTGAGCGGCATACGGCGTCGACTTGCGCGACCCCTTGAAGCCCTGCTGGCCCGACGACGACCAGGCGATGGTGTTGCCCTGCGCGTCGGTGATGGTGACGATCGTGTTGTTGAACGACGCGTTCACGTGAGCGACGCCCGCGATGATGTTCTTGCGTTCCTTGCGACGGGGACGCGCGACGGCATTGGTGCCACTCGCAGCGGCTGCAGGCTTGGCCATGTTCCGATTTCCCTCGACTTACTTCGTGACTTTCTTCTTGCCGGCAATCGGCTTGGCCGGGCCCTTGCGGGTGCGCGCGTTGGTATGCGTGCGCTGGCCGTGGACCGGCAGGCCGCGGCGATGCCGCAGGCCGCGGTAACAGGCGAGGTCCATCAATCGCTTGATGTTCATCGCCACCTCACGACGCAGGTCTCCTTCGACCGTATAGTCGCGGTCGATGGTTTCGCGGATGCGGATGACCTCGTCGTCGCTCAGCGTGTTCACGCGGCGCGCGAGTTCGATCCCCACTTTTCCACAGATCTCCTTGGCTTTCGCCGCACCGATCCCGTGGATGTATTGCAGTCCGATTTCCACCCGCTTGGCGGTCGGAATGTTCACACCGGCTATACGAGCCAAAATCTCAACTCCTTCAAAGACTTATGGCGCGCTCGCGCGCGCCCGTCAGATGTTCCGCTGGCCCCGGAAAAGCGCGCGATTATATGTACCTGCGCCCCCGAGTCAACGGAACTCACG
>CAMARK010000092.1 GCA_945860205.1 Reyranella massiliensis 521 | reverse complement strand
TCGCGGCGGGCGGCCCAGACCTTCGTGTTGTTCTTGATGTCGGTGACATAGACCGTGATCTTGACGACGTCGGCCATCGCGCCGCCGGCCGCCTCGACCATGCCCTTGATCTTGCTGAAAATCACTTTGGATTGCTCGTACTCGTCGCTGCCGACGACAGCGTTGCCGGCACGCGCGGTCATGCCCGAGACATAGGCGATGCCGTCGGACACCAGGCAGTTGGACCAGCGCTCGGGCGGCGGTTCGGGCACAGTTGGTGAAGTGACGCGTCGAATGCTCATGTCGCTTCCTCCTATTCAGGCTTGGCGCCCGAGGCTTTCACGACGGGCACCCACTTGTCGATTTCGGACTGGATGAACTTCGTCACCTCGGCCGGCGTCATGGTGCTGCTCTCGGCGCCGATCTCTTCCCAGCGCTTGATGACGGCCGGCTCCTTCAGCACCGCCTGCATCTCCGCCGCCAGCCGGTCGACGATCGCCGCCGGCGTCTTGGCCGGCACCGAGATGCCGAACCAGGAATAGGAGATGAGGTCGGGATAGCCCTGCTCCTTCATGGTCGGCACGTCAGGGAAGGCGGGGCTGCGCTCCTCGCTGCTGACCGCCAGCGCCCGGACCTTGCCCGCCTTGATGTGCGGCGCGGCCGAAGGGAGCGAGTCGAACATCGACGGCACATTGCCCGCGATAGTGTCGATCATGGCAGGCCCCGCGCCGCGATAGGGCACGTGGACCAGGCCGGCGCTGATCACCTGCTCGAGCCTGGCGCCCAGCAAATGGTTGCTCGAGCCTGCGCCCGAGGTGGCGAAAGTGAGCTTGCCGGGGTTGGCCTTGGCGTAGGCGACATATTCCTTGAACGTCTTGGCCTCAAAGGTCGGATTGACGACGAGGACACTCGGATTGCGCGACGCGATCGAGATATGGATGAAGTCAGCCATCGGGTCGAAGTCGCCGCCGCCGTAGAGCGTGGGCGAGATCGAGAGGCCTGAGATCACCGACATCAGCAGCGTGTAGCCGTCGGGCGCCGCCTTGGCGACCAGCGCGGTGCCCACCATCGCGCCCTTGCCGGGCTTGTTGTCGACGATGATGTTCTGGCCGAGCTGCTTGCCGAGATATTCGGCGACCATGCGGGCCACTACATCGGTCGTTCCGCCGGGCGCGTAGGGCACGACGAGCTTGATCGGCTTGGAAGGCCAAGGTTGTGGTTGGGCGCTGGCGGGCAGTGCGACTGCGGCCAGTGTGGAGGCAACGAATGTGCGGCGAGGGATCATGCGCCGAGTATACTCGCGGCATGAGCGAGCCCAAGAGCGATCCCAAGAAGCTGTTCGCAGCCCTGTTCGAGCCAAAACGCATCGCCTTGATCGGGGCGTCGGCCGATCCCGCCAAGACCACGTCGCGGCCGCAGCGCTTCCTGCGCAAGCACGGCTTCACCGGCGAGATCCTGCCCGTCAATCCGTCGCGCAGCGAAATCCTGGGCGAGATGGCCTACAAGGACCTGGCATCGATCCCGGGCGAGATCGACCACGCCTACATCCTGCTGAACGGTGCCGCTGCGGTGGCGGCCCTCGCGGAGTGCGCCAAGCGCGGCGTGAAAGTCGCGTCCATCCTGGCCGGCGGCTTCGCCGATGCCGGTGCCGCGGGCGCCTCGCTGCAGGACGATCTTGCGCGCGTCGTGGCCGAGACCGGCATCCGGCTGGTCGGCCCCAACAGCATCGGCACGGTGAGCACCAACCCGCCCGTCGCGCTCACCGCCAATGCCGCCTTTGCCGTCGACAAGCTCCGCAGCGGCACATGGGCGCTGGTGAGCCAGAGCGGCAGCCTGATCGGTGCGATGCTGTCGCGGGCCGACGCGCGCGGCATCGGCTTCTCACGGCTGATCTCGGTCGGCAACGAGGTCGACCTCGCGGTCGGCGAGATCGCCGACCTGCTGGTGGACGATCCCAGGACCGACGCCATCCTGCTGTTCATGGAAACGCTGCGCGACGGCGAACGCCTCGCGCGCGCGGCCAGACGCGCCCATGCGGCGGGCAAGCCGGTGATCGCCTACAAGCTCGGCCGCTCCTCGATTGGTCAGGAGCTGGCGAAATCGCACACCGGCGCCATCGCCGGTTCCGACGCCACCTTCGATGCCTTCTGCCGTCGCCACGGCATCGCCCGCGTGTCGATGTTCGAATCGCTGATCGACGTGCCGGCGCTGCTGGTCGATCGCCCGCCCGCGACTGGGAAACGCGTGGCCGTCGCGACCACGACCGGCGGCGGTGCCGCCATGGTGGTCGACAATATGGCGATGGCCGGCCTCGACATCGCGGGTCCGCCGCAGGCGCTGGTCGATTGGCTAAAACCGCTCGGCATCGCGGCGGGCGAGGGCAAGCTGGTCGACCTCACCCTGGCCGGCGCCAAGCCCGAGATCGTGGCCGGCACCATCGAGCGCTTGCTGGCCGACGACGGCAACGACGCGGTGATCTTTGTCGTGGGCTCCTCGGCGCAATTCAATCCCGAACTCGCGGTCGAGCCGCTGCTGCGCTTTGCCCGCACGCCAAAACCCTTCGCCGTTTCCCTGACGCCGACGGCGGAAAAATCGCTGGCGCTTCTGACGGCTTCAGGCGTGCCGGCGTTCCGCCATCCCGAATCCTGCAGCGAGGCGATGGCGCTTTGCCTGCTGCGCCCGGTGCCGCAGCCGCTCCCCGCGGTTGCCGAGCCGTCGCGTGCGTCGCTGGATGCGCTTGAAGCGGGTCGCGTCAACGGCTTCGACGAGCGGCGGGCGGCCGATCTCTTCGCTGCGCTTGGCGTGCCGATGGCCAAGTCGCTGGCAATCCCCGACGCCAAGCGAGTCGTGGCGGCGGTGGCCGAGGTCGGCGCGCCGGTGGTGCTGAAAATCCTGTCGGCCGACATCGCGCACAAGACCGAAGCGGGCGGCGTGGCCCTAGGCCTGATGGATGGCCAATCCGCCGCCGTCGCCGCGCGCGAGATCGAACGTCGCGTGAAGGCGCACTCGCCCGACGCGACGCTCGACGGCTTCCTGATCCAGAAGATGGAGCGCGGCCTGGCCGAAGTGATCCTGGGCTTCCGCCGCGATCCGCTGGTGGGGCCGACCATTACCGTGGGCCTGGGTGGCGTGTTGGCGGAAATTTATAAGGACGCCTCGACGCGGCTTGCGCCGGTCGACGCGGCCGAGGCGCGGGAGATGATCGGGGAGGTAAAAGGCCTCGCCACGGTCCGCGGCTATCGCAACCTGCCCAAGGGCGATGTGGCTGCGCTGGCAAGAACCATCGCGGCTTTCTCGACCCTGGCGCACAAGGAATTTGCCGATGTCTCGGAGGCGGAGATCAATCCGCTGCTGGTGAAGCACGACGGCGAAGGCGTCGTGGCGGTCGACGGGTTGGTCGTGCTGCGCTAGTGGGTGGCTGGCCGATCCAGGAGCTGGCGGAAATCGTCGAGCACGAAGTAGGTCGGCTGCAGCTTGTCGATTTCGTAGGGCCTTTGCATCGTCATCGCCGCGTCGAACGGAAGACGTTCGGCGCCTTCGCCTTCGATCGCGTGCTTCACCTCGGCGGCTGAAGACAGGATGCCGGCGCCATAGGCCTTGAGACCTTTGGGCGTGCGGATCAGGCCGAACTCGACGGTGAACCAGTAGAGTCGCGCAAGACGATCGATGTTCTCCGCTCCAGCCTCGATAGCGCGCCGGCCATAGGCCTGCATGAAGTCGGCGAACACCGGGTCGGTGAGCAGCGGCACGTGGCCGAAGAAATCGTGGAACAGGTCGGGTTCAATCAGATAGTCGATCTCCTCGCGCTTGCGGATCCACACTGTCACCGGGAAGCGGCGATGCGCGAGATGGTCGTAGAAGGCAGCATCGGGGATCAGTCCCGGCACGCCGACGAGCCGCCAGCCCGTGAGCGGCGTCAACCGCGCGTTGATCGCCTCGAAGTTCGGGATGGTGTCGACGATCCCGAGCGACTCGAGGCCCTTCAGGAATTCATCGCAAGCGTAACGCTGCGCGAGCGCGCTCTGGCGTTCGACCAGCAGCCGCCATACCGCCTGCTCCTCGTCGGAATAGAGGTCGGCACGCTGCTGCACGGTCCAGTCCGGCGCCATGCCGGCATAGTCGCCACGAAGCTGTTCGAGAGGGGCTGTGTACATGCCCCGAATATGGGGGCGGGGAGCTGGTGAATCCTCGCGAAGTTGGCCTGTAATGAGGGGTGTTTTGGAGGTATTCTCCAATTTATCGAGAATGCAGAGTGGATTTCACCATGATCGAGCTCGATGACATCGACAGACGCATCGTGGCGACCCTGCAGGCCGAGGGCCGCCTACCGAACGTCGACCTCGCCGACCGCGTCGGGCTCTCGCCCACGCCCTGCCAGCGCCGCGTGAAGCGGCTGGAGGAAGAGGGGGTGATCGCCCGCTACGCAGCACTCGTGTCGCCGCAGGCGATGGGCCTCGGTCTGCAGGCCCTGGTCCACGTTACGCTCGACGATCACTCCGAGAAGACCGTCGAGGCCTTCGAGGCCGCGATCCGTGCCCGGCCCGAGGTTGTGGCCTGCTACGCCGTGACCGGGGACATGGATTTCCAGCTCCATGTCTTCGCGCCCGACCTCGCCAGCTTCAGCGAGTTCGCCATGAAGGCGCTGCTGCGCATGCCCGGCGTAAAAGGCACGCGGTCCTCGTTCATCATGCAGGCGGTAAAGAGCGATCTTGCGTGGGCGCCTCAAACGCCCGGGACGCCTCATCCATCCGCGAGCGTCCGCAAGTAGAGCGGCCGGTCGATGTTGCCGCCACTCAGGATCAGGCCGATCCGCTTGCCCGCCTGACGGTCGCGTTCCTGCATCAGCGCCGCCAACGAAGCGGCGCCCGCGCCTTCGGTGAGCTGGTGAGTGTCCTCGTAGTAGGCGCGCATGGCGACGGCGATCTCGGCGTCGCTCACTTTCACGATCCGGTCCGCGCCGCTCAGAATCACCTTTAGCGCTTCGGCATCGGGTCCACGCACTGCCATGCCGTCGGCCATGGTGTCGGCGCTGTTGGTTGCCACCACCTTGCCGGCGGCGAAGGAGAGCGCATAGGCCGGCGCCTCGGTCGAGACAACGCCCACCACCTTGGTCGAGAGGCCCAAGGCGTCGCGCACGGCAATCACGCCGCAGATGCCCGAGCCGAGGCCGATCGGCACATAGACCGTGTCGAGCGCCGGGGCGGTCCGGAAGAATTCCAGGGCATAGGTCGCCACGCCCCGCACCAGGTCGCGGTGAAAGGACGGCACCATCGAAAGTCCGCGCTCGCCCGCGAGCCGCATCGCGGTCTCGCGCGCGGCGTCGAAATCGTGGCCGGCTTCCACCAATTCGGCGCCGAACGCCCGCATGGCGGCATTCTTCTCCACCGAATTGCCCTGGGGCACGACGATGGTAGCAGCGATGCCCGTGCGGGCGGCGGCTAGCGCGATGCTCTGGCCATGGTTGCCGCGGGTGGCGCTGATCACACCCGCGACGCCCGGCTGCTCGCGCTTCAGCCGATCCATGTAGACCAGCCCGCCGCGCACCTTGAAGGCGCCTGTTGGCGTGTGGTTCTCGTGCTTCACCCAGACCTCGCAGCCGGTGCGCTTGGTGAGTAGCGGCCAGGCATATTGCGGGGTGGGTGGCATGGCGGCGTAGACGATGGCCGCTGCGTCTTCGACATCCTGAAGGGACAACATGGTGCTACTCTGGGCTAAGATGCCCGAGGTTCCAACCGGAGTGCCAAATGCCCGTTCTGCCCCGTTCGCTCGAGATCCAGGGCGAGATTTCCGCCATCCGACGCGACATACATGCCCATCCCGAGCTCGCCTACGAGGAGAACCGGACCTCCGACATCGTCGCGTCCAAGCTCGCGGAATGGGGGCTCGAGGTCACCCGCGGCCTTGGCAAGACCGGCCTGGTGGGAACCTTGCGCAAGGGTAATTCGTTGAAATCCATCGGCTTGCGTGCCGACATGGATTGCCTGCCGATGGATGAAACCAACGATTTCGAACACGCTTCCAGGAATCCCGGCCGCATGCACGCCTGCGGACACGACGGCCATACCGCCATGCTGCTGGGCGCCGCCAAGGTCTTAAGCGAGAAGCGTGACTTCGAGGGCGCCGTGCACTTCATCTTCCAGCCGGCCGAAGAGGGCGGTGGCGGCGGCAAGGCGATGATCGACGACGGCCTGTTCGAGAAATTCCCCTGCGATGCGGTGTTCGCCATCCACAACAAGCCCGGCCTGCCGCTCGGCATGATCGCCACCAAGCCCGGCGCGCTGCTGGCTGCGGCCGACCGCTGGGACCTGCGCATCACCGGCAAGGGCGGCCACGCCGCGCATCCGCATCTCAGCCTCGATCCGCTGATCGTCGCGGCCAACCTCGTGCTGTCGCTGCAGACCATCGTCAGCCGCAACATGGACCCGTTCGCCTCGTCGGTCGTCACCGTCGGCTTCGTCAAGGGCGGCTCGGCCTACAACGTCATCCCGACCGACGCCCATGTCGGCGGCACGACGCGCACCACGACGCCGGAGGCCCGCAAGCTGATCGAGGCGCGCATCCGCGAGATCTGCGAGGGCGCCGCCAAGATGTACGGCGTGAAAATCGACGTCGAATACCGCCACGGCTATCCGCCGACGATCAACAATGCCCAGCGCGCCGCCTTTGCCATCGACGTGGCGGCCGGCGTCTGCGGACTCAACGGCGTGCGCGACAACGTGCAGGCCAGCATGGGCGCGGAAGATTTCTCCTACATGCTGGAGAAGGTGCCGGGCGCCATGGTCTGGCTCGGCAATGGCGGCGAGGACGGCAACGGCGCGGGCCTGCACAACTCGCGCTACGACTTCAACGACATGGCGATCCCGTTCGGGGTCAGCTTCTTCGTGAAGACCGTCGAACGCTTCCTCGGCGAAAAGTCCGCTAGCTGATGACCCTCGTTGTCATGCTGAGCGTAGCGAAGCATCTTTCGCATGGCCCCAAAGGCCCTTCGCTTCTCTCAGGGTGACAGCGGTCGATGGAATTCTTTCGCGTCTACGGTCGGGTGATCGGGCTGCTGCGGGCCGAGAAGGGACTCGCCATCGTTCTGGCCATCGCCAACGTGGCGGTGGCCGGTCTGCAGTTCTACGAGCCGGTGCTGTTCGGCCAGATGATCGATCTCCTGACCAACGCGCGCAACAAGCCCGTCGAAGTTCTGTGGCGCGACGCGATCTCGATCCTCGGACTGTGGGCCGCCGTCGGCCTGGGCGGAATCGCGGCCAACATGGTGGTCTCGCTGCAGGCCGATCGCATGGCCCACCGCCGCCGGTTGGGCGCGATGTCGACCTATTTCGAGCATCTGCTGGTGCTGCCGTTCTCCTTCCACAATGCCCAGCATTCCGGCCGCCTGATCAAGGTCATGCTGACCGGCGTCGACAATCTGTTCGGCATCTGGCTGTCGTTCTTCCGCGAGAACCTCGCCACCCTGGTGGCGCTGTTCATCATGCTGCCGCTCAGCCTGTTCATGAACTGGCGCCTCGGCCTGCTGCTGCTGGTGCTGATCCTGTTCTTCGCCGCGGCCAATGTCTGGGTGGTGAGCCGCACCGATCAATTGCAGAGGAAGGTAGAGGACCTGCACAGCGAGCTCGCCGGCCGCGCCGGTGACGCCCTGGGCAACATCCACCTGATTCAGAGCTTCGTGCGCCTGGGCGCCGAGACCGGCGAAATGCACCGCATCATCCGCCAGACGCTGGCGGCGCAGTTCCCCGTGCTGAACTGGTGGGCGCTGCTGTCGGTGATGACGCGTGCCGCCTCGACCGTCACGGTGATCTCGATCTTCGTGCTCGGCACCTGGCTCTATATCAAAGGCGAGGCGACGGTCGGCGAGATCGTGAGCTTCATGGGCTTTGCCACCATGCTGATCGGCCGCATGGACCAGGCCTCGGGTTTCGTCAGTCGCATCTTCTTCCAGATGCCGTCGCTCGCCGATTTCTTCCGCGTGCTCGACGCCACTTCCTCGGTGCCGGACAAGCCCAACGGGATCGACATCGGGCGGGCCAGGGGCGACGTCGAGTTCGACGACATCAACTTCTCCTACGACGGCAAGCGGCCGGCCCTGGTCCATTTCTCGCTGAAGGCGCCGGCCGGCTCGACGGTGGCCTTCGTGGGCCCGACCGGCGCCGGCAAGAGCACGGCGCTATCGCTGCTTCATCGCATGTGGGACGCGCAGTCGGGCGTGATCCGGATCGACGGGGTAGACCACCGCGACATCAAGCTGGAATCGCTCCGCCGCAACATCGGTGTGGTGTTCCAGGATTCGACGATGTTCTACCGCTCGATCGCCGACAACCTGCGCATCGGCAAGCCCGACGCCACCCAGGCCGAACTCGAACAGGCCGCCAAGCTCGCCGAGGCGCACGACTTCATCATGCGCCAGCCGCAGGGCTACGACACCCTGGTGGGCGAGCGCGGCACCACGCTCTCCGGCGGCGAGCGCCAGCGGCTGGCGATCGCCCGTGCGCTCCTCAAGGATCCGCCGATCCTGATCCTGGACGAGGCGACCAGTGCCCTCGATTCGCTCACCGAGGCCCGCATCCAGAAGGCGCTCAAGACCCTGATGGAGGGCCGCACCACCTTCGTCATCGCGCACCGGCTCTCGACCATCCGCGAGGCCGACCAGGTGGTGGTGTTCGAGCATGGCCGGGTCGTCGAGCAGGGCGGCTACCAGGAGCTCTCGGCCCGGGGTGGCGCCTTCACCCAACTCGTCTTGACGCAGCGGGCTGGCATAGAATCTGCCTGATATCCCCTTGGCGGCCGTCGGTTGTCCGCCTAAGAGTCGCCGGACGGGGAACTTCACGAGGGAACGGAACATGATGAAAGTTGCCAAGTGGCTGGGCGGCGCCGCCGCTGCCGCCTTGATGCTGGCCGGCGCTTCGGCGCAGGCGCAGACACCGATCAAATTTACGCTCGACTGGGTCTTCCAGGGGCCGACGTCGCCGTTCCTCGTGGCGCTGGAGAAGGGCTACTACAAGGCCGAAGGGCTCGACGTCACCATGGATCCCGGCCAGGGCTCGGCCGGTGCGGTCCAGCGCGTCGCCACCGGCGCCTACCAGATCGGCTTCGCCGACGTGAACACGCTGATCGAGTACAACGCCAAGAACCCGGGCAAGGAGATCCTCTGCGTCTTCATGGCCTACGATTTCCCGCCGTTCGGCGTCTATGCGCTGAAGAAGAGCGGCATCAAGGTGCCCAAGGACCTGGAAGGCAAGAAGCTCGGCGCCCCGGTGTTCGACGCCTCGTTCCGCCTGTTCCCGGCCTTCGCCAAGAAGAACGGCATCACCAAGTGGGAGCACATCAACCTGACGCCGCAGCTGCGCGAGCAGAGCCTGGTGCAGGGCACCGTCGACTTCATCTCGGGCCACTATTTCTCGTCGATGCTCGACCTCAGGGCGCGCGGCGTGAAGTTCGAGGACATCGTCGCCTTCCGCTACAGCGACTACGGCATGGACGTCTACGGCAACGGCATCATCGTCTCGCCGGAGATGGCCAAGAACGAGAAGGCCGTGAAGGGCTTCATCGCCGCCACCGTCAAGGGCTGGAAGGACGTCATCGCCGACAACAAGCTCGGCATCGCGGCCGCCAAGAAGCGCGATCCGCTGATCGACGATGCGCTCGAGACCGAGCGCCTGCAGCTTTCGCTGCAGACCAACATCCTCACGCCGTGGGTCAAGGCCAACGGCATGGGCGACGTCGACCCGGCGCGCTTCGCCCGCTCGGTCAAGGAAGTCTCCGACGCCTTCAGCCTGCCGGCAGCACCTGCGCCGGACAAGGTTTTCACCAACCAGTTCCTGCCGCCCAAGGCCGATCGCATGGTCGCCAAGTAGGAATGGCGTTCGTCGACCTCAACGCCGTCAGTCTCACCTATCGCCTCGGCAAGGAAACGACCCTCGCCCTGGCCGATGCCACCTTCAGCATCGACAAGGGTGAGTTCATTGCCGTCGTCGGTCCCTCGGGCTGCGGCAAGTCGACGATCATGAAGCTGGTCACCGGCCTGCTGCCCGCCACGGGCGGCGAGGTCCGGGTGGCCGGCCAGAAGGTGACGGGACCGATCAAGGGCGTCGGCATGGCGTTCCAGAACCCGACGCTGATGCCGTGGCGCACCACGATGGACAACATCCTGTTGCCCATGGAGGTGGTCGAGCCGCACAAGCGCCGCTTTCGCAGCAACCGCGCCGAATACGAGGCGCGGGCGATGAAGTTGCTGCAGACGGTGGGCCTTGCCGACTTCGCACGAAAATTCCCTTGGCAGCTTTCGGGCGGCATGCAGCAGCGCTCCAACCTCTGCCGCGCCCTGATCCACGAGCCCGAGCTCCTGATGCTCGACGAGCCGTTCGGCGCGCTCGATGCCTTCACCCGCGAGGAGCTGTGGGGCGTCATGCAGGCGCTGTGGCTGGAGAAGCATTTTACCGGCGTGCTGGTGACGCACGATCTGCGCGAGGCCGTCTTTCTCGCCGATACTGTCTACGTCATGAGCCGGAGGCCCGGCCGCATCGTCGCGGCCAGGAAAATCGACATCCCTCGGCCGCGAACGCTCGCTACTACCTTCGAGCCTGGTTTCGTAGAAATCGTCCACGAGCTGCGCGACCGCATCCAGCAGGAGCACGCATGACCGAGCTCCAGCGCGAGGCGTTGAGGCATGCCATGCCGTGGCTGGTTCTGGCGGTCTTGCTGATCGTCTGGGAGATCGCCTGCATCGTCTTCGCTGTGCCGGAAATCATCCTGCCCAAGCCGACCAAGATCTTCGTCGTCTTCGTCCAGCGCTTCGACATTTTGATGGCCTACTGTTGGGATACGCTGTGGACGACCACGATCGGCTTCCTGCTGGCGATTGCCGGTGGCCTGCTGCTTGGCCTCGCGATCGGCGCATCGCCCTTCGTCTACTCTGGCCTCTATCCGCTGCTGATCGCCTTCAACGCGATCCCGAAGGTGGCGATCGTGCCGATCCTGATGATCTGGGTCGGCGTCGGTTCGCTGCCGGCCGTCATCACGGCCTTCGTCATCAGTTTCTTTCCCATCGTGGTCAACGTGGCGACCGGCCTCGCCACCATCGAACCGGAGATGCGCGACGTGCTGCGCAGCCTCGGTGCCACGCGCTTCGAAATCCTGACCAAGGTCGGCATTCCGCGCGCCATGCCCTATCTCTTTGCCAGCCTGAAAGTCGCGATCACGCTCGCCTTCATCGGCTCGGTGATCTCCGAGACCGTGGGCGGCAACAACGGCATCGGCTTCCTGATGCTGTCGGCCAGCGCCCGCAACGACGCGCCCACCACCTTCGCCGGCCTGTTCGCCATCGCCATCATGGGCGTGGTGATGTACGCGATCTGCGCAATGGTCGAGAAGCGCATGACCCGCTGGGCCTTCCGCGGCGAAATCGTGGGGTAGGCCGGCAGATAAAGTTGACAATTCAGCAGGTTTTGGACTATATTTCTGCCAGACTGGCGCTTTCTTTGAGTTCGGGACGCTGGCCTTTTTCATTCCGGCAAGACCTACCCGCGGCCGCTCGCGGGCTCGCACAATGCGCTTGGTGCAGCCGCCCTGGGTCCTTACCCAGGGGTCCTTCAACCTCTGACCCCTCCGCCCGCTACGCGGGCACCCGGCGGCCATAGCCGCGACCCGATGACGGGGGAGGAGTTAAGTCGGCCTCTCTTCTTCTCCCCATTCTGATGGGGAGCTGCCCCCGGAGGGGGCGGAGGGGTCAGGACTCCAGGCCCACTTACGGTCCCAACACACGCCCGTTTCAGGTGGGCCAACTGAGCCGGGCAAAAGCCCGGATTTACTGGTTCCCAGGCGGCTGGAGAGCCAAACATCTGCGTGTCAGGTTGGGCCAAAATCGGCGGCCAGGACGCCGTCCTGGGCCACGATCTTCCCGGCCTTGATCACCAGCTTGCGGCGCGGGCGGGTGGCGACGGCCTCGGCGACCGAGCCCGCCTCGACGGCCACGAAATCGGCCGGGCCGCCGACCGCGATGCCGTAGTCCGCGACGCCGAGGACGCGGGCGGCCGCGCCGGTCACCATCTCGAAGGCGAATTTGAGCTCGTGATCGTGCCGGAAGTTGGCGCGGTAGCCGATCATCATGGCGCGCTCCAGCATGTCGCCATTGCCGAAGGGCGACCAGGCATCGCGGATATTGTCCGAGCCGCCGAATACTTCGACGCCGTGCTGGCGCAGGAGCGCCAGCGGCGGGATGGCGGCGCCGCCGGGACCGTGGCTCATGATCGCCACGCCGGCCTTGGCAAGCACGTCGGCCGTGCGGGCGGCGGTGTCTGTATCGACGGAGCCCAGCGCGAAGGCGTGGCTCACGGCCACGCGGCCTTTGAGGCCCGAGGCGATCGTGCGTTCGGCAATGGCGATCAACTGGGCGATGCCGCCGTCGCCACCATCGTGCAGATGGATGTCGACGCCGACGCCGCGCCGCTCGGCGATCCCGAAGATCGCATCGAGATGGGCTTTCAGGTCGCCGTCGATACCGACGGGATCGAGGCCGCCCACCAGGTCGGCGCCCTGGGCGATGGCCGCGTCCAGGAGATCGGCGGTGCCCGGCGAGCGCACGACGCCGCTTTGCGGGAAGGCCACGATCTCGATCGTGACGAGACCCTGGAAGCGCTCGCGGATTTTCAGGACCTCGTGGAGGTTGCGGAGGCCGAGCTGGTTGTCGACATCGACATGGCTGCGCATGTGCAGCGTGCCGCTCGCCACCACCTGGCGCACGAGGTTGGAGCCGGTCTCGAACTCCGGCACCGTGCGGGCGGCGCGCACTTTGCGCTCGGCCTCGATGCGGTCCGTGACCTTGTTGCCGGCGGCCTGATTGGGCAGCCACGGCAGGCCGAGCAGGGTCTTGTCGAGATGGATGTGGCCGTCGACCAATGGCGGCAACAGCAGCGCGCCCGCGACGTCGAGCACGTCGGCCTCTCCCGGCACGCCGGCGTCGGCCGGAAGGAGGGCGGCGATCCGTCCTCCCTTGACGTCGATATGACGCTTCGTGCCGTCGGCCAGGACGACGTTGGTGATCAGCATCGCTTTACTTGTCGGCGACCGCGCCGGCTTCCTTGCGGAAGCCGTTCACTGCGGTCCTGGCGGCCATCGCCATCAGGCCCGAATCGTTGGCGATGGTGTTGAACTGGAAGCCCATGCCGACCGCCTTGGCGGCGTAGCTCGCCGTGCCGTTGTGGATGCCCGCGAACAGGCCGCGCTTCTTGCAGGCCGTCGTAAGCTTCTCATAGATCTTCAGGACCTGCGGTTCGTCGCGGTCGAGCTTCGGCACCAGGCCCAGCGACAGGCCGAGGTCGGATGGCCCGACGTAGATACCGCTGATGCCCGGCACGTCGAGGATGGCGTCGATATTGTCGATCGCCTCCTGGGTCTCGATCATCGGGATGATCAGCACCTCGTCGTTGGCCGTCGCCTGGTAGGGCGTCGCATCGCCATAGGCGCCGGCGCGGATCGGGCCGTTGCTGCGCTTGCCTCTCGGCGGATAGAGCGCATAGGAGACCAGCGCCTTGGCCTCGGCGGCGTTGTTCACCATCGGGCAGATCACGCCCCAGGCGCCGCCGTCGAGCACCTTGCCGACGATACCGGGCTCGTTCCATGGCACGCGCACCAGCGGCGTGATCGGATGCTTGTCCATCGCCTGGAAGCACTGGACCATCGACTGATAGTCCTGCACGCCGTGCTGCATATCGACGGTAACGGCGTCCCAGCCGCATTGCGCCATGACTTCGGCGGAGAAGCCGCTGGGGATGGCGAGCCAGGCATTGACGCAGGCCTTGCCCGCCTGCAGCCGCTTCTTCAGCATATTCGTCGACATATCAGCGCTTCCTCAGTTTGTTGGGAACGGCGAAGTCTACACAGGGACGGGGCATTCGGTGACGGTTTTGTCGTTGCAGGCGGGGCGGCTCGCGGTCGATCTGGCGCCCGCCGCCGGCGGCTCGATCACGCGCTTCGCCATCGCAACCGCGGGCGGTTCCTGTGATTTGCTGCGGCCGGCCGATGCTGCCGCAATGGCCAGCTATCCGCTGGTGCCTTTCTCCAATCGCATCGCGAACGGTCGTCTCGTCGTCGACGGCGAGGAATTCGTCCTGGAACCCAACTGGCCGGGCCAGCGTCATCCGATGCACGGTGATGGTTGGGCCCGGCCGTGGCGGGTCGCGCGGCGGGATGTCGACTCCGCCGAACTGGTCTACGAGCATGACGGCCGGAAAGGTTGGCCGTTCCGCTACCGCGCCCGGCAGGTGTTCAATCTCGGGGAGGACGGGCTCGCCGTCGGCATAACGATCGAAAACCTCGAGAGCCGGCCGGTGCCGGCGGGTCTCGGCCTGCATCCCTTCTTCCCGCACGATGCCGACACGGAACTCGCGTGCCGGGTAGAGGGCGTGTGGCGGGCCGATGCCGATGTCCTGTCGATTGACCGCATCGCCGTGCCGCCGGAATGGAACTTTGCCGTCTCGCGGCCTATTGACGGCGTCGTTCTCGACAATTGCTTCGATGGCTGGGACGGTCGGGCCACGATCCGCTGGCCGCGGCGCGGCCTTGGCCTCACCCTCGAGGCGACGCAGCCGTTTCGCCATCTCGTGATCTATGTTCCAAAGGGCCGGCCGCATTTCTGCGTCGAGCCGGTGAGCCATGCCAATGGCGCCGTCGCGCAAACATCGTTGCCTGCAGGTGCGACCCTCGCGGGCGAGATCCTGTTTCGTCCCTTCATGTTGTGAGGATCCATGTCCAGATTCGCCTCCTACCCAAGCCTTGCCGGCCGCGTCGTGTTCGTCTCCGGCGGCGGCTCGGGCATCGGTGCCTCGATCGTCGAGCACTTCGCGGCGCAGGGCGCCAAGGTGGGCTTCGTCGACATCGATGAGGCGGCGTCCAAGGCCCTGGTCGAGAAGCTGGGTGGCGCCGGCTATCCGCCGCCGCTGTTCGCCAAGTGCGACGTGCGCGACATCGCGGCCTATCAAGCCGCGATCGCTACGGTCGCCGCGAAGTTCGGGCCCGTCACCGTCCTGATCAACAATGCCGCGCGCGACGACCGCCACGATCTCGCGGACGTGACGCCAGCGTTTTGGGACGAACGCATCGCCGTCAACCTCCGGCACCAGTATTTCGCCATCCAGGCGGTGGCACCTGGCATGAAGAAGGCGGGCGGTGGCTCGATCGTGAATTTCAGCTCGGTCAGCTACCACACCATGACGCCGCAACTCTCGGTCTACCAGGCGGCGAAGGCGGCGGTCATCGGCATGACGCGCGGACTCGCCCGCGATCTCGGGCCCGACGGCATCCGCCTCAACGCCATCACACCGGGCTGGATCATGACGCAGCGCCAGATCGACCTGTGGCTGACGCCCGAGGCCGAGGCGGCCCTGATGATGGCGCAGTGTCTCAAGGAGAAGGTCTATCCGCCCGACATCGCCCGCATGGCGCTGTGGCTCGCGGCCGACGACAGCCGCCTTGTGACGGCGCAGAACTTCGTCGTCGATGGCGGGCGGATGTGAGCACCATGAAGGCGTCGCTGCCCGTCCGGATCTACCGATTCTGGCTGAAGGAGGTGACGCACATCCTGCCGCCGACCCTCTATTTCTTCATTGCCTTCAACCTGATCACCTTCACGACCAACCTGCTGATCCGGAACTACTGGTTTCATCTCGCGGGCTTCCTGCTCGCCACCGGACTGGCGCTGATCGTGGGCAAGGTCATCTTGGTCGTGGACAAGACCAAGCTGATCGACCGCTTCCGGGGCGCGCCCCTGATCCAGCCGATCCTCTACAAGACGGTGTTCTACACGGCCGTGGTGTTCGTCGTGCGTGTGCTCGAACGCTTCGTCCATTTGGCTTTCGACGACGGCGGTTTCTCGGCCGCCTTCGAGGCCGCGGCGATCGATTTCAGCTGGCGGCGCTTCGTTGCCGTCCATATCTGGATCTTCACCTGCTTCCTGATCTACTGCACCGCGACCGAACTCAGCGCGCTGGTCGGTGAAGGACAGATGGCGCGGCTGTTCTTTCGCCATCGCTCGTCGCAGCACCGGCTGACGCGGCGCCAGCACATAAGGGCCCTGCTGGCCCTCAGCCGACTGGCCGAGACGACACCGCGGGAGAAGCTGCTCGATCCGGAAACGCCGCAGGGCAGCCGGCTGGTGAGTATTGTCGACGCGCTCCGCCAGCGTCCCGCCTGAGGCGGTCGCGATGGCCGTGGACCGCGACTGGCGCTGGATTTCCTGGGCGATCCTGGGCATCGGTGGGCTGCTCCTGGTCGGCGGCCTGGCCTTAGGTCTCGGCAGCCTGCGCCATGTCCTGCACGGCGAGCGCGCCGACGGCGAGGTCGTCGAGATTCTCCGCGAGGGCGACATGTACGCCCCGGTGGTGCGCTTCCGCCTGCTGGGCGGCGAGGTGCAGGAGGTGAAGGATCTTGCTTCAGGCGCGCCCGACTTCGCCGTGGGCGCCAAGGTGACGATCCTCTATATGCCGCAGGACCCGCGCGATTTCCGTATCGATACCTTCGACCGCCTGTGGTTCTCGGCGATCTTCGTCACAGTGTTCGGCGCCTTCTGGCTGTTGTTCGGCGCCGTCGCCCGCGCGCTCTCCCGCGGTATCGACCTGGCCGTGGTGGGTGAGTCGGCCTTCGCCGTCATTGCCGCGGGGGCGGGCCTGATCGGAGTCTTCGTCCTGATGAGCGCGGCCGACCTCTACACCGGCGGCGTGCGCGCTGAAGGCGTCGTCCTCGAGAACCGCGAGAGCCGGCGCAGTGAAACCGAGAGCGTGCGCCGCGCCGACGGCAGCGAAGTCGATCGCAGCGTCGAGCGCGTTTCCTTCGCGCCTGTAGTGCGCTTCATGACGCGCGAGGGTGGCCGCGAGATCGAGTTTCACGGCCGCGGCGGCAGCGAAAAGGCGTTTGCCAAGGGCGACAGTGTGACCGTGATCTACGATCCGGCGAATCCGATCCGTGCCCGCATCGTGTCGTTCGTCGATATCTGGTTGCCCTCTGCGGCGGCCTTCGCGGTCGCCGCCGTATTCGGCGGCGCTGTCTGGTTTTCGCGACGGATGCGCCGGCGCGCTAAATCCCCTCGCGCGTGATCCAGTCGGCAAGCAGCGCACTGAGCTCGTGCGGCCGCTCCAGCGGCGCCATGTGGCCGCAATCCTCGATCACCTCGAAGCGCGCATTCGGTAGGTGCGCAGCCATGCGCTCTGTCTCGGCGAAGCTGCGCAGCCGGTCCTGGCGGCAGGCGATCACCAGCGCGGGGCAGGTGATGCGTTCGAGATCGGCGTAGCCGTCGCGTCGCACCAGGGCCGCCTGCCGCTTGCGCACCTCGGGGCCGAGGCGCCGCTGCATGGCGCGCAGGCGGTCGAGCAGGACGGGATCGTTCTCGCGATCCGGATGCAGGCCCATGGCGGTCGAGACGGCGCCGGCGGCGCGGGGTGGCCGGTCGCCCGGCCTGTAGCCTGCCTTGCGCCGCGCCGTCTCCTCGTCGGAATAGCCACGCGCCGAGGAGGCGACGAAGGCCACGCCGGTCACGCGCTCCGGCGCCATCAGGGTGAGGACGCGCGCCACGAAGCCACCCATCGAGAAGCCGACCAGCACGAAGCGCTCGGGGGCGGCGGCGAGGACGCGCCGCGCCATGCCCTCCAGCGTGTCGTCTCCATAGACGTTGCCGTAGTGGAGCGGGCCCAGCGCCTCGAGGTTGGGGACCATGTCGGTCCACAGATCCGGGTCGCACATATAGCCGGGCAACAGAACGAGACTGCGCACGATGCCTAGTGCCTCATGTCCACCAGCGCGCCCGCCCAGGCGGCGGCGATCACCAGCAAGAGGCCGGGCACGACCCGCACCGCGAAGGCCCGATCGCCGTTGGCGACGGCCATCACGATCTTGGTAACGGTGTTGGTCGTCATGCCGACCAGGATCGGGAAGATCGCGTGTGCGGTGTCCATTTTTCCTGCGGCCACCAGGGCGGCCACGGAAATTGCCGCCGAATGCGCATCGGCGAGACCCGCGGCGGCGGCGGCAAGCAGGATGCCGGTCTCGCCGAACCAGTTCTGAAGCGCCGCCGACAGCACCAGGATGATCGCCAGCGTCACAGCAAACGCCAGCGCCGTTTTTAGGCCGAAGGCGCCGTCGGTCTGCTTGGGGCCTTCGCCCTTCTGCTTCAGCGCCGACAGGGTAAACAGGCCGCCGTAGGCGAGGGCGGCGGCGCCTGATGTTGCGAGCGGGAGCCAGAACGCTTTGAGCGTTGCCGGGCTGGTCGCGGCCAGGACCACTACTAGCTGCACGATGGTCGCCACCGTCGACAGCACCGCGCCGGCGACCGCGGAGCGGCAGACCGCCGGGGTCTTGGCCGCATGTCCGCCCATCGCCGCGATGGTGGCAGTGCTCGAGATGAAGCCCGATGCGAGACCTGCGGTGGGAAGCCCGAAGCGCGTGCCGACGATGCGCATCGCCACATAGCCCAGCGCGCTCACCGCCATCACCAGGATGACCACGATCCAGACGTTGCGCAGGTTGAGCGCACCAAAGGGCCCGACCGGTTCGTCGGGCAACAGTGGCAGCACCACCAGCGTGGCGCCGGCGAAGATCAGCAGATCTTTCAGCTCGGCGTCGGTGAGGACCGAGCGAGCGAAGCGGTGCAGTTCGGGCCGGGCGTTCAGCAGCACCGCCACCACGACGCCGAGGCCCGCCGCAACGGCCGGTTCGCGGATCGCGACGCCCCCCAGCAATGTCACCAGAACCAGCGCCACCTCGGTCGTGAGCCCGGGATCGTCATCGCGGGCGCGCCAGTAGGCGAGGCCGGCCAGTGCCGCGATACCCAGCGTCACGGCGCCGAGCAACAAGTCGCCGCCCGCGGCCATGCCGGCCGCGCCGGCGAGCGAGGCCAGCGTGAAAGTGCGCAGTCCCGCCGCCTCGCGCGAGGGCCCGTCGCCCTTGGTGCGTTCGCGGTCGATGCCGATCAGCAGGCCGATGCCGAGCGCCACCAGGAAGCCGGGGATGAGAGGATTGAGATCGGGCATGGCAGACACCGAAGTGTAACACGATCCGATCGGCCCGGGTGGCGGTGTCCGCCGCGGCTACTTCTTCTTCAGCGCCTT
>CAMARK010000091.1 GCA_945860205.1 Reyranella massiliensis 521 | reverse complement strand
GACAGACCAGACACGGGCCGTTGGCACCGAGTGTGTCGTTGACGTGAGGTCCTTCGCTACGCTCAGGACGACAAGATTCCCGTGACGCTAGCGCCGGTTCAGCACCAAACGCGCCATCGGACTCTGCTGCCGCGAGCGCGACAACAGGGCGGCCGGGATCAGCGCCGCCAGCGCCACGATCGCGATCACGATGAAGGTGTCGGAGAAAGCCAGCATCTGCGCCTGGGCGTTCACCATCTGGCCGAGGAACTCCAGCGCCGCGGCCTTCTGCTGCTGGAACGGCAGGCCAGAGCGCTGCATGAGCTGCTCCATCTGGGTCAGCAGATGCTCGGTGGTACGGTTGCCCCAGTCCTGGGTGGCGGTGAGCGCATCGGCATGGAAGCGCGTGCGGACCTCGAAGAAGGCCACGATCAGGTTGATGCCGAAGGCGCCGCCGAGCTGGCGCATGAAGTTGGCGACGCCGGCGCCCTGGCGCACCTTGTCGGGCGGCAGCGCCTTCAGCGCCGTGGCGTTGAGGCTGGGGTTGATGAAGCCGAGACCAAGCCGCGAGACCATCACCATGCCGACCAGCGTCCAGAACGTCGTGTCGGCGTCGGCCGCGACCATCAGGGCGAAGCCCGCCGCGAACAGCACCAGGCCGCCGATGATCATGAACGAAGCCGGCATGGTGTCCGAGAGGCGCCCGGCCAGGGGAAAGATGACGGCCAGCATCAGCCCGGCCGGCATCATCATCAGCCCGGCCAGCAGCGGCGTGAAGCCCACCATTGTCTGCACGAACACCGGGATGATGTAGGTCGAGCCCATCATGCCGGCGCCGAAGATGAAGGCGATGACCGCCGCCGAGGCGAATTCGAGATTGGCGAAGATGCGCATGTCGAGTAGCGCGCGCGGCGTGTAGAGCTCCCACAGCACGAAGCCCACGGCCGCCGCGGTGCCGAGGAGCAGGCGCAGCACGATGACGTCGGAGTACCAGCCCTCGCGCTGGCCGTCGGCAATGCCGGTCATCAGGCCCCACAGCCCGACGCAAAGCAGCGCGAAGCCCAGCCAGTCGAACGGCGGAATCTCGCGCGCCAACGGCCGGGTCGGCATGAAGAAGGCGCCCATGATGGCCGCAAGCCCGCAGAACGGCAGCGATATATAGAACACGTAACGCCACGAGAAATACTCGATCATCAGGCCGCCGAGCGTCGGGCCGATTGCCGGCGCGAACACGACGCCGAGGCCAAAGATCCCCATCGCGGTGCCGCGCCGCTCGGCCGGGAAGACGGTGAAGATGGTGGCCATCACCAGCGGCTGGGCGATGCCGGCGCTGAAACCCTGGAGGATGCGGGCGAAGATCAGCACATCCTCGTTCGGCGCCATGCCGCCCAGCAGCGCGCCGGCGGAAAAGAAGAACAGCGCGCCAATGAAGGTGCGGCGCTCGCCCAGCACGCCCGACATCCAGGCGTTCAGCAGCATGCCGGCGGTCATCGTGGCCATATAGGCCGACGACATCCATTGCGCCTTGTCCTGGCCGATGCCGAAGGCGCCCATGACGTCGGGCACGGCGACGTTGACGGTGGTCATGGCCAGCACCATCGCCACCACGCCCACCATGCCGGTGATTGTCACCAGCCAGCGGTAGGACGGGCCGTAGCGCTCGGCGAGGAAGGCGGCGTTCTGGTGAGGGACGCCGGGAAGCGGCCCCCCGCCCACCGGTTTGCCCCTGAGGGGTTCGTTAACGGACGTCAATGTCGACTTCGACCATCATGCCGGGCGCCAGTTGCCTGGGCATGTCGACCATGTCGATCTTCACCGCCACGCGCTGGGTGATCTTGGTGAAGTTGCCTGAAGGGTTGGGCGTCGGGATCAGCGCGAAGCGGGCCATCGTGGCGCTGCCGATGCGCGCGACCTTGCCGGTGAACTTGTCATTGGGGAAGGCATCGACCGAAACGTGCACGGTCTGGCCGAGCTTGAGCCGGCTCACCTGCGTCTCCTTGATGTTGGCCTCGACCCAGACTTCCTTGGGATTGTGCAGCAGCAGGATGCGCTGCCCGGCGGCGACGTATTCGCCCGGCAGCACGAAGGTACGGTCGATCACCGCCGGAATAGGGCTCTTGATGGTGCGATCCTCGACATCGACCAGCTGCTGGTGGAGCTGGGCCGCGAGGTTGGCGACTTGATGCGTCAGCGCCTCGATCTGCGCATCGATCACGCCCAGCCTGTCGTGGCCGACGCGGGCCTCGTCGAGGCTGCCCTCGGCCTGCTCGTGTTCCGCCTGAAGCTGCAGGATCTGGATTTCGAACTTGGTCACCGCCGCCTGCGCCACCTGCAGCTGCCGCTCGTTCGTCACGCGGCTGGCAAACAGCACGCGGGTTCGCTCGAGCTCCAGCTTGGCGAAATCGAGGTCGGCGCGCAGCGCCGCCAGCGCCTTCTCGCGGACCATCACGCTCGACGTGCGCGTGCGCATGGAAGCATTCGCCTGGTTCTGGTCGAGCTTGCGCTCGGCGCGCAGCCGCGCCCGCTCGACCCGGACGCCTTCGATCTGTGCCCGCAGCCCGTCGGCCTTCAGCTTGGCGATGCGATCGTCGACGCGCACGAGCACCTGCCCCGCCTCGACCTGCATGCCCTCGCGCACCGGCATCTCGACCACCCAGCCATCACCGCGGCTGGAGATCGTCACGATGTCGGCGCTCACGCGCGCGTCGTACTCGTAGACGTGGGTGAAGCGCATGTAGAGCTCGCGGCCGCCATAGGCGAGCGCGATCAACAGGACCGCCACAACGACGAAGGTGCGCGGACGGAGCAGCGCGCGGCCGCGACCGGCCGACCACTGGCGCTGACGCGACAGGGCAACAGGCTTGGTCTCGGAGGCCGTCGACGAGGCGGGCGGCGAAATGGACTGATCCATGAAACTACTCGGCCGCGACCAGACGCGGTGAGGGGCGTCCATCCGCACCAGGGGCACTGGCCAGCGGATCCGCCAGCGGCTGCAGACGCGCCTTCAGCCGCCCGAGCAGACGGACGCAGGCGCGGATTTCCGCCTCGCTGCTGTCGCGCAGCAATTCGCGCCGCAGACCACGGCCGACCGCGGCGATAGACGCCAGCGCCGGCCGCGCCTTGGCGGTCAGGAACACGCGCTTCGCCCGCCGGTCGCCCGGCTGGGCCCGCCGCACGACCCAGCCGTCGGCCTCGAGCAGGTCGAGCTGGCGCACCAGGGTCGAGCCCTTGATGCCGACCCGGAGCGCCAACGCGTTCTGGGTCAGCCCCTCGGAATGGGCCGAGAGATTGACCAGCGCCACCCAGCGCGCCGTGGACAGGCCCAGCGGTTTTAAGCGGGCGTCGAGCACATGCCGCCACATCCGGGAAACCTCGGCCAGGGCCAGTCCCAGCCGGTAGGACGGATCGTCGTTAGATGTCATGAAAAAATAATAGGACTGAAATCATTAGCATGCCAACGATCATCCCCGCGTCCACCGTCAGGCTGCAACGCGCCCTCTGCATGGCACTTCGCCAGGGCCTTACACGGCGGCCCGGGCGCGGCGGCCGATCAGCAGGATCAGTGGAATCGCGAGCGCCGAACACAGCGTGTAGAAGCCGAAGGCGTTGATGTAGCCCAGCATGGCGGCCTGTCGGTTGATCTCCTTCGACAGGCGGGCAAGCCCCTGGACCGTGTCGAAATCCCAGCCGCCGGTTACCCAGGGCATCGCGAGCGCCTTGTTGTAGGGATTCACCAGCTCGACCATGCGGCCGTAGTTGGCGCCGGTGGCGCGCACGATCTCGGCGACGCAGATCGAGATGAAGAAGCTCGAGCCGATGTTGCGCAGCAGGTGATAGACGGCCGTGCCCTCGGCCAGGTTGGCGGCACCGACAGTCGAAAAGGTGACCAGGGTAAGCGGCACCCAGATGACGCCGATGGCGATGCCCTGGACGAAGCTGTTGGCCATCAGCGCCGTCGTGCCGACGTTGAGATCGAAGCTCATCAGCCACAGGCCCGAGATCACCTGCAGCGAGAAGCCGCCGATCAGGCCGATGCGCGGATCCATGCGGCCGACGAAGATGGCGAGGAAGAAGCCCATCGCGGCGCCAGCGCCGCGGGCGGCCACGATCTCGCCGATCAGCAGGTCGGGAAAGCCGGCATGCTGCTGCAGCAGCGGCGGCAGCAGAACCATCGGCGTGAAGTTCAGCATGCCGTAGATCAGCACCAGCACGAGGCCCAGCGCATAGTTGCGGTCAAGCAGCAGGCGCAGGTTGAGGAACGGATTCCGCGCCGTCAGGCTGTGCGCCAGGAAGACCCAGAACGCCACCACGGCGATGAAGGTCTCGAGCATGATCTCGGTGGAGTCGTACCAGTCGAGGCGCTGGCCACGCGAGAGCACGAGCTGGATGCAGGCAATGGTGACCGACAAAGAGAGAAAGCCGGTCCAGTCGAGCGCCGTGCGGCCGACCGGCTTGTCGCGCGGCAGCGTGAGCCGCAGGCCGGCGAACGACAGGAAGCCGACCGGGACGATCATGTAGAAGGCCCAGCGCCAGCTGTAGAGTTCCGACAGCATGCCGCCCAGGGTCGGGCCGATCACCGGCCCGATCACCACCGCCATGCCGAAGATCGAGGTCACGAGGCCCTGCTGCCGCTTGGGGAAGCTGTCGAGCAGGATGGTCTGCGACAGCGGGATCACGGGCGCGCCCAGCCCGCCCTGCAGGACCCGCCAGAACACCAGCCACTCCAGCGAATCGGCGGCGCCGCACATGAAGGTGGTGATGGTGAACAGGAAGACCGACCAGCTGATCGTCTCGCGGCGGCCGAAGCGGGCGGCCAGCCAGCCGGTCATCGGCGTGCACACGGCGGTCGCCAGGATGTTGAAGGTCATCGCCCAGGCGATCTCGTCCTGGGTCGCCGACATGGTGCCCTGCATCTGCGGCAGGAGCGTCGAGGCGATCAGCAACGTGGTGGCATAGAGGGTGGAGCCCAGCACGACGGCCACCAGGATCATCACGCGGCGGCCCAGCGAATAGGATTCGCTGGGGTGGGCGGCGACGCCGGGGGTGGCGCCGGACGTGACGGCAGGGGGGGCACTTGAACTCATGGCCATGCCTATTGTAGCCTAGGCAACAATATCTGACCAAACGCATTCCATTGCCTTCCAAGAGAGGCCGCCCGGGAGGGCCCGCGATGAGTCCGGACGACGACGGCTATATCGGCTACGTGCTGTCGGACGTGGCGCGCCTGATCCGCACGGTGTTCGACCGCCGCGTGCGCAGCTTGGGCCTCACCCGCGCCCAGTGGCTGGTGCTGTCGCGGCTCTATCGCCGCCCCGGGGCCAGCCAGACCGAACTCGCCGACATGCTCGAGGTCGATCGCGCCAGCGCCGGCCGCATGATCGACCGCATGGAAAAGGGCCACTGGGTCGAACGCCGCGGCGACGCCGGCGACCGTCGGGTCAAGCGCCTCTACCTCACCCAGGAAGCGCGCCGCGTCCACGCCCGCATGTGGGCGATCGCCGAGCGGACCGTCGACGATGCGCTGGCGCCGCTGTCGCCGCTGGAGCGCGCCCGCTTCACCGGCCTCGCGGCACGTGTGAAGGAGCAGCTCCAGTCGATGGCCGGCGCCGACGGTGCCGGCACGACCGAGGTGCCCGCCCCACGTCCCTCTCGCGCCGCCGCGTCATGAGCCGCCGACCCTTCGCGCTGCGGCGCCTCGTCCTGCTGGTGGTCCTGCCGTTGGTCGCGATCGCCGGTGCGGGCTACTGGTGGCTGTCGGGTGGCCGCTTCGTCGTCACCGAGAACGCCTATGTGAAGGCGCACATCGTACAGATCGCGCCGGAGGTGGCCGGCACCGTCCGCCGCGTGCCGGTGCTCGACCATGCCACCGTCTCGACCGGCGACACCCTGCTGACCCTCGAGACCCGGCCGTTCCGGCTGGCGCTCGACAGCGCCGAAGCCGAACTCGACACGGCGCGGGCGCATGTCGAGAGCCTGCGCGGCGCCTGGCGCGAGGTGATGAGCGAACTGGCCGACGCCGAATCACGGGCGGCCTACGCCCAGCGCCAGTGGCAGCGACAGGAGGAGCTGGCGACCAAGGGCATCCTCTCCGCCAGCAAGCGTGACGAGGCGCAGAACGACATGCGCACCGCGGCCGACCGCGTGACATCGGTAAAGGAAAAGCTGCGCCGCGTGCTGACGGCGCTGAACGGCAATCCCGAGCTGCCGGCCGACGAGCATCCGCTGGTGCGCGAGAAGACCGCCGCGCGCGAGCGCGCCGCCCTCGACCTCGCACGGACCACGGTGCGTGCCCCCGTCGACGGCGTCGTCGTGAACCTCAAGGTACAGCGCGGCGAGCAGGTCAAGGCGTCGACGCCGCTGTTTGCCGTGGTGGCGCTCAGCCGGCCATGGATCGAGGCGAACTTCAAGGAAACCGAACTGACGCATGTGCGCGTCGGCCAGAAGGCGCGCATCGTGCTCGACACCTATCCCGACTCGGCCTGGGAGGCGGTGGTCGACAGCGTGAGCCCCGCGACCGGCGCCGAGTTCTCGATCCTGCCGCCGCAGAATGCCAGCGGCAACTGGGTCAAGGTCGTGCAGCGCCTGCCGGTCAAGCTGCGTGTATTGCCGCACCAGGGTGAGCCGCCGCTGCGCGCCGGCATGACCGCGACGGTGAGCATCGACACCGGCCGCCAGCGCAGCATCAGCGACGTCGCGCAGATCTTCGGCGGCAAGCCCGCCCAGGCCAACGATTCAGAGACGCCGAAGCCCTAAGCCGTATAAAGACCCTTCGATACCGCGAGGCTGACACACAGCGACTCGATCGCGTCGAGCGTTGGCGTGTCCATGCCGGCGCTGCGGGCAAAGGCCAGCGGCGCGCGAATGATCGATTCGACCTCCATCGGCCGGCCGAGTTCGTAGTCCTGCAGGATCGACGGGCGATGATCGGGATAGACCCGGGTCGCGCCGTAGCGCTGCTCGGGACTGTCGTCGAGCACGACGCCATGGGCCGCCGCCACGGCGAGCGCCTCGGCATGCGCCCGGCGGCAGAGACGATTGATCTCGGCCGTCTTCTGGATCGTGTTGGGCTGGCCCAGGATGAGACAGACCGTCGATCCGGTAAGATTGGCCATCAGCTTGTGCCAGATGTCGTAGCGGATATCGCGGGTCGCCGGCGAGGCGATGCCGGCCGCCACCAGTGTCGCGCGGAGCGCGTCGATGCGCGGGCTCGGTCGATCGTCGGTTTCCGCGACCCAGAGCGTGTTGCGCTCGGGCGAGATGTTGCGCACGACGCCAGGCTCCATGACGTGGTTCGACGAGGTGACGACGGCGCCGACGGCGCGGTCGAAGCCCACCGCCTTTGCCAGCGCACCACCGGGGTCGAGCCGCGACAGGTCGGGCGCCGGCGGGCGGGACGCGGCAAGGCCGTGCCCGTACCACCAGGGAATGCCGTTCTGCACGAAGGCCACCGCTGTATCCGGGCGCAGCAACGGGCCGACGTTTTCGGCGAGCACCGCCAGGCCCGACGATTTCATGGTCACCAGCACCGCATCCTGCGGCCCCAGATCGGCCGGCCGGTCGCTGGCGCGGACTGGTGCCACGATCTTGCGATCACCGCTCAGCAAGGTGAGGCCGCGGGCGCGGATGGCGTCGAGATGCGCGCCGCGCACCACCACCGAAACCTCGTTGCCCGCCGCTGACAGGCGCGCGGCGAAGTTGCCGCCGATGGCGCCGGCTCCGAAAACACAAATACGCATCGATCCGTCCTACCGTTCGGTCCGGCTTAGCCAGGCGCCCTACTCAACCAGGTGATCGTAAGGTCGCTGCGTGGACGGGCGCGACAGGCAAGCATCTGCCCCGCCTTGATCTGCTGCGGGCTGAGGCAGGCGTCGTTGCGCGGCAACAAGGTGACCTTGCCGAAATCCAGGCGACTGGTGCAGGTGCCGCAGTTGCCGGTGGCGCAGGCATAGGGATAGTCGATGCCGGCGGCGAGAGCTGCTTCCAGCACGGTCTGGTTGACGGTGCAGTCGATGGTCTGTCGAGTATTGCCGATCGTCAGGCGATGCGACTTCGGGGTGCGGGCCATGCCGGCGCTCACGCCATCGCCGCGTGACGACGCGACGGCATCGTTCGGACGGAATTGAATTGCGGGTGATACCAGGCGACCGACGGAAAGCGCACCAGGGCATAGCCATAGAGCGCGAGGCCGACCGCCGGTGTGCCGCCCACCACCAGAGTGCTGTGAATGTCGTGATCGGCCATCGCCATGCCGCTGCCCGGCTCGACCATCACCTCGCCCACCTGCTCCACCGTGGCGTAGCCGGGCTGGGCGAGGTTGTCGGTGCGGCGGAAGATCTTGTGACGCTCGCGCCCGGCGATGGCGGCGTTGATGCACCAAATGCCGTGATCGTGCGGGGCGGCCTCCTTGCCCGGCCGACTGATCGTCAGATAAAGGCCGAGGCCGTCGTTGTCCTCGACGAGGAGCGGATGATTGCGGGCCTCGGCGACCGGCATGGCGAAGTCCGCGAGCGGAAACAGTTCCGCCTTTGCGGCCAGCGCCACCAGCTTCAGCTTGAGCGCATGCAGCGCCGAGGGCGTGATGCCTTCCTTCGCCGTGATGGCGTGGACATCGGCCAGCAGCTTTTTGCAGGCCAGGTTTCGCTTGTCGGAGGCGGTCATGAAAGGGCTCCCCTTGCTGTGAGAATGGTACGGGCTAGGCCTCCTTGGCGGCAAGGGGTAGACTTCGGGCAGAGGCGCACAAGCGTCCGGGATCGATGGAGGAACCCGACATGGCACGCACTCTCAGCATCGAACCACTAGCCATCGAACCACTGGCCGGTACGTCGTTCGGCGCCGTGGTGACGGGCGTGAAGGTGACCGCGCTCGACGACGCCACCTGGCGCGAGCTCTACGCCGCCTGGCTGAAATACGCGCTGCTCATCTTTCCGGACCAACACCTGAAGCGCGACCAGCAGATCGCCTTCGCCAAGCGCTGCGGGCCGCTCGAGTTCGAGATGGCGGCGATCAGTAACGTCAAATCTGACGGCTCGCTCCGCATCGAGGCCGACAATGACGACGTGATGAAGATCCTGAAAGGCAACATGGGCTGGCATTGCGACAGCACCTACATGCCGGTGCAGGCCAAGGGCGCGGTGTTCAGCGCCGAAGTCGTGCCGAGCGTCGGCGGCCACACCGGCTTTGCCGACATGCGCGCGGCCTGGGATGCGCTCGACGGCACGCTCAAGGCCCGGATCGAGAAGCTCGCGGCCCATCACTCATTGCATCACAGCCAGTCCAAGCTCGGCCATCAGACCAAGCAGCGCGACGGCGAATACAGCGGCTACGGCCTGCACGACGGGCCGGTGCCACTCAGGCAACTGGTGAAAGTCCATCCCGAGACCGGCCGCAAGTCGCTGCTGATCGGCCGCCATGCCCACAACATTCCCGGCCTGGACAAGACAGAATCGGAGCGGCTGCTGCAGGAGCTGGTCGACTTCGCCTGCCAGCCGCCGCGCATCTACCATCACGACTGGACGGCGGGCGACGCGGTGGTGTGGGACAATCGCTGCCTGCTCCACCAGGCGACGCCCTGGGACATGACGCAGCACCGCGTGATGTGGCACAGCCGCATCGCCGGCGATCCGGCGAGCGAGTCGGCACTGGCCTCCTAGTGCGGCGGCATCGGGATGAAGAGCGGCGGCGGGCCGGCGCTGCCGGGCGGCCGGAGATAGACATAGAACGGCGTCCGGCGCTCGACGACATCGTCGCCCGGCTGCGCCCTTTGGCTCACCAGCAAATCGTCCTGGATGCGGACATGCATGTAGCCCGGCATGAGCTCGGCCCAGTTGGCGACGTCGGGCGTGAACACGACGTCGTAGGCATGGTCCTTGGCGACGGTGACGACGCCGGCTCCGGCGGGATCGGCGGGCCTTGACGGCACCTGCTGCCAGACCATGCCAGACTGCACATAGACCGCCACGGGATTGAGCATGACGTAGAGCGGGCCAGCGGGGCTGGTGTTCTGCAGCGACAGCGTCATGCGGAACGATTTGCCGTCCGCCAAGGCCACGATACGCTTCAGCTCGACATAGAGCGATCGCATCGCCGCGTTCTCAAGCTGCAGCCGCGCCTGGCGCTGCTGCTTCGCGAGATGGGACTGGTAACGGCCGACGCCGGCATCGACGGCAAAGCCCAGCATCACCATCACGACGATGCCCAGCAGCACCGGGGAATGCCACAGACCACGTGGACGCCCGAGCTTCGAGGTGACCTCGGCCGGGGCCGTCGCTTGCTTGCGCGGCGCCTCGCGCAACCGGTCGATCAGCGCGCCGCGCGTCTCGGCCCGCCGCTTGTTCAGACGCAGCTCGGACTGCGCGGCCGCGAGCTGCCGCCGGAGATCGCGGATCAACTCGTCCTTGTCCAGGGGCTCACCGCTCATGCGACGATCGCGCCGTTGGCGATATGGACCATCTGCTCGGCCTGCTCGGCCAAAGTGAGATTATGCGTGACCAGGACCAGCGTGGTGCCGAGCTCGCGATTGACCGCGAGCAGCTCGTCCATGATCTCGATCTCGGTTTGCTCGTCGAGATCGGAGGTCGGTTCATCGGCCAGCAGGAGCGCGGGATCGTTGATCAGCGCGCGGGCGATGGCGGCACGGCGTTGTTCGCCAGCGGAAACCTCTGAGGGATAGGCGTCGAGATAGCCGCCCAGCCCCATGCGGTCGAGCAGACCCGAGGCTTTGGCATAGGCAGCGGCGGTCGACTGCCGCCGGCGCAACATTGCCGGCAGGGCGACATTGTCGATCAGGCGGAGCGTCGGCAGCAGACTCGCGAACTGGAAGACGTAGCCGATTCTTTCATTGCGGAAGGCCGCCAGCGCGGTCTCCGACAGGCGCCACACGTCGATGCCGCCCACTTCGACCGTGCCGGTCGAGGGACGGCTAAGGCCGCCGATCATCGCCATCAAGGTCGACTTGCCCGATCCCGAGCGGCCGATGATCGCCACGAACCGGCCGGCCGGCACTTCTAAGTCAACGCCGGCAACGGCGCTCACGACCCCGCGCTCGGTCTTGTAGCTCTTGCTCACCTGGCGGCATGCGAGCATCGCTCAGCCCTCGCCGCGCACGAGGTCGTAGGCGTCGCGGCGGCTCGCCCGCCACGCCGGATAGAGCGCGCCCAGGGCGCCGATGGCCGCGGCCAGCACGATCGCCGCCGCGGCAAAGGCCACCGTGTGCGGCAGGTCGAGCCAGACGAACGGCACACCGATATTGTCGAGGTAGTAGACCAGCGAGCGCTCGTAGAAGCGCATCACCAGCACGCCCAGGGTAACGCCCAGCACGCCACCGAAGCCGGTGGCGATCACCGCCTCGACGACCATGACGCCGATCAGCTGTGTGCCCCGCGCGCCGATCGCCTTCAGGAGCCCGAGTTCAGCCCGCCGCTCGGTGACGATCGCCGAGAACAGCACGCTCACCATGACCGCCATGCTGGCGAACATCAGCAGCATCACGGCGAGAATGCCCTTTAGCAGCGCCGCCAACCCCTGGCGGATTCCCGACAGCGAGGAGTCGCCGGTCACTACGCGCGCGCCCTTGACCGCCGACAGGATGGCGAAGCGGGCTTGCAGCGCCGTGGCGCCGGGCGCCAGCTCGACCAGGAAGCCGGTGACCTTGCCCGGCGCAACGACGGCAGGTCGTTGCGGCATGCTGGGCGCCATCGCCTCCAGCGTCGCGATCGACATGAAGACGCCACGCTCGTGGGTGCCGACGCCGGTGCGGCCGAGCTTGCCGTAGACCATGTGCGGCTTGCCGAAGATGAGCAGTTGCGAGCCCAGCGGCGCATCGCGACCGGCGCCCAGGATCACGTCGCCGGGGCGCAATTCGCGGCCGAGCTTCTCCTTGAGCCAGGGCTGGATCGTGAAGTCGAGGGCCGGATCGATACCGATCAGGTCGACCAGTTCGTGATGGCCTCCGATGCCGGAATGCTCGACCCGCGCGATCTTCTGCGGCGCTGCCCGTGCGACGCTGGCGAGGCGCACCTTGGCCAGAACATCGGCGTCGAGCACCAGGTCGGTGGGCTCGACCGTGAGAAGCGCCGCAGTGATGTTGGTGAGCGCGCCTTCAGGCACCACCATCATGTCGGCACCCAGCCGCGTAAAACCCACCGCCATGCTGTCGTCGATGCTGCGCATCAGGGTGGCGCCGGTGAAGACGACCCCGCTGCTGATCGCCACCGCGGCGATCAGCAGGAGGCTGCGCGCCTTGCGGCGTCCGAGGTTCTGCAGGGCCAGGTTGGCGAGCAGCCTCAAAGCGTGCAGGAGCGCGTGTGCTTCATGTGCTCCAGCTTGGTCGGGATAATCACGCAATCATGATGTCCGCCGTTGCTGGGCAGGATGCCGACCAGCGTGTCGGTCGACGTGTCGACGACCGCGATGCCGCTCGACTGGCGCTGGAAGCCGCTGAACGGCGTCAGCACATACTTGCCATCGTAGGTGATGGCCGGCGTCTGCAGGTCGGGACCGATGCCCTGGATCTCCTTCAGGATCGTCCAGGTCTTGGTGTCGACCACCATGAGCCCGCTGGAGGCGGGCGACGGATGCAGGATGGACAGGTAAAGCTTTGAACTGTCCATCGAGAAGACCATGTGGAACGGGTTCGGATACTTGCCGCGCCACAGTGGATCCTCGACATGGGCGATCTTGCGCCACTTGGTCGGATCGGGATCCTCGCAGCTGAAGATCGAGCAGTTGTTTTCACGGAGGTTGTTCATCATCACCAGGAACTTGCCGTCGGGCGAGAAGCCGATCTCGTGACCCGGTGAATGGATCTTGTCGAACACGACCTTCCACGTGTCCTTGTCGATCTGCTCGACCGCATACTGGGCCTGCGAGTCCTTGTTGAACTGCAGGAAGGCGACCGGGTCGAAGTTCTTTTGAGGATCGAGGATGGCGATGCCGCCGCACAGACGCACGACGGTGGCGGCCCAGCGGCCCTCGGGATGCCAGATCGTGCCATCGGCGCCGGTGAGCGTGAGCGGCGCGTCGCCCGGCAGCGAGCCTTCCTCGACGAACAGCTCGCCCATCGGCACCATTTCCCAGTCGATCTTGTTGCCCTTGGTGCCGCGGTAGTCGTAGATGCCGGTCGTCTTGTCCGGATAGATCTTCTTGATGGTGAGCGTGCCACCCTTGATCCAGGCATCGCGCAGATCGGGCACGTTGGGCGCCCAGTCGAACTTCAGCGCCGCCTTCACCTTCGACGTCGTGCGGTCGAAGCAGGCGGCGATATCCTTCTGGCCATCAGTGACGAAATAGGACTGGGCATCCTTCGGGTTCACGGTGACATGGACGCCGAGCCCGAGGCCTGTGGTCTCCGAGACGTTCTCGACCATCTGCATCTGCGTACCGTCAAAGCGGACGCGGTAGATGTTGGTGCCGGGCGCCGGTTCGGTGATGGCGGTGGGTATGCCGTAGATCAGCGAGTTCTTGCCGCCCTGCGTCGAGTTGACGAATTCGAAGCCGTGATACGGATCGGAACTCGGGAAGGCGCAGAGGTGATGGCTGATCGGGCTGAAATCGCCGTAGTTCCAGTACCAGATCGAGGCCAGCACGCGGTTCGAATTGAGATCGAGCGCGTAGGTGCCGCCACCCAGCTTGGTCGGCAGCAACGCGATCCACTGGCCAAGGCTGCGTCCCTTGATGTCGGCCCTGCTGTCGACGATCTCGCGGGTGATGTGCGATTGCTGCGGGCCCGCACCGCTCGCCTGAAAGATGCCGGTGTCCGACGAACCGCCGCCCAGTGCACTATAGCCAAGGACGGCGGCTTCGGCGACGCCGGCCGTGCCGACGGCGACGTTCAGCATCGTGCGCCGGCTCATCCGGGTCCTGCGCGCGGGCGCGGGCTGAGGCGCCGGCGCCGCAGTGGCGGCTGCCTGCTTGGCGACAAGATAGGCCTGGAATTCCTCGCGATCCTTTTCCAGCACTTCGGCGTTGCGCTTGAGGAATTCGTCGATCGAGGCTTTGCGCGCCGGAAGATTCGGCGCCGCGCCGTCGGCACCGAGCGGTGCGATCAACGGGGCGTCAGGAGCAACTGTCTTGGTAGGCGTTTCTCTGGTCGGTTCGACCATGGCCGTACTCCTTCGTTGCCGTGTGGCACGAATACTAGACGCCGCATTTTGCGAAGGACATTCCGAAATTCGAAGAACTGAAAGCTGATTTTTCGCAGCGATACCGCTAGTCTTCGCCGATGGATTACGCCGTCATCATCAGCGCCGTTGTGCTCGGCCTTTCCTTGCTGGCGACGGCTGCGAAGTTCCTGGACTGGTTTATCCATTCCGATCCGCAGACGATGATCCGCGTCAGCCGCTGGATGTTGCTGCTGCTCGTCCTCGCTTGCGTTCCAGTCCTCGTCTGGATGATCGCCGGCGGCCGCTGGTCCGGAGCGATGCTGCTCGGCGCCGGCATGCTGATCGTGCCCACTTTCCTCAAATGGCAGGCGATCCTGCAGCCGTTGCGCGCGATGCTCGATCGCCTGCGGCCGAAGGCGCGGCCCTTCGACACGTTCAACATGGAAGTGGCGCCCGATGCCGAGACGGTGCAGCGCGCGGCCGCTATTCTCGAGGCCTATGTCCATCGCGCCCTGCCGGCGCCGCCGCCGGACGGCATGTCGCGCGCCGAAGCCCTCGATGTCCTGGGCCTCACCTCCGGGGCCGACGAGGCCGCCATCCGGGCCGCTCATCGGCGACTGGCCAGCCTCGTCCATCCCGACCATTCAGGATCGACCTACCTCATGAACAAGGTCGACCAGGCCCGCGACACGCTGTTGCGGCCCGCGCGCGAGTGGCCGCGGCTGTCGAAAGGCTAGGCGCTAAAGTTAGTCGCTTCTGGCCGTGCGGGCATCGTCGTAGGCCTTTTGCGCCTCGTCCGCCGCCTTGACGGCACGATCGCGCCGCGCCGCGGCCGCCCCGTCGAGCGCATAGAGCCCTGAAGCGGAGGCGAGGAAGAGTGCCCCGGCGACGTAATAGCCCCACGCCTCGATCTGCAGGCGCAGCAGCACCAGGACGAACGGCACCGGAAAGAAGACGAGGGTGAACCTGATCCAGGTATCGCGGTCGTAGGTGCGGACGGCCTTGTCGGCGGCGGCTTTCAACTGGGCGGCGTGGCGTTGCAGCGCCGCCAAATCCTCAGTCGGCTCGGTCTTGGCCATGTCGCCCGACCATACAGGCGGCGCGATACAGGCGATACAGAATCCGGCCGTCGCGACATGGGCACGAGGCAGAGCGGGCGTAAACCCCGGGCACACCAACCGCCCACCGAGGATCCGCCCATGACACCGCATCAGATCAAGCTCGTGCAGACGAGCTTCGCCCAGGTTGCCCCCATCGCCGCCACTGCCGCCGATCTTTTCTATGACCGGCTGTTCGAGATCGCACCGGAAGTGCGTGCCATGTTTCCCGACAATCTCTCGGGCCAGAAGAAGAAGTTGATGGCCATGCTGGGCACCGCTGTCGCCGGTCTCAGCCACCTCGGCACGCTTCTGCCGGCGGTGCGCGCGCTCGGCCAGCGGCATGCCGGCTACGGCGTCAGCGCCGAGCAGTACGTGCCGGTCGGCGCGGCGTTGCTGTGGACCCTGGAGAAGGGGCTGGGCGACGGCTTCACCGCCGAAACGCGCGACGCCTGGGCCACCGCCTACCAGGTGCTGGCCGGGACGATGATCGAGGCCGCCCGCGAGATGCCGAAGGCTGCCTGACCGTCGCTTGCCAAGTTAAAGATAGATGACGCGCGTCTCGCGTGACAGGACCCGGGGCATCTTGGCCGGATCGTCGAGTTTGATCTCGACCTCGACGAGGTTGACATTGCCTTCGCCCTGGTCGGCTTGGCTGCGTTTCAGGCGCTTCACCATGGGCGACACCCGCGAAATCGTCCCCTTGTGGACGATCGGGCTGCCGCGAAAGGTGACCTCGACCTTGCCGCCGACCATGACCCGGCTGGCATGGATGTCATCGATCTCGGCCAGGATGCTCACCTGGTCCAGGTCGACGATCTTGGCGATGCCATTGCCATGGATCCGCTCGCCCTGACGCGAGTAGAGTTCCGCGATCACGCCGTCGAGCGGCGCACGAACCAGCGCCTGCTCTCGGCTGTTGCGCGCATCGTCGACCTTGGCGGTCAGGATGTTGATCTCGGTCTCTATCTGCGCAAGGTCGGCCTTCAGCTGTTCCTTCCACACATGCAGCTTGGCCTGCTCGCGTTCGAGATTCTGTTGCGAGATGCTGAGCTCGAGCTGCTTCTCATCCGGCGGCATGCTTGAACGCTGAAATTGCAACTGCTTGAGCTTGTTCGTCTCCGACTCGGATTTGACGACCGCTTCCTGCATGACGATTTCGGCGACCCTGAAGCCCGACACCATCGCCTCGCGCTGCTGCCGGGCCTTGAGGAGCTTGGCCTCGGTCGCGCGGACCTCGACATCGGCGGTGGGATAATTCGACAGCACGGCGATGATGTCGTCGCGCTTGACCTTCTGGCCGTCCTTGACGCGAAGCTCGAGGACGACGGCGCCGCCTGCGGGTTCGCCGGCGATCACCACCGTGCCGGCCGGCGCCTCGGTATAGCCGCGCGAGATCAGCGGCCCCGGCGCACGCGAGTCCTGGGCCTTGCTCCGCTGCCGGTCGGGGCCGATCCACAAGACGAGCGCGACAATGACGACCAAGGCCGACGCGCCCAGTGCAACCCTCAGGAATCTCGTCGTTCGCGCCATTTGAGACCGCTCTTCAACCCCGCAGCGACTTTTGGCAAGTTGTTGGTTCTCAAGGTATCCCGGAACCGCCCGGGACAAGAGCCGCCTACAAATACGTTCGCCGAATGTGACCCGCAAGGGCGGTGCGCCAATTTGCAGGGGCGCCTAGTAGCCCTCGCGCCAGCCGGAGCGCAGATAGCCCATACGGACGAGTTCTATGGCGGCAACACCCTGGGCCGCCAGTGCGGCGATGGGAACCCCGATCAGGGCGAAGATGGTGATTATCTCCGACCCGAGGAACCAATCCACGAAGCCGAAACCGATGAAGGCGGCGATGAAGATCGCCGCGCTAATCAGCACCATCAGCAGGGCAAGAAGCGGGAAACCATTGACCAGGACGTACACCGGACCAAACAGCGACGCGTAAACATACGCCCGGAAATCCAGGGTCTTCGAGGCGTCCGTCTCGGGATGGTCAAATCGATACGTCGTCAACACTGGCCATACCTAGCCGCCATGGGGAATACGCGCAATGACGCCGGGGCGGGAATTGGGTAGGTATCGGGCGGCGACCCGGCCGGGTTCGATTGCCGGCAAAAGGCGCCTAAGGCTCTGGGCAGGCTCGGCAACAGACCTTCCGAAGACGGCTGCGCGACGCTGGCGTCACGCGGTCCACTATCTCACGTCCGCCTTCACGCCATCGAGCCGCAGCCGGAGCCGCGCCACCGTATAGCGTCGGGGGTTCCTTTTCATCTGGTCCTCACGCCAGCTCGATCGCTTGCCGGCCGGAACGATGCAGCTGTCCAGTTCGATCCGCGCGCGGGGGTAGACTCCTGCTTCCATGAAGCTGAGAGCGTGCACCAGGCAAGTCTCCTCCCAGTGATCCGGCGCCCGCTGCATCTCGTCCAGCCGGTCGAGGACCGTCTCGAACATCACGTGCATGGCGGCCTTCTTCTCGGCCGAGTACCTGACCTCATCGATGGGGCCAGTCGCTTGGAGAATATCGTCACGCTGTGTCATGCCGTCGAAGATAGCACGCCACGGGAAGCAGCCTCGCATTGAGATAACGTCGAATACTCTGTAGAAGGCGACCCTGCATTGGGGGCGATATGGCTTGGACAGACTTGGTTGCGGGTTGCTTTGGCTTCGGCACAGCGCCCTTCGCGTCTAATCGACCAGACGAAGAAAGTGCCAAGGAAGCGATCACGGCCGCGAAAGCCGAGGGCGCGACCCGAGCCGAATTTGCCCAACTGATCGCGATGTACCCTCGCAAGTACATGAAAAGCGATCAGCTGCTGCGCGAGCGCATCCGGGAAGATGCCGCGCGACTGGACAAGCTGTGGAAGGTCCCGAAGGATTCGCTCGTCTAGCCGGTCAAGGGACGTGTCACACCGAAAAGTGTCACACCAAGTTGAGACAAATGTTGTGACACAGGCCAATCGCCCACCTGTGCCCTCGTCGGGAATCTGACCCTGCGGCCCCACCTCGAGCGGCCGCAGATGACCGTCAAAATTCAGTCCTCGGACGCGTTTTTCGCGCCTCGGTCCACCCCACTGCCGGACGGATCGTCGGCGGGGGCGTCCTTGTGCTTGCTACTCACGGCTCAGTACCCGGTATGGGCAAGGCCGCGGGACGGCCCCTCATCCTCCAGGGATCGTACCCGGCGGGCGCGCCGGGCGGGGCATGGTCAAAGGTTCTGGCACCGACGTTACTTCCGGCACAGCTTCCGCCGAACAACTTGTGACACCATGAACGACAGCGGCGTTTGTGTCAGAAGTTGTTCGGCGTTGTCCGCTCCACGCGGTTCTAGAGTCCCCTGGAAACCGACGATCCCCCCTGCGTCCGAAGACGGGTGGGGATGAGGAGGCCGGTGGTCACGTGGCATCACCCGATTGGCCCAGGGTGACGGGAGGGCTGGCCGGATTTCTCCCGGCTTTTTATGTCGATCCGCTGAAGTGACCTTCCAGGGATCGGCTAGGTCTTGCGTCCCGCACCAGGTGCGGTCGGTTCGGCCGGAGGCTGTTCGTCGAACGGCCCGCGCACAGGACCCCCAGCATGACTCTCGTCACGTGGAGCAGGTGCTTCGGGCCGGACGACGCGCCGAGGGTTTATGGCTGCGCGCGTATGATCGATTCGCGTCAGGTTTGCGACGGCCTCCCAGACGGCCGGATGAGGGAGGCCCACGACTATGTTCTTGATCGGCAGGGACTGCGCCCTTGCCCCAGTAGCCTTCTTTGCCATCACACCCTCCGGTGAGGAGTTCGGTTCATATGATGCTGCCGTCCTTGGCGTAGTCAGCTTCCATTGCCGCTGTGCATTTCTGACACGAGAGAGCAACGAAGGGTCTCTCTGCTATATCGACCATCGGAAACGCGTGCCACACGTGCCAACAATTCAACCGCTCCCACCACCAAGCGAGTCTGTTCCAGATAGTAATTTGTCCCATACGTTATCGTTCGAACGTGGCCGCGCTAGTGACCACGGCCACACTCGAACGCACTAGCTAATATAGCTGAATTGTATCACACGTTCGGCTGCACAACGTCAGGCTGTGGATACGGAATCGAACCACCGCCCCTTTTTGTGAGTAGTCTGATCTCTGCGCGAATCAGACCACTCACAAATCCACTCACAAATGAGCCTGATTGAGCATGAAAGAGGCTGTGGTTGGCCCAGACGAGGG
>CAMARK010000090.1 GCA_945860205.1 Reyranella massiliensis 521 | reverse complement strand
GGCGATGGTGGGCGCGACAGGGATCGAACCTGTGGCCACTGCCATGTCAAGACAGTGCTCTACCGCTGAGCTACGCGCCCATCGCCGATCGCATTACGGCGTGTCTGTTCACGCCGCGACGCGGAAGCCCGGTCGTCTACATCGCTCCCCTCGAATTGGCAAGAGCGGGCGGGCGTGACGCGCCCCGCCCCTCGCGCTATGAGCAACGGATGGAATTCTCGCCGGGCCCGCCCGATCACGAAGCTTTAGACTGCCGCCTGCCCAACCGCCAGACCATGCCGGTCGTGGTTGCTTCGCCGCACAGCGGCTCGAACTATCCCACTGAATTTCTGGCCCAGGCGGCGGTGCCGCTCGCGGCCCTGCGCCGGGCCGAGGATGCGTTCGTCGACGAGCTGTTCAGCGCCGCGCCGTCGCTCGGAATGCCCCTGCTGGCGGCCCGTTTTCCACGCTCCTACGTCGATGCCAACCGTGAGCCCTACGAACTCGACCCGGCCATGTTTGAGGGGCCGCTGCCGCGGCCACTCAATCACCGCACGACGCGCGTTGCCGCGGGCCTCGGCATGATCCCGCGCGTGGCCGCAAGCGGCGAGGCGATCTACCGCGGCCGGGTTCCGGCGGAAATCATCGAACACCGGCTGGAAACCTGCTGGCGACCCTATCATCTGGCGCTGTCGGGCCTGGTCGAGCAGACCTACAGCCGGTTCGGCGCCGCCTTGCTGATCGACGCCCATTCCATGCCGTCGTCGGTCTCCAGCCTGGGGCCGCGGGAGCGCGACAACCGCGTCGATATCGTGCTCGGCGACAATCACGGCGAATCATGCGCCCCCGAGCTTGTCGAATGCGCCGAGCATTGGCTGGCCGCCCACGGCCTCAAGGTCCTGCGCAACCAACCCTACGCGGGCGGCTTCACCACGCAGCGCTACGGCCGTCCCGGGCTTGCCCGCCACGCACTGCAGATCGAAATAAACCGGGCGCTTTATATGGACGAAGCACGCCACGAGAGGCTGCCGACGGCCGGCGTCGTAGAGCGGCTGATGGCTGGATTGCTTGAGGAAATCGGCAATCACGCCCTGGAAATCCTGCTTCCTCGACCGCTGGCCGCCGAATAGGTCTGAGCGGCCAAAAAAAAGGGCCGTGACAAGCACGGCCCGAGTTTAGGGAGGAAACGCCCAAGACGGGCATACAGCAAACAATGCGGTCACCGAGGTGACGTTTGCTGTCCACAGAGAATGGTGCACCTGCGAAGAGATTTCAAGGGCGAAAAAGCGCCCTGAATTCGCAGATTTAGAGAAGTCAGAGAAGAAATCCGGGTGTGTCTTTTTTGCAACGCACCAATATCATGCGACCCAGCCATGCTTCAGACACAACTCTGCTCCAGATGCAGATAGCCTGCATTTATATAGATTGCTCAACGACTTAATTCGGAATGGAGGCCGTTTTGGCGAAAAAGTTCGTAGTCGCGATGATGATGCACGAGACGAACACGTTCTCGCCGCTGCCGACCCCCATCGCCTCCTTCGCCCGCGCGACCGATCTTGCAGGTCCCCTCGCCATCAAGGAGTCCGAGGGCACCAACACCTCTCTCGGGGGGTTCATCGAGGTGGCGCGCAAGGCCGGCGCCGAATTCACCGTGCCGATGGCCGCCAGCGCCAATCCCTCGGGCCTCGTCACCAAGGCCGCCTACGAGCAGATGACGGCGGCCATCGTCGATGAGGTCAAGAAGGGCTGCGACGCCGTCCTGCTCGCCCTGCACGGCGCGATGGTGGCGGAACACTTCGACGACGGCGAAGGCGAACTGCTGAATCGCATCCGCAAGATCGCGCCCGACGTGCCGATCGCAGTGGCGCTCGATTTTCACACCCAGATGACCGACGCCATGATCAACGGCGCCACGATCATCACCGGCTATCGCACCTATCCCCACATCGACATGGCCGACACCGCGCGCCGCGCCGGCCGCACCCTGATGCGCGCGCTGGCGTGTGAGGTCGAGCCCAAGATGATCTGGGGCAACCGGCCCATCATGAGCAGTTCGCTGGTCCACACGCCCTCGCGTGAGCCGATGAAGACACTGATGGGCATGGCCAACCAGGCCGAGGACACGGGCCAGGTGCTGAACGCCTCGGTGTTCGGCGGCTTCCCGCAGGCCGACATCCCTCACCTCGCGCTCTCCTCCGTCATCGTCTGCGACAAGCGCACGGCCGAAGGCGAAATCCTGCTGAACAAGATCCTCGATACGGCTTGGGAGAAGCGCGAAGGCTTCCTGTTCCACCCCGAGCCGCTTCAGGTCCAGGTGGCGCGCGCCAAGTCGCTGGAGGGCGGCCCGGTCGTGATGGCCGACCACGGCGACAACACCGCCTCGGGCGGGACCCAGGACGTGATGAGCGTCATCGAGGAGGCGATCAAGCAGGGCATGGAAGATGCCTGCGCCGGCCCGATCTGCGATCCCGCCTGCGTCGAGCAGATGATCAAGGCCGGCGTCGGCGCCGAGATCACGCTGGAGCTGGGCGGCAAGATCGACATGCCGGCCATGGGCCTGAAGGGCAAGCCGCTAAAAATCACCGGCAAGGTCAAGGCAATCACCGACGGCCAGTTCACGGTCACCGGCCCGATGGCGACCGGCACCACGGTGCGCATGGGCCGTACCGCCGTGCTCGATACCGGCAAGATGCAGATCGTGGTCTCGGAGAAGCGTGCCGAACCCTACGACCTCGGCGTCTTCACCCACTGCGGCATCGACCCGCGCCGCAAGAAGTTCGTGCTGATCAAGTCGCGCCAGCATTTCCGCGCCGGCTTCGAGCCGATCGCCAAGCATATCGTGATGTGCGACGGCGACGGCTGCACCGCCTCGGATCTCAAGCTCTTCAAGTACACCAGGGTCAAGCGGCCGCTCTATCCGTTCGACCTCGACATGCGGCTCGGCCGTAACGAAGTGTAAGGAGTTCATGATGGCCGCCTATGACACCGTCATCCGCAACGGCCAGGTGGCCGACGGCACCGGCAAGAAGCTGTTCGCCGCCGACGTGGCAATCAAGGGCGACCGGATCGCCGCGGTCGGCGCCCCGGGGTCGCTGAAGGGCGACAACGAGCTCGATGCCGCGGGCAAGGTCGTGGCGCCGGGCTTCATCGATGTCCACACGCACGACGACACCGCGCTGATCGACAATCCGACCATGGCGATGAAGGTGAGCCAGGGCGTGACGACGGTGGTCTGCGGCAATTGCGGTGTCTCCGCCGCGCCCTATGTGCGGCCCGACGTCGGCCACTGGATGTCGTTGATCGTGAAGAAGAAGGAGAACCTCTCCAGGAACTTCGCCGACTTCGCGGCCAAGGTCGACGCGGCCAGGCCCGCCATCAATGGCGCCTTCCTGATCGGCCACGGGACGCTCCGCATCAACACCATGGGCGACGATCTCAACCGCGGCGCCACGGCGCCCGAGATCAAGCAAATGCGCGAGTTGCTCGACCAGAGCCTCGAGCAGGGCGCGATCGGCATGTCGAGCGGCCTGTTCTATGCCGTCTCGGCCGCCGCCCCGACCGACGAGGTGGCCGAGGTCGCCCAGCCGCTCGGCAAGTGGGGCGCCGTTTACACCGCCCACATGCGCGACGAGGGCGATCATATCCTGAAGGCGATGGACGAGACTTTCGAGATCGGCCGCCGCGCCGGCGCCGAGATCATCGTCTCGCATCACAAATGCTCGGGCCGCTCCAACTTCGGCCGCATGGTGGAGACGCTGCCCAAGTTCACCGACGCGATGAAGAAGCAGCAGATCGCCTTCGACGTCTATCCTTATATCGCAGGCTCCACGATCCTGCGCAGCGACATGCTGGAGCGTGCCGACAAGGTGCTGATCACCTGGTCCGACAAGGTGGCTGGCATGAGCGGCCGCGACCTCAAGGACATCGCCCAGGAAATGGGCTGCTCGATGAGCGAAGCCGCCGACCGCATCCAGCCCGCGGGCGCGATCTACTTCATGATGGACGAGAAGGACGTGCAAGCCGCGATGTCCCATCCCGGGGCGATGATCGGCTCGGACGGCATCCCGTTCGATGCCCATCCGCATCCGCGTCTCTGGGGCACCTTCCCGCGCGTGCTCGGCCACTACTCGCGTGACCTAAAGCTGTTCCCGCTGGAGGACGCGGTGCGCCGCATGACGTCCTACTCCGCGCAGCGCTTTCACCTCACCAAGCGCGGCGAGGTGAAGCCCGGCTTCTATGCCGACCTCTGCATCTTCGATCCGGCGACGGTGATCGACACGGCGACCTTCGAGAAGCCAATCTCGCCCGCCAAGGGCATCGACACGGTATTCTGCAACGGCGCGATCGCCTGGCGTGACGGCAAGCCTGGCGGCGGCCGTGCGGGCCGCGCGCTCAACCGTCAGGCGATGCAGGACGAAGCGAAGAGTTAGTCGGCGCCTTCGTCGCGGCGCGTCCGCTCCATCCGCTCGTGGCGCTCCTGCGCCTCGACCGAGAGCGTCGCGATCGGACGCGCTTCCAGCCGCTTGAGCGAGATCGGCTCGCCGGTCTCCTCGCAATAGCCGTAGGTGCCTTCCTCGATCGACTTCATGGCCTGGTCGATCTTGGAGATCAGCTTGCGGAAGCGGTCACGGGTACGCAGTTCGAGAGAGCGGTCGGTCTCGGCGGTGGCGCGATCGGCGAGATCAGGCTGCGCCAGGCTCTCTTCCTGCATGTTCTGTAGAGTCTGATTGGACTCGTCAATCAGCTCGTTCTTCCACTTCAGCAGCTTCTGCCGGAAGTACTCCTGCTGCATCGGGTTCATGAAGGATTCGCGATCGGTAGGCCGGTAATTCTGCGGCAACGTAATCGACATCGTCGGCAACTCCACTCGCAGCGACTGGACTTCCGCCTCGGGGGAAGGCGGACTTTTAAGGCGCGCGGAGTATAGGGACGGTCGGTTACGCTGCAAGATCGTTCATGGCCGCCGGTGAATACTTGCAGTGCGCTGCAGCAAAAATACCCGGCAGCGACTATCCCATAGTAGGGAGCTTTTTAGCCCTCTCCCTCGGCGCCCTGCTGCAACGCAGCAAATGCCTCCAAACTGAGCAGCCGGGCAAACACCTTGGACAGATCGAAAGACGGGTCGGCGTGCGACGCCTGCTCCGCCGCTGCCTCGAGCGACTTGCCGTCGATCAGGGCCGCGACGAAGGCCGCCTCGCCCTCGGCGAGGACAATGAAAGCCGCATCGTCGGACCGGCGCAGCACCAGGAGATCAGCGCCGCCGTCGTCGAGGTCCACCGTGCCGGCAGTCGCCCCTGACTGCGACGCGTTCCAGATGCGATCGAGCGGGTAGCGCGAACCGATCAAGGTCGCGCCTTCCGGCACGGCGAGCGACAGCGACGGCAACCGCTCTGCCGCGATCCGGGCAAGATCGGCCGCGGCGAGCCGGCGGCCCACCGGACTGTGGAACGCGACATTCAGTGCCCAGTCGAACCGGGCGATGTCTGCGAGGTACGGAAGCGAGGCCGCCGGTTCGTAGCCCGCGACGAAGGCCGGAAAGTCTGCGCCGTATTCGTCGAGCACCGGCTGCGTCGGCAACGTCTGCCCGATGAAGCCCTGCACCATGCTGCGGAAGAACGCATCGCCCACCAGGGCCTGGACGGTGGCGAAGGTGGCGGCGAGCGCACTGCCGAGGCTGTGGGCAACGTGGTGCCGATAGACGCGCAGCCGCGCTTCCGCCGACATGGAATCGCCCACGACAGCCGCCACGAGATCGGCGCGGTCGCCGCCAACGACATGGGCGGCGAATGCCGCCTGGAGGTCACGCAGCGCGAGCGGCATCTTCCCTCGCCTGCTGGATCATGCGCTCGGCCCGCGCCGCTTCCTCGAGCAGCACGGGGAGTGCCGGAATATCGGTGTCCCACTCGACCAATGTCGGCCTTGGGCCGTAGCGGCGCAGCGCGTCGCCGAACAGCGCCCAGACCTCGTCGCCCACCCGGCTGCCGTGATCGTCGATCAGGATGGGCTCGCCGTCGCAATCGTTCACGGCGTGGCCGGCCAGGTGATATTCGGTGATCGCCTCGCCGGGCAGCGCTTTCAGCCAGTCGCGCGGATCCAGCCTGAGATTGTGCGCGGTCACGACGATGTTGTTTAGGTCGAGCAGCAGGCCGCAGCCGCTCCGTCGCACAAGCTCGGCCAGGAATTCCGGCTCCGTGAGTGTCGACTGGACAAAGCCCAGGTAACAGGACGGGTTCTCGATCGAAACCGGGCGCCCCAGCGCCTCCTGCAGCCGATCGAGATTATGCACGACGACGTCCAGCGCCTCCTCGGTATAGGGCAGCGGCAGCAGGTCGTTGAAACAGCGGCCGGCGTGCGTGCTCCACGACAGATGGTCCGAAACAAGACCCGGTTCCAGCCGCTTCACCAGCTCGACGACGCGGCCGAGATGCGCCTCGTCGAGACCGTCGACCGAGCCCAGCGACAGGCCGACGGCATGGACCGAGAAATCATAGATTTCGCGCAGGCGTTCGACCGCCTGACGGGCCGGCGATCCACCAAGATGGTTCTCGGCGTGGATTTCCAGAAAGCCGGTCGCCGGCCGGTCGCGCCCGATCTCCGCCAGATGCGGCGCGCGCAGCCCGATGCCGGCGGCCGGTCTCATGAGATCAGCTGGCCGTCAGCTTGCCGCCGACGATCTTCTCGCAGGCGCCTTTGGGCACCGAGATCCAGGCATCCGCCTGTGCGTCCTTCTTCGACGTGCCGGCGCAGGAAGAGGTGGCGGTCTGGCAGTCGTTCTTGCCGGCTTTTACGACGCCGTAGCATTTCTCCATGCTGCCCTGGGCCTGAGCGGCGACCGGTGCCAGGAGGGCGGCGGCGAGGGCCGAAGCGATGGCGATGCGGGTCTTGGTCATGCGATTCTCCTTGGCTGATGACGGGACGATCATACGAGGCTTTGACTTCACTTGCGGTCACGTGCGCTTGAGGCCATCCGGCGCGTCGCCCGGCTGAATTCGGCCGGCGTGTTGACGTTCAGGAACGGCGCCGCGCCGCCCGGCCACACCAGCTCGGCGAAATCGTAGCGCCGGGCGAATTCCTCGACCCGCCGCACGCCCTCCTCCAGCAGCGCGCGGCGGAGGTCGGCCGCGAGCTTCACCGACCACACCGCGATCGTGTGTTCGCGCCGCTTGCCGTGGCGGACCATCAGCACGTCGGGCTCGGGCACATGCATGTGGCCGCACAGGCGGACCGTGAGGTCGAGCGGCAGGAACGGCACGTCGGCCGGCGCCGTCAGGATCCAGCCGGCGTGCGGATGATGCGCCTTGGCCCACTCCATGCCGGCCAGGATGCCGGCGAGAGGCCCGAGCTTCCGGCCATCAGTCCTGGCGGCGCGCCGGACGTCGGGCGGATCGGCGATCACCGCTACCTTCAGCGCCTTGAAGGCCGCGGCCGGCTGATTGGCGATCACCACCAGGTCCATGACCTGCGGCGCCAAGCGCTCGACGACATGGGCGACCATCGGCCGGCCCGCCAGCAGCCGCAGCGGTTTCAGCGGCCCCGGGCCCATGCGCTTGCCCTCGCCGCCGGCCAGGACGACACCCACAAGTGCGCCTGCGCGCACCGGGCCGAAATTCTTCAACGTTCTCGCCGCCATGGTGGCACTATGCGGGCCGCATCGCTTCAAGCAAGGGGAGGAACAAGATGGCCCTCAACATCGCCAAGGTCGCCAACTGGCTGCACGCCGTCGACAAGGCCCGCGCCGTCGTCGGCTGGTGGCCCGCGCAGTTCGCGACCGACGACGAGCGCCTCGCCTACAAGGTCCAGGACGCTTTCCTCAGGAAGCAGGTCGTGAAGCAGGGCCCGCTGGTCGGCTACAAGATCGCGCTGACCTCGCCGCAGATCCTGGCGCAGACCGGCCTGAAGGGCCCCGCCTACGGGCCGATCCGCAAGAAGCGCGTGTTCGAGCACAAGGCCTCGGTGCGCGCCGACAGATGGACGCGCCTCGGCGTCGAGCTCGAAATCATCCTGACGGTGAACGCCGACGTGCCGAAACCGAAAGCAAAACCCTACGACAAGGACTCGATCGCAACTTACGTCGGCTCCGCCCGCGCCGGCTTCGAGCTGATCGAGGACCGCGGCGCCGATTACAGCCGCCTCGCCGTCAACCCGCTGATCATGGACGCCGGCTGGAACGGCGGCTCGCTGCTGGCGAAGCCCAACAAGGACTGGTCCAAGCTCGACCTCGGCAACCTCAGCGGCTCGATCTCCTTCGACGGCAAGGCGGTGCGCGAGGGCCATTCCGGCGACGTGCTGGGCCATTGCTACAATTCGCTGGCCTGGCTCGCCAACAAGCTCGGCGACCACGGCAAACGGCTGAAGAAGGGCATGATCGTCTCGACCGGCAGCATGGTCGCCTGCCAGTTCGTGCCACCCGGCAGCACCGCGACCGGCAAGATCGAGGGGCTGGGCGAAGTGACGCTCAAGTATAAGCTGCCGCGCTGAATTCCCGACGCCTGAATGTCGGGAAACGATGGGCAGGCCGTCCAAGCCTCTGAAACGGCCCGCTTTTCATTTCCCTTTTCCCGACACCCGGCTGTCGGATAACCACCGGAGGAGAGGCCATTGCCGACATTCGTCTCGTGCTGGAGGTCAAATACATCACCGGGCGGGAAGGCGCCTTCCTCGACGTGCGCGCCCGCGAAGCCGGCCGTGGCTACGACCTCGGCAAGACCGGCGCGGACGGCCGGATCAGCCGGACCGTGAGGCCGCGGTGGACGTGCTGCCTTGGACATAGCCGGCCACCGGCGCGATCAGCCGGCGGTGTCACACCCCAAGGTGTCACACCAAGTTGAGACAAATGTTGTGACACAGGCTGGGCGCCCACCTGTGACATCGTCGGGAATCTGACCCTATGGCTCCGCCGCCGACAAGCGTTGGGGGCAGCCACAGAAGACCGTCGAATCGATACTCGGGCGCGTTTTTCGCGCCTCGGTCCACCCCACCTGCCGGACAGTCAATGCGGCGGGGGCGTCCTTGTGCTTGCTACTCACGGCTCAGTGCCCAGCAAGGGCAAGACCGCGGGACCTCCCCTCATCCTCCAGGGATACATACCGGCGGGCGCGCCGGGCGGGGCATGGTCAGTATCGTCTCGGTCTGCCTCCCGACCCGCCGCCCAGGACCCCCAGCGTGACAAGTCACGTGGAGCAAGCGCTGCGAGGAGGACGCATTCCGTCACGACAAGGAGCCGTCCCGGGCAAGTGAAAGGGCGGCTCGGCCTTCGAAGTCAGGCCTCGTGCTACGATAGCGAAAACATAGACCGAATCCCGCTGATTCTGTGAATCGCCTTTCGCAAACCAGCCTCGCGGTTTCCACCGAACTGCTGGCAGTGCCAGCACGACTTGACGAGAGTCCTCCCGCACCCCGGACGGCCAGCCCACCGCTACCCGAACGCCGACGCATCCGGCCGCAACTGCCGCCACGACAGCCGCCGCACCGCGTCGCGCCCCACCAGCAGCGCGTCGTAGTCGTCGGGGAAGAGCTGCGCGATCGCGGGATCGAGGGCGTTGAGGCCGCCGGCATAGGCGCCGAAGGCCGGCAGGATGAGGCGCTGGCCGTCGGTCAGGAAGCAGCGCCGGCGGAAGCCGCGGCCGCGCACCGTCAGCGCGGCGACGGGATGGTAGTGGCCGGAGACCTCGCCGCTCACCGGGCCGAACTGCGCCTCATGGCGGAACACGAGCGGCGCCTCGTCGATTTCTTCCGCGACCTCGCCCCACCCGACTGGCGGCGGCGCGGGATCGTGGTTGCCGGCGATCCAGACGAAGTGCGTGGCCGCAGTCAGGCGCTCGATTTCGGCGCGGTCGTCTTCGGACAGCCTCTCGACGGCAGCGCGGTCGTGGAAGGAATCGCCCAGGCACAGCACCGTCGCGGGCTGCAGCGCGTCGATCAGCGCGGCAAGTGCGGCCAGGGTCTGGCGCGTGTCGTGGCGCGGCAGGAGCTTGCGGGCGGCGACGGCGTAGGACGAGCCCTTTTCCAAATGGAGATCGGCCACGGCCAGGAGGCGCCGCGCCGGCCAGTAGAGCGCGCCCTGGGGAAGTGCCTGCAGGGTCTCGCCGGCGCATTCGAAGTCCAACGGATTCATGGATGGATCACCACGCGCGCGCCCGTGGTCACCAGCGACCAGATTTCGCGCATCTCGGCATCGGTGACGGCGATGCAGCCGGTGGTCCAGTCCCGGTTGGGATGATCGACGGGCACTTCGGGCAGCTCATTGGGCTGGCCGTGGATATAGATGTCGCCGCCGGGCGGCACGCCCCGCGACGCGGCGCGCGCCTTGTCCTTGTCGTCGGGATAGGAGACGCGAAGCGAGAGATGGAAGGCGCTGCGGGGATTGCGGGCGTCGATCGTGTAGGCGCCCTCGGGCGTGCGGCCGTCGCCCTCGCGCTCCTTGTGGCCCTCGGGGGCAAACCCAAGCGCCACACGATAAGTTTTCAGCACGCTGCCTGCGCGGCTGAGGGTCAGGCGTCGTTCCGCCTTGAAGACTGCGACCAGGTCGGCCTGCTCTCCGTCAGGTACCATTGCGGGCACCCCGCGCCGCCAACGCCGGAATCTCGCCACAAGTTCACGCCAAGTCATGGCGCGCACGATTGACCGGCCCAGACCTCGTGCGCAAGGTGCCACCATGCGTTCCATTGTGAGTTTCCTCTTCGCCGCCGCCGTGCTGTCACCGGCATCTGCGGTCGCCCAGGTCCAGCCGCACCGCGCCGAGTACACGCTGCGCCTGGGCGCCGCCGCCAACGCAGCCCGCATCGGCACCGCCGTGCACGACCTCACCCAGGATTGCGCCGGCTGGCATCTCAAGCGCGACATCAGGACGGAGATCGCCCTCACCGCCTCGTGGAAGATGAGCCTCGCGTCGAAACTCGAGAGCGATGAGACGCGCAACGCCTTCCGCTACGGGCTGGTGCAGACGCAGAACGGCAACCCGCGCGACGTCAAAGGCAAGGTCCAGAAGCAGGGCGGCGAGCTGAAGGCCGATATCGTGTTCGGCACCAGCCCGCCCGCGCAGTTCGTGCTGCCGCCGCCCACCCTGCTGCCGGTGGCCGCCATCAACCATCTGATCGAGCGGCTGAATGCGAAGGCTGCGTCCTTCCCCGCCCTGATGTTCGACCCCGAGGTGATCGGCGACGTCTTCCTGATCGAGGTCACCGAACAGGACCGCGCCATGCTCCGTGGCGCCCGCCCGGCCGACAAGCCGGTGACGCTGCCCCCGGGCAAGTCCTGGCCGGTGTTCATGAATTTCTCGCGCGGCCGGAATCAGGACACGAAGCCGATCTTCAGCGTCACGGCCCTGGTGTTCGAGAATGGCGTGCTCGATCGCCTGACGGTCGAGACCGGCCTGCTCTCGGTCACGGCCGACCTGGCAAGCCTGGAAATGCGCAAGGCGCCGGTGTGTCCGAGGGCTTAGGTCATTGGACCGCGAGCCTCCGGCTCGCCTCATGATCATGAGCGAGCCGGAGGCTCGCGGTCCGATGAAGTGATCCAACCCGTCCGCTCACCCGTATGCCGACCATGTCGGCATCAATCATCTGGTTTCGTAACGATCTCCGCCTGGCGGACAATCCGGCGCTGATCGCCAGCCTCGGCTCGGGCCGGGCGGTGCTTCCGGTCTATGTGCTGGACGAGGAGACCGAGGGCGTGCGGCTGCTGGGCGCCGCCTCGCGCTGGTGGCTTCATCACAGCCTGCTCTCGCTCGACGCCTCGCTGCGCAAACTGGGTTCGCGCCTGATCCTGCGGCGCGGCCCGGCCGAGCGCGTCATGGCCGAGTTGGCGGTGGAAAGCGAGGCCGACGCGATCTACTGGAACCGCCTCTACGACCAGGGCGCGCGTGCGCGCGACGCGCGGCTAAAACAGTTCTTCACCGCGCGTGGCACGATCGCCGATAGCTTCAAGGCCAACCTGCTGTTCGAGCCCTGGGAGGTGAAGACCCTGGCCGGCGAGCCGTTCAAGGTCTTTACGCCGTTCTGGCGCGCCTGCCGCAACCTCGCCTCGCCCGACATGACCCTGCCGGCGCCCCGGAGCCTGCCGGCGCCCGCCAAGTGGCCCGAGAGCGACAGTCTCGCGGACTGGCGCCTGCTGCCGACTACGCCGGACTGGGCGGGCGGCCTGCGCGCATCGTGGACGCCGGGCGAAGCGGCGGCGGCGGGGCGACTCACCGATTTCCTCGACGATGCGCTGGCCCGCTACCGACAGGCGCGCGACCTGCCGGCTGTCGAGGGCACGTCGCGGCTGTCGCCGCATCTTGCCTTCGGCGAGATAAGCCCGCGGCAGATCTGGCGCGCCGCCACCGGACGCGGCGATTCCGCCGCCGTCGAGAAATTCCTGGCCGAAGTGGGCTGGCGCGAATTCGCCTACAATCTCCTCTTCCATTTCGGTGACCTGGCGCAGCGCAATTTCCGCTCCGAGTTCGATGCCTTTCCGTGGGAGAGCGCCGCCCTCTCGCTCGAAGCCTGGCGGCGCGGCCGCACTGGCTATCCGATCGTCGATGCCGGCCTGCGCGAACTGTGGACCACCGGCTGGATGCACAATCGCGTGCGCATGATCGTGGCCTCGTTCCTGACCAAGGATCTTTTGATCGACTGGCGCCAAGGCGAGCGCTGGTTCTGGGACACGCTGGTCGACGCCGACCCGGCCAACAACGCCACCGGCTGGCAATGGGTCGCCGGCAGCGGCGCCGACGCCGCCCCCTACTTCCGCATCTTTAATCCGGTCCTGCAGGGCGAGAAGTTCGACCCCAACGGCGACTATGTGCGCCGCTGGGTGCCGGAGCTCGCAAGCCTGCCCGCCAAGACCATCCACCGGCCGTGGACCGCCGACCCGCCGCCGGCGCCCGACGTCTATCCCGCCCGCCTCGTCGACCACGCCGCCGCCCGCGAGCGCGCGCTCGCTGCGTTCCGGACGATCAAGCGCAGCGCTTGATCGCCACCGAGGCCTGCCCCCCTCTTCTCCGAAAACGGGGGAGGCCTTCGATTATTCTGTCCCCCCGAAGGGGGCGAAGGGGCCAGCGTCGTCATCCGTTGCGCTACCGCCGCCGTATGTGGGAGGTAGAGTGAGGGAGTTGCTTCGAATGAAGATTGCCGTGATTGGCGCAGGCGTTGCCGGACTGGGTGCTGCGTGGTTGCTGAGCCGAAAGCACGATGTCGTCGTCTACGAGCGCGAGGAGCGTTTCGGCGGGCATTCGTGCACGGTGGACGCACCGGTTGCCGGCGGCACTCGGCCGGTCGATGTCGGCTTCATCGTGTTCAACGAGCGCAACTATCCCAATCTGGTCGCGCTCTTCGATCATCTCGGTGTGCCGACCGAAAATTCCGACATGTCGTTTGCCGTCAGCCTCGACGAGGGACGCTTCGAATACGGCAGTTCCTTTGGCGGCTACCTCGGCCAGCGGCGCAACGTCGTTCGGCCGTCATTCCTGCGCATGACCCACGACATCCTGCGCTTCAACCGCCTCGCGCCGCAGCTGCTCGACAAGAGCGAAGACCTCGACTTCACCATCGGCAACTTCATCGACGATGCCGGCCTCAGTGACTCTTTCCGCGACCGCTACCTGGTACCGATGGCGTCGTGCATCTGGTCGACGCCGCTCGGCCGCATGCTCGACTATCCCGCTCAGAGCTTCGTGCGCTTCTTCAACAATCACGGTCTGCTGACGATCGGACCGCAATTGCAGTGGCGCACGGTGAGCGGCGGCAGCCGGTCCTACGTCGAGCGCATCGCCACGCCATTGCGTGCACGCGCCCGGCTGGCCACGCCGGCGCGGGCGATCCGCCGCGATCCTTTAGGCGTGCAGGTACGCGACGCTTCAGGTCACTGGGACCGCTTCGACAAGATCGTGCTCGCCTGCCACGCCGACCAGGCGCTAGCGCTGCTTGAGGATGCCGACGGTTCGGAGCGCGACCTGCTCGGTCGCTTCGCCTACTCCACCAACGAGGTCTGGCTGCACGGCGATTTGTCGTTGATGCCCAAGCGGCGCAGTGTGTGGTCGAGCTGGAACTACGTTGCTGACCGCAGATCAGAAGCTGCAAACGTGAGCGTCACCTACTGGATGAACCGGCTGCAGAACCTGCCCGACGAGACGCCGCTGTTCGTCTCGGTCAATCCCGGCCGTGCGCCCTCGCCCGCGACGGCTCATGCGCGCTTTTCCTTCGAGCATCCGATGTACGATGCCGCCGCCATCCGCGCGCAACGCGGCCTGCATGCCATCCAGGGCGTACGCGACACCTATTTCTGCGGCAGCTACTGCGGCTATGGCTTCCACGAGGATGCGCTGTCGGCCGGCCTCGACGTGGCCGAGCAGCTCGACGTGCACCGCCCCTGGCCGCGGCCCGACGAGCACCGCCGCATCGGCGACCCGCCCCGCGTCGTGGCGGACCGGCCTGCGCTCGATCCGTTTCCGCTGCCGGTCGCGGCACGGTCGTGATCACTCTCGACCCCCTCCGGCCTTCGGCCACCTGGCGGCGTTGGCCGCATCGGCCAAAGCCGCCAGGTGTCCCGCAGGGGCGGAGGGGGTCGGAGACCGCCCATGCGATCGTCGACGCCACCGTCGTGCACCGGCGGCAGCGGCCGCGCGAAAACGCCTTTCGCTATCGCGTCGCCTATCTCTGCCTCGACCTCGGCACGCTCGAAACGGCGGCCGGCCGCTGGCTGAAGCTCGATCGTCCCGGCCTGGTCTCGTTCCGCCGCGCCGACCATGGCGCGCGCGACGGCGGCGACCTGAAGGCGTGGCTGCACAGGATCCTGGCCAAGCACGGTCTGGCCGAGGTCTGCGACGGCGAGGTCACGCTGATGACCATGCCGCGGATGCTGGGCTACGTGTTCAATCCGGTGAGCTTCTGGTTCTGCCGCGACCGCGCAGGCGCGCTGCGGGCGGTACTGTGCGCGGTCAACAATACGTTCGGCGAGAGCCACTGCTACCTGGTCCACCATGACGACCATGGCGCCATCGGCCCGGAGACCTGGCTGGACGGCCACAAGGTCTTCCACGTCTCGCCCTTCCTGCCGGTCGACGGCCACTACCAGTTCCGCTTCCGCCTCGACGATCGGATCGCCCATGTCGACGTCAACTACCACGACGACCAGGGCTTGATGCTGGCCACCTCCGTGGCGGGCCGTCGCGAACCGCTCGCAGACAGGACGGTGGTGCGCCGATTCCTCTGCAACCCGACAATGACCCTGGGTGTTGTGCTGAGAATCCACTGGCAGGCCTTGCAACTCTGGCGGAAGCGGGCGAAATTTTACCGGAAACCTGATCCACCGTCGCAGCTCGTGAGCCGTTGACGATATGTCATTCGCCGCCCGCTTCGTCCTGAAGTCACTCGCCCGACTGTCGGCCGGCCGCCTGACCGTGCGGCTGCCAGACGGCACGACGTGCCGGTTCGGTCCGGAACGGGCGGAACGACAGGCCGAAATCGACATCAAGGACTGGCGGTTCTTCCGCCGGGTGCTGCTCGACGGCGATATCGGCTTCGCCGAAGCCTACATGGATGGCCTCTGCGACTCGCCCGACCTGCCGGGACTTCTGGCGCTGCTCACCGACAGCGAAAAGGCTTTGGGTGGCGTGACGCGCACCAACGTCTTTCACAGCATGCTGCTGAAGCTGCTGCATCGCCGGCACGACAATTCGCGCGAAGGCTCGAAGCGCAACATCCATGCGCACTACGACCTCGGCAACGAGTTCTACGGCCTGTGGCTCGACCCGACGATGACCTATTCGTCCGCCCTCTACGAAGGCGCGGAGGGCCAGGCGCTCGAAACGGCGCAGACCGCCAAGTACGAGCGCATCCTCAATCAGCTCGGTGCCCGCCAGGGCGACAGCATCCTGGAAATCGGCTGCGGCTGGGGCGGTTTCGCCGAAGCGGCGGCGCGGCGCGGCATGCGCGTCACCGGCGTCACCATCTCGCGCGAGCAGCTCGAGTACGCCCAAGCCCGCCTGCAGCGGGCTGGCCTCTCCGACCGCGTCGACCTGCAGTTCCGCGACTACCGCGACATCCAGGGGAAATACGACCACATCGTCTCGATCGAGATGATCGAGGCGGTGGGCGAGCGCTACTGGCCCGACTATTTCGCGGCGCTGAAACGCCATTCGGTTCCGGGTGGCTCGGCGATCGTCCAGGCGATCGTGATCGCCGACGACCTCTTCGAGGGCTACCGCCGTCATCCAGATTTCATACAGACCTATGTCTTCCCCGGCGGCATGCTGCTGTCGCCGTCCAGCCTGCGCGAGCAATGCCGCCAGGCCGGGCTGAAGCTCGCCGAGGCCTACAGCTTCGGCCTCGACTATGCCCGCACCCTGGAGGCCTGGCTGGGCCGCTTCGACCGGGTCGCCGACCAGGTGACCAGGCTGGGATTCGACGAGCGTTTCCGCCGGATGTGGCGGTATTACCTCGCCTATTGTGCCGCAGGCTTCAAAACCCGCCGGACTGACGTATTGCAGGCACACTTCAGGCATATATAACTGTCGCCAACTAAAAGACGGGCGGCGCCAAGCCGCCCGGTGACAGGAAGGTTTTCGGGTGGACGCAGGATCGACCGGGCACGCTGCCGCCGTGCCGGTAAAAATCAAGTTCGACCGTCTGGTCGCCTACTCCACCCTGCAACTACCGCTCGCCATGGCGGCGCTGCCGGTCGTGCTGAACGTCAGTCACTTCTACGGCGAGGTACTGAAACTCTCGTTCGGCATCATGGGCGCGATCTTCATCTTCGCCCGCATCGTCGATGCCATCCAGGACCCGGTTATCGGCGTCATCAGCGACCGCTTCACGAAGCGCGGCAAGCGCGGCCGGCTCACCTTCGTCGCCCTGATGACCCCGTTCCTCGGCGCCGGCTTCTACATGCTGTTCGATCCGCCCGATTCGATCATCGGCGATCACAATCTCATGGCGTTCTGGCTGTTGGCCGCCCTGCTGCTGGTCCACCTCGGCTATTCCGGCGTGTCGATCAGCTACCACGCCCACGGCGCCGAACTGTCGGACGACTACAACGAGCGCACCAAGGTGACGGTCGGCCGCGAGGTGTTCGGACTGCTCGGCATGACGCTGGCCGTCGTGCTGCCGACTTATCTCACCGCCCAGCTCGGCGAGGGCCAAGGCTACGCGATGCTGGGGCTGATCTTCGTGCCCATCCTGATCGTGCTGTCGGCGCCCACGATGATCTGGGCGGGACCGTCGGTCCATCCGCCGGTCACCCATGCCAATCGCAACATCTTCGTCACCTTCTTCCAGCCGCTGAAGAACCGGCTGTTCCGCCGCCTCCTGCTGGTGTTTGTCGTCAATGGCGCGGCGCTGGGCGTCGCCGTGACGGTGATGCTGTTCTACGTCGAGCACGTGCTGAAGGGCGGCAAGCTGCAGGCCGGCATCATCCTGCTCACATACTTCATTGCCGGCGCCGCCAGCGTGCCGCTGTGGCTGCTGCTGTCGCGCCGCCTCAGCAAGGCCGCCGCCTGGTTCATCGGCATGGTGCTGACCGCCGTCGCCATGAGCCTCGCGATCTTCATCGGACCCGGCGATTTCTACTGGTTCCTGGCCATCTCGGTGATCACCGGCATGGGCATCGGCGCCGACTATGGGCTCCCGCCGTCGATCCTGGCCGACGTGATCAACGCCCAGGAAGGCGGCGACTCCAAGGGCAAGACCGGCACCTACTTCGGCCTGTGGGCGCTCTCCACCAAGCTCGCGACCGCCTTAGGCGCGGCGGGCTCGTTGCCGGTGGCGGCGATGCTGGGCTTCAATCCGGCCAAGGGCAGCTACGACACGACGGCGCTGATGATCGTCTACATCGTGCTGCCGGTGACGATCAAAATCGGCGCCGCGCTGCTGCTGTGGTTCATCCGCATCGAAGCCGAGCGCGGCTCGGTGCGGCAGGAACTGACCGGCCGCGCCTAAGATTTAGGCGAGGAAGTTCAGGTAAGGAAATCCAGGCGCTGGGGCTGGCGCAGGCCGAAGTCGCGCTGCAGGCCCCAGCAGCCCTGCGCCACCGACGTGAAGACGCTGCGGAAATCCACCGTGTGCCTGAGGTCGCCGTCCTGCAGGTCGGTGAGCGACGGATAGGCGCCATGGAGGCCGCCCTTGACGCCGCCGCCCATGACGAACTGCGGCGCCGCCGATCCGTGGTCGGTGCCACCGCTGGCATTCTGCCGCGCGCGGCGGCCAAACTCCGAATAGGTCATGACGACAACCTCATTCCAGAGGTTGGCGGCAATCAGGTTCTTGCGTAGCGTCGCTAGACCCGAAGCGAGCACGCCCAGCAGCCGCTCGTGCGTCTGCGCCTGGTTGGCGTGGGTGTCGAAGCCACCCATGGCGACCTTGATGGCGACCACCTGCACCCGGGCCGCCAGCAGGCGCGTGGCGAGATCGAGTTGCCGGCCGAGGCCGCTGTCCTGGTTGTAGGCATGAGCAGGCGCAGGCGCGGCACGGAGCTTGTCGCGCAGGCCGGCCGCCGCCGCGTTGATCTCCTGCCGCACCGCCAAGACATGGCGCAGCGCCGGATTGCCGGCATCGGCCTTGCCGCCCCTCTCCTTCATGGTCTCGGCCTGGCGCAGGAAGTTCTCGGCATCCTGCATGACGATGGTGCGGAGCGACGGGCCGGTCACGGGCAACGCATTGGTGTCGGCCACGATGCTGTCGACGGCGGCACCTTTGGGAAGGTTGGTGCCCTGGAAGGCTTGCGCGATCCAGCCTTCGCTCAAGGTCTGGCTCGCGGCGGACGCGGTGTCCCAGATCTCGATCGAGCGGAAGTGCGAGCGGTTCGGATAGGGATAGCCCACGCCCTGCAGGATCGCGAGATCCTTGGCCTTCCACGATTCCATCAGCGGCTCGAGCTTGTCGTGCAGCCCGACCTTCTCGTCGAGCGGCAGCACATGCTCGCGGGCAACGCCAAGGCCGGGACGCAGCTCGCGGTACTTGGGGTCGGCGTAGGGCACGAGGGTGTTCAGCCCATCGTTGCCGCCTTTCAATTCGACCAGAAGCAGGATGCGGCCCATGGCGCGTCCCTCACTTCAACTGGTAGGCGGGATCGAGCATCGCCGCCGCCACGACCGCACCCGGCGACGCCGAGGCGTCGATCGGATCGATCGGCGCGCGCGGCAGCAGGGTGCGCAGCAGAGTGGCGGAGTCGGCGCCCTCCAGGCTGGCGCCGAGACGCGCCGCGCCGCCGGCGTTGCGCAGGCTGCGGCCCTCGACCGGCCGGGGCTCCATCATCTGCATCGTGCCCTCATCTTTGGGCAGCTGCTGACGGCGCTCGGCACGGCGATCGGGCCCTGGCCTCATCGCCATGCCGCCTTCGGTCGAGGCCACCGCGGTGGCCTCGACGATGCGGCGCAGGAACTGCTGGCGCAGCAGCAGCGTGTAGGTCGTGATCCAGCTCTCGCCGCCCGCCCAGCCTTTTACGTTGGGCGGATCGAACGGCACCTGGCCCAGCCCCTGCATCATGCGCACGAGCTGCGTCTTCTCCTGCACCGGCAATCCCAGCACATGGATGGTTCCGACGATCAGCTCGACCGGCGACTTGATCAGGCTGCCGCGGTTGCTGGGATCGCGGAAGGCCTGCGACGTCAGGAGCGCCCGCAGCAGCGGC
>CAMARK010000089.1 GCA_945860205.1 Reyranella massiliensis 521 | reverse complement strand
ATCACCTCGCGGCCGGCCAGCGCCGACACCGCGTGGAGCCTCGAAATCGACGGCGGCGCCAAGGGTGAGCCTAAGCCCGCCGCGCATCCGGCAGGCACGCGGGTCGAGGTACGCGATCTCTTTTTTGCCACGCCCGCCCGGCTGAAGTTCCTGAAGGAGCCCCGCACCGAATCGGGCCACGTGGCCGATGCGATGCGGCGTCTCGCGATGGCCCATCCCGCGATCTCCTTTCGCCTCGAAAGCGAGGAGCGGGCGTTGATCGATCTGGCCGCGGCGCCGCCGTCGCTGCTGGAGCAAGGCGAAGCCGCACGGCTGGCGCGACTGGGCGCGATCATGGGCCGCGACTTCGCCGACAATGCGATCGCCATCGACGCCAACCGCGAAGGTTTCAGGCTCAGCGGCTTCGCCGGCCTGCCGACGCTCAACCGGCCGACCGGTCAGCATCAGTATCTCTTCGTCAACGGCCGGCCGGTGCGCGACAAGCTGCTGGCCGGCGCCGTGCGCGGCGCCTACCAGGATTTCCTGGCGCGCGACCGACATCCGATGGTGGCGCTGTTCCTCCATGCGCCGCCCGAGATGGTCGACGTCAACGTCCATCCCGCCAAGACCGAAGTCCGCTTCCGCGACGCCGGCATCGTGCGCGGCCTGATCGTGGGCGCGCTCCGCACCGCACTCGCCGCCGCCGGCCATCGCGCCAGCACGACGGTGTCCGATGCGGCGCTGGGCGCCTTCCGGCCGCACACCGGCTACACCAATGCTTTGCCGATGGGTGGTGGCGGCTGGAACGGCAGTTCGATCCCGCGCGGTCTCGCCGAAGCCGCGGCGCAGTTCATGGCACCACTCGATGGTTTGTCGGCGCGCGTTGAAATGCCGACCGGCGAGATCGCCAACGGCAACTATCCGCTGGGCGTGGCGCGCGCCCAACTGCATGAGACCTATATCGTCGCCCAGACCGACCAGGGCGTGGTGATCGTCGACCAGCACGCCGCCCACGAGCGGCTGCTGCACGAGAAGCTCAAGAACCAGCTCGAGGCCGACGGCGTGAAGCGCCAGGCGCTGCTGCTGCCCGAAGTGGTCGAGCTGGGCGAGGATGGTGCGCGACGTCTCGCCGCCCGCGCCGCCGAGCTGGCGGAGATGGGCCTGGTGCTCGAACCGTTTGGCCTCGGCGCCGTCGTCGTGCGCGAGACGCCGGCCGTGCTGGGCGAGGTCGACCTGCAGGGGCTGGTTCGCGATCTCGCCGACGAGCTGGCCGAGATGGGCGATCATCTGGCGCTCAAGGAAAAGGTCGAGCAGGTCTGCGGCACGCTCGCCTGCCACACCTCGGTCCGCGCCGGCCGGCGTCTCACCGTCGAGGAGATGAACGCCTTGCTCCGGCAGATGGAGGCGACACCGCACTCCGGACAGTGCAATCATGGCCGCCCGACCTACGTCGAACTCAAGCTGGCCGATATCGAGCGGCTGTTCGGAAGACGATGACCAAGTTCCTGTCCCTGCTGCTCGTGTTGGTCGCTGCCGCGTCGGCAAGTGCGCAGACCCGCGCACCGGCACCGGCGCCTGTAGCGCCGCCGGCCAATCCGACACCGGGGCCGGCTGCCTCGCCGCTCGATGGCCAATGGCGTGGCACCAGCGACGGCGGCTCGTGCAATGCGCCGCTTGACTACCAGCTCACCATCGAATCCGGCTTCGTCGACGGCTCGGCCTACGACACCACGGCCCGCGGACCGGTGCCCAATCCGAACAAGTCGGCGGCGCCGGCGCCAGGCCCGGGCCTGTGGCAGATCCACGGCCTGGCCAAGAGCGGCGGCACCTTCAATCTGCTGAGCGTCGCCTCCGTGAAGGGCACCGAGCATCGCCGCGTTCAGCTCACCGCCCGCAGCGACGGCGGCGGTCTCGTGGTGACGGAAAACGGCGGCTGCCGCCGCACCGCGCGCCTCGCCCGCGGCTGACGCCTGACGGCGGCCACCGATCCGGACCATAGGAGGAAACTGAAATGCCTGCTGCGCTTCCGATCGCCAACTACGTCGAGTTCGCCATCGCCAACAAGACGGGCACATCCGGCGCCCTCTACATCTCGCTGGTGAGCAAGACGCAGGCCTACAAGTTCACCCAATACGAGGCGCCTGGCGGCAAGTCGGTGTATGTCGCCGAGGTGGACAATCCCTCCGGCAGTTCCGTGGCGTCTATTCTGCTGTCGAGCCTCGTGAACGAGGTCGATGGCACCATCGGCTTCTACGTGAAGGCCTTCGACGGGAGCCCGATCGCCTTCACGTCGGGCCGCCTCTACTTCGCCGACCAGCAGAACGCCGTGCCGTACGCCGGCGGACAGCCCGGGGGCATCGCGCCCGACGCGTCGTTCGACTTCGATTTCATCGAGTTCACCGTCGATCCCAGCACGAACCAGTTCAATGTCGACACGACGCAGGTCGACCAGTTCGGCATCCCGACCTACCTCCAGGTCTCTCCCAAGGTGCCCGACTATGCCGATGGAACGGGCATCGTCGCGACCCAGACGCGGGCGAACGTCATCGCCCAGTTCCAGAAGTACACGCAGGGCGCCTACTACCTGCCTTACAGCGGCGTTGTGACCAAGGGCGGAACGCGCCTGCTGGCGCCGCAACATGTCATCGACGCCGCTCCAGGCAAGGCGACTCAGCCGCTGCAAAAGTCCTTCGACGGCGCGCTCGACTGGCTGTTCGACTATTACGGTGCGAGTGGCGGCAGCCATGCTCTCTATCTGGTCGGCAATGGCAAAGATGGCCCCGAAATATTCGAAGGCCGGGTCATCGACGATTTCTCGGTCGAGGACAACGGCGGTATTCAGGCGACGTACACGGTCTTCCAGTTCAAAGGCACCGGCTACTGCTACAACGGCGCCACGGCCGCGCTCACCTGCGTCGGCGCTCGCGGCGGCGTGACTTACCAGATCTTCTATCCGTACTTCGCCGCCAAGCCGCCGTACTGGTTCGGCGGTTTCTCGGGTGCCGGCCAGAAATACAATCTGCCGCTTACGTCCGCGGGCCGCATGGTTCTCGGCGCGAGCGGGGTGTTTGCCGACGATGTGGCGCAGAAGGAGTACTACTTAGCCAACAACAAGCTGCCGCTCAAATTCGACCACACGATGCTCGCCAATCTTGAGAACCAGCTCTGCACGATGCTCAATCGCGGCGTCACGCCGGGCACCTCTGGAGTCGTGCCGGACAATCATCACCTGAGAATTGGTTCTAACGACGCCAACGATCTGATTCGCGTCGATCTTTCCAAGTTGACGCAGGGCAGCACAGATCCGATCCAGCCGGTCTTCAATCGAGGCGCCGCGACCTTCTACAAGGCAAGTAGCCTGGTGGGAGCCGGGAACAGTGTGTGGTGGAACAGCCTGACCGGCTCGATTTTCTTTCATGGCCAGGAGATCCAGACATTCAAGGTGGTACCTTCGAACGTCGCATTGCCTTTCACGATCATCCCTCCGGCAGCGCCGGCCCCCAACTACGTGACTGGTGCCAGGTTCAATTTCGGCGCCGGCGGTGTCGTCAGCGCTATTGAATTCGATTGGCAGAGTGCCGTCGGCCTGGCCAAGGACGCGACTGTCCAGTTCAAGTTCCAGTACGGCCCAGCCACGACGGAGGCCCACTACGCGACGCTGCGGCTGTTCAGCCCCTACGGCCCGGCCTTCCCTTTCAAGAGCGGTGATCTCGGGCCGACGGTTCAGTTCGCCACCGGGCTGACCTCCGGCATGACCATGACCGGCATCAGCCTCGACGATCCGACATATGTCTATCGCGCTGACGCCGGCGCCAGCCACATCACGATCCAATCGCCCCAGGGCATGGAGCCGCTCAACACCAACATCCTCGCCTTCTCGCGCTTCTATCCGGTCCACGAGAACAATGCGCCGATTGGCCAATGGAACGCCTATGCGGCGTTCTTCCATATCGGCGATCCGGCCAACGGCGTCCCAGCGCCCACGGTGGACGGCAAGGGCTATGCCTTCGCCTACGACGACAACGGCGGCTACAGCTCCGACATCACCGTCCAACTACCCGCGACGCAACCGTCGGCGCTGCTCGTCGCCACGACGCTCAACCTTACTTTGCTTCCCTGGACATCCTGACGGGCTCGGCCGCGATCCGTTCCTCGCGGCCGGCGAGCAGGCGGAAGAAGGCGTCCTGTGGCTTCTCCAGAACGAACATGGCCCGTGCATCGAGGCCGAGATTGAGGCCGCGCAGCACGGCGCCGCTGACACCGTGGCCCACCACCACCGTGCGCGTCTGCGAAGCCACGATATCGGCCAGCACCGCGGCTGAGCGCCGGCGGAGTTCGACATGCGTCTCGCCGCCGGGTGGGCTGTAGCCGTGCGGGTCGGCGCGCCAGTCGGTCAGCGCCGTCGGATGCGTGACCTCGATCTCCTTCCAGCTAAAACCTTCCCAGTCGCCATAGCCGAGTTCGGCCAGCCGCGGGTCGTCGCGCCATTCCGCGCGATCCAGCCCCAGTTCGCGGCCGACGATCTCCGAGGTTTCGCGCACGCGGCCGAGCGGGCTGCGCAGGAAGATCGTCGCCCCGGGCTCGCGGGCGAGTTCGATCTTCAACGCCCGGCCCATGGCGAGCGCTTGGGCCCGGCCGCGCTCGGTGAGATCGGAATTCTTGGTGCCCTGCATGCGCCGCTCGGTGTTCCACGCCGTCTCGCCGTGGCGCAGCATGTAGAGCGGGGCGATAAGGCCGGCCGCCGCTGTCATGTCCGCCGCAGGATCACGATCTTGGCCGCGCCATAGCGGCGCTCGTCGATCTGCTCGAAACCCTGTGGCGGCACGATATCCTCGTTATGGGCGAGTTCGACCGTGACGATGGCCCCTGATGCCAGCCAGCCGGCCTCGGCCAGGGCCGCGAGCGCGGGTGCGGAGAGACCGCTGCGATAGGGCGGATCGAGGAAGACGAGATCGCAGAACTCGCGGGCCGGCGGCGGGCGGGTGGCGTCGGCGCGCACCACCTTGGCCGCGGCCACTTCGCCCAGTAGGCGCAGGTTCTCACCAATCAGCTTGATCGAGCGCGCGTCGTTATCGAGGAAGGTGACGTGGGCGGCGCCACGCGACAGCGCTTCCAGCCCCAGGGCGCCGGAGCCGGCAAAGGCGTCGAGCACGCGAGCGTCGATCAGCGGCGAGGTGCCGTCCTCGTGCCAGCTCGCATGCGCCAGGATATTGAACAGGGCCTCGCGCGCGCGACTTGAGGTCGGGCGCACGTCCTGGCCCTCGGGCGCCTCGAGCGCCCGGCCGCGATGCTTGCCGCCGATGATCTTCAGCATCAGCGGCCGCGCGTCTTGTGATCGCTGCGCGGCTTGGGCTTGGCCCAGCCCTGCTTGCGCGCCGGCCGCTTGACGCCCAGCAGGCTTTCCATCGCCTGAACGGGAATCTCCTCGACATGGCCGCGCTCGAGTTCGCCGAGATGAAACGGCCCGAACGCCACGCGGATCAGGCGCACCACCGGCAGGTCGAGATGGGCCAGCACGCGGCGGACCTCGCGGTTCTTGCCTTCGCCCAGCGCGATATCGAGCCAGGCGTTGGAACGCTGCTGACGGTCCATGCTGGCTTCGATGGCGCCGTAACGGACGCCCTCGATGGTGACGCCCTTGGCGAGCGCCGCCAGGCGTGCCTCGTCGACCGTGCCATGGACGCGGGCGCGGTAGCGCCGCGTCCAGCCGTTGGCCGGCAGTTCGAGGCGGCGGGCGAGGCCGCCGTCGTTGGTCAGCAGCAACAGGCCTTCGGACATGAAGTCGAGGCGACCGACGGTGACCACGCGCGGCATTCCCTTGGGCAGCGAGTCGAAGATGGTGCGCCGTCCCTCGGGATCGCGCGCCGTCACCATCTCGCTCGGCGGCTTGTGGTAGCGCCACAGCCGGGCTCGATCGGCCTGGGGCAGGGGCTTGCCGTCGACCTCGATCACGCTCTGGTCGGTGACGTTGAACGCAGGCGACGTCAGCACCTCGCCGTCGACTTTTACGCGGCCGGCTTCGATCCAGCGCTCGGCGTCGCGGCGCGAGCAGAGGCCGGCGCGCGCCAGCCGCTTGGCAATACGCTCTCCCTCCTTGGCCGGTTCACTCACTTGCTGGCCGCCGCTCCCAGGAAGGCGCGGAAGAGCTTCGCGTCGCCCTCGGAGATCAGGAACTCCGGATGCCATTGCACGCCGATGCAGAAGCGGTAGCGCGGCGCCTCGATGCCTTCGATGACGCCATCAGGCGCGGTGGCATTGATCACGACGCCGTCGGGCGCATCGGCTGCCGCCTGGTGATGGGCGCTGTTCACCGGCAGCTCGTCGGCGCCGACGATGCCGTGCAGCTGCGTGCCGCGCGCCACCTTGACGAGATGGCCCGCCTCGTCGCGCGGATTGGGCTGCTCGTGGGCGAGCGGCTGGGCGATCGAATCGGGAATGTGCTGGATCAGCTTGCCGCCCAGCACGACATGCAGGAGCTGCTGGCCGCCGCAGATGCCAAGGACCGGCTTGTTCTGTTCAAGCGCGCCCTTGGTGACGCCGAACTCGAAGGCGGTGCGGCGGTCCTTGGTGATCACCGTGGCGTGGCGGGCGCCACCGCCATAGTAGGAGGGATCGACGTCGAAGGCGCCGCCGGTCACCACCAGCGCGTCGATGCGCTCGAGATAGTCGGCGACCCGGTCGGGCTCGTGCGGCAGGGCGACGGCCAGACCACCCGCCGCGTCGATCGCGTCGAGGTAGTTCTGGCGCAGCGCATACCAGGGGAACTTGGAGTAACCGCCGGGCTTTTCAGCATCCAGCGTGACTCCGATCAGGGGACGGGGCATGGCGCTACTTTAGCACAAGACTCACGCCTTGGCCGTGACGTTCCTCGGCACGTCCTTGAAGGGCTTGACGGTGTCGACGCTGGTCTCCTTGGGCATCTTCAGGACGCGCTCGGAGATGATGTTGCGCTGGATCTCGTCGGTGCCGCCGGCGATCGAGGTCGCGGGCACCGAGACCAGGATCTCGGCGATCACGCCCTCCATCGGGCTGTCGGCGCCGCTCAGCAGCGCATCCGAGCCCGTGAGGTAGGTGTGCACCCGCGCTGCCTGGCGGGCGACATGGCTCGACACCAGCTTGCCCAGCGAGCCTTCGGGACCCTGCGGCTTGCCCTGGTCCTGGGCCGCCCGGGCGCGCCGCGCCGTCCATTCCGCCGCCTTCGAGAGGCTCAAAAGCTTGGCGATCTCCTGGCGGATGACGGGATCGTTGATCTTGCCGGTCTCGCGGGCGCGCTGCATCACGAGGTCGACGCGGCCCGCGCGCTGCGGATACCATTTGTAGGGCTCCATCGTAGTCGCGATCTCGGCCCGCTCCTCGTCGTAGATGCGGCCCTTCTTGCCCGTGGCCTGCGCCCAGGTGCGCAAGCCATCGGCGCCACGCCGCTCGTGCATCAGGGTCGTGGTCGCCACCGTCCAGCCGTCGCCGACGTCGCTCACGAGGAACTCCGGCTCGACGATCGCGTCGGTGAAGAACACCTGGTTGAACGAGGCGTGGTTGTTCATCTGCTTCAGTGGATGGACCTGGACGCCGGGCTGCTTCATGTCGAGGACGAAGTAGGCCAGACCCTTATGCTTGGGCACATCCCAGTTGGCGCGGGCCAGCAGCAGGCCCCAGTGCGCCTTGTGGGCCGAGGTGGTCCACACCTTCTGGCCGTTGATCACCCACTTGTTGCCCTGCTTGTCGGCGCGCGTGACGGCGCCCGCCATGTCGGAGCCGCTGCCCGGCTCACTGAAAAGCTGGCACCAGGTGTCCTCGCCCGTGAGGATTCGCTTGAGGAATTTCTCCTTATGCAGGTCGGTGCCGTGCTCCAGGATCGTGGCGGCGGCCAGGGTGCGGATGCCGGCCTTGGCAACGCCAACGGCGCCGATGCGGGCAAACTCCTCGTCGACCACCGAGTTGAATTTCACCGGCAGGCCGCGGCCGTACCATTGCTTGGGCCAATGCGGCGCGCCCCAGCCCGACTCGCAGAGTTTCAGGCGCCATTCGACGAGGCCGTACTCGGGCTTCCAGTTGGCATTTAGCCAGGCGCTGACTTCGGCGCGGACGGAGTCTTCGGTGGGTTCGCTCATGGTGATCTCTCCCTACGCCCAAGCCTGCATCATCAGCTCGCGATGATGGTTCGCGTCGCCGAACAGGATTTCCGAACTCTTGGCGCGCTTGAACCAAAGATGAGTGTCGTTGTCCCAGGTGAAGCCGATGCCGCCATGCATCTGCACGGCATGGATCGCGGTCTGCAGATAGGCCTCTGAAGCCATCGCCTTGGCGAGCGAGGCGACCGCGGCCAGGTCGCTATCGCCCTCGTCGAGGGCAGCGGCGGCATAGTAGGCGGTGGATTTGGCCATCTCGACATCGACCAGCATGTCGGCCGCCTTGTTCTTGGTGGTCTGGAACGAGGCGATGGAGCGGCCGAACTGCATGCGCATCTTCACATAGTCGAGCGCATCCTCGCGCAGCCGCTCGGCGCCACCCACCATCTCGTTGGCGAGGCAGACGATCACCTGTTGCCGCGTCCTGGCGAAGGGCGCGGCGGCCTTGCCTTCGCCGCCGAGCAGCTTGGCCTCGACACCCTTGAAGGTGAGGCGGGCGAGCTTGCGGGTCTCGTCCATGGTTTTCAGCAGCCGGCGCTCGAGGCCTGGGGCCTTGCCGTCGACGGTGAAGAAGGAGAGGCCGTCCTCACCCTTGCTGCCGGGCTTGCGCGCCAGCACCACGATCAGATCGGCGGTATGGCCGTCGAGCACGAAGCTCTTGGCGCCGTCGAGCTTGTAGCTGCCGCCCGACGGTGTCGCCGTCATGGCGACGCTGGCGGCATCGTTCAGGCCGCTGTCCTCGGAGAAGGCGAACGTGGCGGTGACGTCGCCCGCCGCGATGCCGGGCAGCAGCGCCTTCTTCTGGTCCTCGGTGCCGGCGTTCAGGATCGCCGTGGTGGCCAGCACGGCGGTCGAGAAGAACGGCGCGCAGAGAAGGTTGCGGCCCATTTCCTCCAGCACGATGCCCAGCTCGCCATAGCCGAAGCCGCCGCCGCCATAGGCCTCGGGAATGTGCACGGCAGTGAGGCCCATTTCCTGATTGAGCTTCTTCCAGCTCTCGCGGTCGAAGCCCTGCTCGGTCGCCATCAGGCGCCGCACATCCTTGGTCGTGGACCGCGCTTCCAGCGCGCGCCGCAGGCTGGTGCGAAACTCGTCCTGCTCCGCCGAAAAGCTGAAACGCATGATTACTCCTCCCCCATTCCTTGTGGGTGCTCTTGCCGCTATTTTCCCCCTTATGAGCGGCCCGGCAAGAACCTCCCCCATGGATCGCGCGCTCGCCGAGGCGCGAGCAGCCGCAGAGCGGGGCGAGGTGCCGATCGGCTGCGTGGTCCTGGCGCCCGACGGCACGGTGCTGGCCGAAGCGGGCAACCGCACCGAAGCCGACCGCGATCCCACGGCGCATGCAGAATTGCTCGCGATTCGCGCCGCGGCGCAAAAACTCGGCTCACCGCGGCTGGTCGATTGCGATCTCTACGTCACCCTGGAGCCCTGCCCGATGTGCGCCCAGGCGATTTCCTTCGCGCGTCTCAGGCGTGTCTACTGGGGCGCGTCGGATCCCAAGGGGGGCGGCGTCGAGCACGGGCCGCGCATCTTCGACCAGCCGACCTGCCATCACCGGCCAGAGCTCTACCCCGGTATCGGCGAGGTCGAGGCCGCCGAGCTACTGCGGGCGTTCTTCCGCGAACGTCGCTAGCTGGTGCAGCCGGTCCAGCGGACGGGCGGCCGAACAGGTCTTGATGTTGACGCCGGTCGGACAGGAGGCGGTGCCGCCGATCTTGCAGTTGGCGGCGGTGCACTTCTTGCGGTTGTCGGCATTGTCGGCGCCGGTGTAGCGGCAATACTGGCCGCAGCCGCTGCCGGAGGTGCAGATGTAGCAGCCGTCGGCCAGCGCCGGCAGCGTCCAGCCGATCAAAAGGGCGAGGACCAGGCTCAATCGTGTCATGTTATGACCTCCCATTCGGCGCGTACGCCGCCGTCGATTTCCTTTGTCGACCCGCGCCGATGCTCGAACTCGGTCGGCGCCAGTTGCGAGAATGCCCACACCGCGGCACCGCGCACCAGAGGCGAAGGATCTTCCAGCAGCCGCTCGACGGCGGGCAGGGCAGTACCGGCGGCGTCACTGTTGCCCAGTGCATAGGCGACGTTCCTCAAGAAACGGTCGCGGCCGATGCGCTTGATGGCGGTGCCGGCAAAGCGCTGACGGAATCCTGCATCGTCCAGCGCCGCCAGCTCCACCAGCGTCGGCGCGGTGAGTTCGGGGCGCGGCTGGAAGGCCGCTTCCTGCGCCGTCTGGGCGAACTTGTTCCACGGGCAGGCGGCCAGGCAATCGTCGCAGCCGTAGATGCGGTTGCCCAGCGCTGCACGGAACTCGCGATCGATGGCACCCTCGTGCTCGATGGTGAGGTAGGAGATGCAGCGCCTGGCATCGAGCTTGTAGGGCGCGGGGAAGGCCGCGGTCGGACAGGAGTCGAGGCATGCGCGGCACTGGCCGCAATGGTCGCTTTCGCCCGCGTCCGTTGGCAACTCGGCCGAGAGCAGCAGCTCACCCAGGAACAACCAGGAGCCGAAGCGGCGCGACACCAGGTTGGTGTGCTTGCCCTGCCAGCCATGGCCCGCTGCCTGGGCCGAGGGTTTTTCCATCAGAGGCGCGGTGTCGACGAAGACTTTTATGGAGTGGCGATAGTTGTCCCAGATGAAGCGGCCGAGCGCCTTCAGCTTGGTCTTCATCACCTCGTGATAGTCGCGGCCCTGGGCATAGACCGAGATCGCGCCGCGCGCGGGTTTGTCCTGAAGCGTGCGCGGGTCATGTGTCGGTCCATAGTTCATCGCCACCGAGACGACGGTCTTTGCGCCGGGCCACAGTGTTGCCGGATCAACCCGCTCCGGCGTCCGCTCGCCCAGCCAGCCCATGTCGCCCTGGAAGCCCAGCTCGACAAACTGCGTCAGTTGCGCCAGCCGCTCGGCCCGCGCCTCGGGCTTCAATGTCGCGGCAGCGAAGCCCACGGCATCGAAGCCCAACCGCAATGCCTCGTCGCGGATGGCGTCGCGCAGCTCCAGCGGCGTCGCGGGCTTCGGCGGTCGCTTCGGGGTGGGCGGGAGCCGGGCCATTGCCCCGCCTGTTATCCTCGCCCGCGGTAGTTGGCGACGCCGGTGTCGGGCAGCCACAGCCCCTTGGGCGACAGGCCGGTCTGCCAGAACACGTCGATCGGCATGCCGCCGCGCGGATACCAGTAGCCGCCGATCCGGAGCCAGCGCGGCGCCAGCACCTTGGCCAGCCGCTGGCCGATGGCGAGCGTGCAGGCCTCATGGAAGTCGGCGTGGTTGCGGAAGCTGCCGAGGAAAAGCTTCAACGACTTACTCTCGATCAGCTTCGCCTTGGGCGCGTAATCGATCACCAGATGGGCGAAGTCGGGCTGGCCGGTCATCGGGCAGAGGGTGGTGAATTCCGGCGCCGAGAAGCGCACCAGATAGAGGTCTCGCGGATTGGCATTGGGCACCGTCTCCAGCACCGCCTTGTCGGGCGAAGCCGGCAGCGCCGCCGGGCGACCCAATTGCGTCAAATGTCCGTACTTCTTTGCCATCAGCCTCACCTTCAACTCCACCGCCATCATATGCTAAGCGGGCCGTCATGACTCACAGGGTTGCCATCGTGGGCGCCGGCCCCTCCGGCTTCTATGCCGCCGACGGGCTGTTGCGCGCCAGTCCCGACCTCCACATCGACCTGATCGACCGCCTGCCGACGCCGCATGGGCTGGTGCGGGCCGGCGTCGCGCCGGACCACCAGGGCACCAAGGCGGTCGCCCGCCAGTTTGACCGGCTGCTGGCCCAGCCCGACGTGCGGTTTGCCGGCAATCTCGAGATCGGCCGCGATCTTTCCTGGGACGAGGTGCGGGCAGGCTATGACGCGGTGATCGTGGCCACCGGCATGGTGATCGACCGCAAGCTCGGCCTCCCGGGCGAGGCCGAGCCGCTGGTCTGGGGCTCGTGGCGGTTCGTGGCCTGGCTGAACGGCCATCCCGACTTCCGCCAGGGCCCCGATCTTTCGGCGGTGAAGCGCGTGGCGGTGATCGGCAACGGCAACGTCGCGCTCGACGTCGCCCGCCTGCTGGCCAAGAACGCCGAGGAGATGGCCAAGAGCGACATCGTGCCGGACGCTGCCGCCGCCATTGCTGCCGCACCGCTCACCGACATCTATGTGATCGGCCGGCGCGGGCCGGAGCATGCCTCATTCACCGGCAACGAGCTGGCCGAGATGGGCCGCCTCGCCAGGGCTGTGTCAGTGACCGACGCTGCGGCGCTCGGCGGCCACCCGCCGGCCTCGGACCCGACGCCCGAGCGGCTGCGCAAGGCCAAGAACCTCGAGATCCTGAAAGGCTTCACGGGCAACCAGGCGGGCAGCAAGCCCGTCACCGTGCATTTCCTGTTCAATGCCGCGCCTGTTGCCTTTCGTCCCGGCGAGCTGGAGCTCACGACCGGCAAGCTGCCGGTCGATCTGGCGATCACCTGCATCGGCTACAGCGGCGAGGATTTCCCGAGGGCCGACGGCGTGTTCCCGGTCGGCTGGGCCAAACGCGGCCCCAGCGGCACGATCCCGACCAACCGCGCCGACAGCCACGCCGTGGCGCAGCAGGTCGCGGCCTGGCTGAAAGAGCGCGATCCCAAGAGCGGTCCCGACCCGCTGCCGATCTGCATCGACGCCGACGGCTGGCACCGCATCGACAAGGCCGAGATGGCGGCCGGCGCGGCCCAGGGCCGGCCTCGCGTGAAGTTGACCGAGTGGCAGGCGCTGTTGGATGTCGCGCAGGACGGCTGACGGCTCTATTCTGGCCTCTCGGGCGGAAAAGCCAGGAGGGGTTGTCATGTTGAAGATCGGTCGTCGGGTCGTCTGCACATTTGCCGCTGTCGCGGCGTTCGCGGCGCCCGCCGCGGCGCAAACAACGCTCAAGGTGGCGCTGCATTCCGACCTCAAGATCATTGATCCGGTCTGGACGACGGCGCTGATCTCCACCCACCACGGCAACATGATCTACGACACGCTGTTTGCTCTGGACGGCAAGCTCGAGGTCAAGCCGCAGATGGTCGACACCTGGACGGTCTCGCCCGACAAGCTCACCTGGACCTTCACGCTCCGCGATGGCCTCGAATGGCACGACGGCAAGCCGGTGACGGCCGAGGACTGCGTGGCCTCGATCAAGCGCTGGGGCGCCAAGGATTCGATGGGCCAGAAGCTGATGGGCGTCGTGGCCGACCTCGGCGCGCCCGATGCCAAGACCATCAAGATGGTGCTGAAGGAGCCCTACGGGCTGGTGCTCGAATCGCTCGGCAAGTCGAGCTCGAACGCGCCCTTCATGATGCCCAAGGCGGTGGCCGCCACCGATCCCAATGCGCAGATCACCGATTCGACCGGCTCCGGGCCCTTCATCTTCAAGAAGGACGAGTGGCGGCCCGGCGAGAAGGCGGTCTACGTCAAGAACACCAAGTACAAGCCGCGCAACGAGCCGGCCTCGGGCCTGGCCGGCGGCAAGGTCGCCAAGGTCGACCGGGTCGAATGGCTGACGCTGCCCGACACCCAGACCCAGGTGAATGCGCTGATCAACGGCGAGGTCGACCTGGTCGAGATCGTGCCGCCCGACCTGCTGCCGCTACTCGCCAAGGAGAAAAACATCAAGGTCACCGTCGTCAACACGGCGGGCCGGCAATACGCCATGCGCTTCAACGTGATGTTCAAGCCGTTCGACAACGCAAAGGTGCGCCAGGCCGTGCTCTACGCGCTGACGCAGAAGGAGTTCCTCGAGGCCAACGTCGGCAACCCGAGCTACTACAAGGAATGCAAGTCGCTGTTCCCCTGCGGCTCGCCGCTGGAATCGACCAAGGGCTGGGACGACAAGATCTCGGGCAACATCGCCAAGGCCAAGGCGCTGCTGGCTGAGGCGGGCTACGACGGCACGCCGGTGGTGTTCCTGCACCAGACCGACACGCCGGGCCACAACAACCTCGCCACCGTCGCCAAGGCCCAGCTCGAGAAGGCCGGCCTGAAGATCGACCTGCAGCCGATGGACTGGCAGACCCTGGTGACGCGCCGCGCCAAGAAGGACGCGCCGGACAAGGGCGGCTGGGGCGCCTACTTCACCTCATGGGGCGCCACCGACGTGCTGAACCCGGTGTCGGCGGCCTTCCTCAACGCCTCGTGCGACAAGGCGACGTTCGGCTGGAGCTGCGACGCCGAGCTGGAAAAGCTGCGCGACGCTTATTCCAAGGAACCCGATCCGGCCAAGCAGAAGCAGATCGCCGAGGCCGTGCAGCTCCGCGTGCTGGAATATCCCACGCACGTGCCGCTCGGCCAGTTCACGACGCCGACGGCGATCCGCACCAACATCGACGGCCTCTTGCAGACGCCGTCGCTGGCGCTTTGGAACGTCGAGAAGAAGTGAGGGGGAATAGCGTCAGTCCAGCCTGACGCTTACGCCTTCAAGGCCCTTCCGCGACGCCGGGTAGCGCGTCATGACCTCGGCATCGTGGCCAGGGATCACCACGTCGACGCGGCCATCGGCCAGCTTCTTCAGCCTGTCGTAGCCCGCCAGCATGTCGGCCACCGAGTAGACGATGGCGAACAGCTTGTCGTTGTTGACGCCCCAGAAATAGTGGCTGGCGTCGGAGGCCAGCACGAGCCAGCCGTTGCGCGTCATCACGCGCACCGACTGGATGCCGGCGGTGTGGCCGCCGATCAGGTGCACCGAGATGCCGGGCTGGATCTCTTCGTCGCCGTCATGGAAGACCACGCGCTTGCCGTAGACGGCGCGCACCATGCCGACGATGTCCTCGACCTCGTAGGCGTGGCGGAACGGGTCTTTGCACATGTGCCGGCCGGTGGCGAAATTCATCTCCTTGTCCTGCAGATGAAAGCGCGCCTTGGGAAAGCGGTCCCAGTTGCCGACATGGTCGTAGTGCAGGTGGGTGATGATGACGTCTTCGACGGTCCTCGCGTCGACACCGATCTCGGACAGCAGGTCGGCGGGATTCTTCTTCACCTCGCGGCCGCGGCCCTTGCCGACCTCGGCGTTGAAGCCGGTGTCGATCACGATCGGCTTGCCGCCGATGGTGCGGTGGCCGCTCTCGTCCAGCGGGATCGCCACCCAGACGAAATAGTCCATCGGGAAGTCGGCGTCGTGCGGGTCCGGCGAGATCTGCACTTCCCATGCCTTGCGCGGCAGGTGGGCGTATTTGACAGCATGGACCTCGTAGATGGGCGTCGAACGCATTTTTGTTTCCTTCCCGGCGGGTAATTGAGCCGAGCGTAGCGCGTCGGCCGGCTTCGGCGCTATAGTGGCGACATGGCCCGCATGGACCTCCTCGTGACGCGAATTAGCACCTCGGTTTGCTCTGCAAACCGTTGCTTTGCTCTTCGTCCGTCATTCCGGGAGTCGTTCCATGTCGTCCGTCCTCGCTCTCAAGCGTAGCAATTCCACCGTCCGATATTGTTTTGAAGCCGATGCCGAGCCCGGCGTGTTGCCGCGCGCGCTCGAGCTTCTGGCCAAGCGTGGCCTCGTGCCGGCCCGCGTCTTCGCCCAGGCCGCTGACGATCTTCTCTCCGTCGAGATCGAGGTCGATGGCCTGAGCCCCGACACCGCCGAGCATGTCGGGCGCTGCCTGGGCGAGATCGTCGGTGTGCGCCAGACCTTCTGACGTCGCTACTCGGTGAAGGTGATGTTGTTGTCGCGGATCACCTTGCCCCAGGTCTCGACCTCGCCCTTGGCGAAGCTGTTCATCTCGCCCGGGCTCCAGTCCTTCAGCACCGTGCCGAGCTGGCTGGCGCGCGCCACGACGGCTTCCATCTTGCCGATCTTGCGCATCGCGGCGTTCAATTTGTCGACGATGGGCTGCGGCGTGCCGGCGGGCGCGAACAACGCGAACCAGCCGTCGAGGACGAAGCCGGGCAGGCCGGCCTCCGCGGCGGTGGGGATCTCGGGGAACGCCGGGTGGCGCGTGTCGCTGGCCAGCGCCAGCGCCTTCACGTTGCCGCTCCGGATATGGCCCGAGACGGAGGGCGGCGTCACGATCATCAGCTCGACCTGGCCCGCCACGAGATCCTGCGTTGCGGGGCCTGCGCCCTTGTAGGGGATGTGCGTGAGGTCGATGCCGGCCGCCTTGTTGAGCAACACGCCGCCCAGATGCGGCACCGAGCCCGCGCCCACCGAGGCGTAGTTCAGCTTGCCCTTGTTCGCCTTGGCGTAGGCGATGAAGCTCTTGAGATCCTCGGCCGGCACTTTCTTGGCGATGACGATGACGTGCGGCGCCACCGCGCCCATGGCGACGCCGACGAAATCGTCGGGCTTCCAGTTCAGGTCCTTGATCAGCGCCGGGTTGGCCGAGTGATAGGCCGAGTACTGCATCAGGAGCGTGTAGCCGTCGGGCTTGGCGCGGGCGACCAGCGACGTACCGATGTTGCCGTTGCCGCCGCCCTTGTTGTCGACGATCACCTGCTGGCCGAGTTCCTGGCCGAGCAGGTCGGCATACATCCGCGTGACGAGGTCGGTACCGCCGCCCGGTGGTGCCGGCACGACGATTGTGATCGGCTTGTCGGGCCAGGTTCCCTGAGCACGCGCGGTGCCTGCGAAGGCGGTGGTGGCGGCGGCGAGGGCGACGAAGCTGCGGCGTTTCATGGGTAGTTCCTCTTCCATACTTCTTTCAACTCGGGCAGCGCATCGGCCTTGCGCGCAATGGCGAACAGCTTCGGCGTTTCGCCCTCGAACCAGCCCCGCTTGGGCCGCCAGCGGGTCATGACGTCGATATAGATGTCGAGGGCGGAGAAGCGCTCGCCCAGGAACCACGGGCTGCCGGTCTCACTCTCGACCTGGCGCCACAGACGTTGGGCGTAAGCGTCAGTTGCGGCGCGAAAAGGATCGCGCGCGGCATTGACCGAGACGAAGCGCGCCGGATCGTCGGCATAGGTGAAGGTGGGGTAGATGTTAGCCACGATATAGACCAGCCAGCGCAAGAACTTCGCCCGCTCCGGCGCGCCGGCCCGGGGCACCAGGGAGTCCTTGCCGGTGACCTCGGCCAGCAGCAGCGTGATGGCGGCACTCTCGCTCATGATGCTGCCGTCGGGCAGGACGAGCGTCGGCACCTGGGCCAGCGGATTGACCTTCTCGAGCTTGGTGCGCGCATCGGGCGACTTGAAGAGATCGTCGACCGCCTCATAGGTGTAGGGCAGCCCGTACCAGACGAGCTGGGCCTCGACGATCGCCGAGCCCCAGCCGAGGCGGCCGTAGAGCTTGTAGCTCATCGTTCCTCCCAATCAGGGCTTCTGCAGCGGCTGGATCAGGCTCGAGGTATCCCAGCGTCCACCGCCGCGCTCCTGGACGCGCTGGTAGAACTGGTCGACCAGCGCGACCACCGGCATCTGCGCCTTCCAGCGCTTGCCCTCGGCCATGGCGATGCCGAGGTCCTTGCGCATCCAGTCGACGGCGAAGCCATAGTCGAACTTGCCGGCGATCATGTTCTGCCAGCGATTGTCCATCTGCCAGCTTTGCGCCGCGCCTTTGGAGATGGCGGCCATCACCTTGTCCATGTCGAGACCGGCGCGCTGGCCGAGGTTGAGCGCCTCGGACAATGTCTGGACGAGGCCCGCGATGCACATCTGGTTCATCATCTTGGTGATCTGGCCCGAGCCCGGCGGGCCGATCAGGGTGATCGCCTTGGCGTAGCCCATGGCGACCGGGTTGGCCTTGTCGAACGGCGCCTGCTCGCCGCCGCACATCACGGTGAGCTGGCCGTTCTCGGCGCCGGCCTGGCCGCCCGACACCGGGGCATCGATGAAGTCGACGCCGATCTTCTTCGCCGCCGCGTGCAGCTCGCGCGCGATGTCGGCCGAGGCCGTGGTGTTATCGTACATGATTGCGCCCTTCGCCATGCCGGCCAGGGCGCCGTTTTCGCCGAACATCACGGCGCGCAGATGGTTGTCGTCGCCCACGCAGGAGAACACGATCTCCTGGCCAGCCGCCGCCTCCTTCGGAGTCTTGGCGGCCTTGCCCTTATGCTTCTTGGTCCACTCCTCGGCCTTGGCGAAGGTCCGGTTGTAGACCGTCACGTCGTGGCCCTTGGCGGCCAGATGCCCCGCCATCGGAAAGCCCATCACGCCCAGACCCAGAAATGCCACCTTGGCCATCGTTCTCTCCCACAATTCCGGTGTTGCGGGCGGGATCATAAAGCCAAATCAGCCCGATGCCAGCAGCACCAGAATGGCGGCGAAACCGGTCAGCAGCGGCGGCAGGGCGAGTGGCCAGGCGCGGCGATAGAGCATGGCCTCGGCCGACGGCAGCGCGAGGATGGCAGCCCCCATCGACACGCGAATGGGCGACAGCATGGTGAGATTGGTGCAGACGCTGTTCTGCACCGCCGCAATCCAGGCCGGATCGACCTGGATCGCGCGCGCGAGTGCCGTGACCATCGGCATCAGCATGGCGTTGGCGGCCGAGCCGCCGCCGGTCAGGAAGCCGCCGACGGCGGCGAACAGCGGCACGCTGACGGCGGCGCCACGGCCGGCCACGGCGCGCAGCGCCTCGGCGATCGAGGTCGCCATGCCCGAGCCGACGTAGAATTCCGCCATGACCACGAACAGGAGCGTGACGGCGCAGGAGCGCCACGCGCCGCGACCGGTTTCGGCGAGCACTCGACCGAGTGGAGCCCGCGCGAGGACAACCACGACCAGCCCGATCGAGACCAGCCAGAAGCCCGGCGCGTAGAGCGGGGCGAACGCCGGCTGGTTTTCGAATGGCCGCATCGCCCACAGTGGCTTCAGGAAATCGCGCAGCGGCGGCACCAGCCGCGTGGCGCAGAGCGCCAGGGTGAGTGCCACGTAGGGGGCATTGGCATGAAGCGTCGCCTTGAGCCGCGCCGCATCGGGCCGCTCGTCGCGCCAGAAACGCAGCGCCAGCAGCAGCGCCGTGGGCGCGGCGCCGGCGATTTCGACGTCGCTGTAATCGTTGAACAACCAGATCAGCGCCAGCAGCAGCGCGGTCCACAGCACATCGTCGAACTTCTGCGCCAGCGAGGTGGCCAAGCCCGCCTCGCGGGCGAAGCGCCAGTAGAGGCCGAGGTACATCGCGTGGATCGGGATCTGCAGCAGGGCCGACGACAGGCCGAGCTCGTTCGGCGTGAGGCCGGCCAGGGTGGCGCCCACCGTCGTGCCGGTGGCCAGCGCCCCCCACGGCACCAGCGACTGGCTGTAGAGGCCGAGCAGCAGGGCCGACATGCCGCCCAGTCCCAGCCGGCGCAACGCGGCGAGCGCGATGATGTAGCCGACACCGAAACCCGTCACAGATTCGGCGAAGGGCGCCAGCAGGAAGCAGACCGCCCACAGCCGTCGCGGGTTGGCCTCGAGCGTGGCGCCGTTGGCGCCCGCGCCGCGCGCCTGCTGGCAGCGATAGAAGAACATGCCGGCGGCGATGATGGCGATGACGTGCCAGGAGAGCCAAAGCCCAGCCGAGGTCTCGCGCAGGAAGAGGCCGGCCAGGGCACCGCCACCCTGCTGCTGCGTGACGATGATCGCCGAGGCGGCGAGCGTGGCCGAGAGGCCGGCGAGGCCCGCCACCAGCGCACTGGCGCGGCCCGAGGCGAGCAGGCCGATCACCAGGAGGAGGGGCAGGAGGGCAAGCGTGGTCGTCATGGCGGGCTTCTATAGCCTGCCGCCGCCGCACATGCTTCGGTCACCGCCGAAGGGCGCCGGAAAATCGGGGCGAAACGCCGTCTTGCGCCGCCGCCGCCTTTCCCTTAAACCCGCCGCCGTGCCCCGATAGCTCAGCTGGTAGAGCACGTCATTCGTAATGA
>CAMARK010000088.1 GCA_945860205.1 Reyranella massiliensis 521 | reverse complement strand
GAAGGCTGATCGCCATTTAACGGATGCCTCGCAAGCCCTGCATGGTGCCCAGGAGAAGACTCGAACTTCCACGCCTTTCAGCGCTAGTACCTGAAACTAGTGCGTCTACCAATTCCGCCACCTGGGCACGGCATGCGGGCTGTTGCGGGCCGTGAGTTAGGGCGGGGCCGCGCCGATGTCAACCGCGCTGCCATCGCGCCATACTCTTGCACCGTAACGTCGATGAGCTATAGGCAGCATCCATGAGCATCAAGCAGGTCACGGTTTTCGGCGGCAGCGGCTTTATCGGCCGGGCCATTGTTCGGGCGCTCGCGCAGGAGGGCCTGCTGGTCCGCGTCGCGGTTCGCCGGATCGAACTCGCGGAGTCCGTCAAGACCGCGGGCGACGTCGGCCAGATCACGGTGATGCGAACCAACCTCAGGATGCCGCAGTCGGTGGCGGCGGCCATCACCGGCAGCCAGGCAGTGATCAACGCCGCCGGCATTCCATTCCAGCGCGGCCGCCAGCGCTACCAATCGGTTCATGTCGCGGGCGCCCGTGCCATCGCCGAGGCGGCCCGCGCTGCCGGCGTCGAGCGGCTGGTCCACATCTCGGGCATCGGCGCCGACCATCGCGGTTCGAAAAATCGCTTCATCCAATCCAAGGTGGGCGCGGAGGACGCGATCGTTGCGGCCTTTCCGTCGGCCACGATCCTGCGGCCGAGCGTGGTCTTCGGGCCTGACGATGCGATGTTCAATCGCCTGGCGCGGATCGCGGCCATGGCGCCGTTCGTGCCGGTCGTGGGCAGCGGCATGGCCAAGGTCCAGCCGGTGTTCTGCGGCGATGTCGGCGCAGCGGTCGCGGCAGTGCTCGCCCGTCCCGAGACGGCAAAGACCGTGTTCGAGCTGGGCGGCCCGCGTGTTTACACTTATCGCGAGATCGCGGCGCTCGTGCTGCGCGAGATCGGTCGCCACAAGCCGATCATCGGCGTGCCGGCGCCTCTGATGAAGATCGCGGGCTTCTTCGCCGAATTCCTGCCCGTCCCGCCACTCACCCACGACCAGGTCGAGCTCCTGACCCAGGACAATGTCGCCCGGCCCGGCGCCCCGGGCCTCGCGGCGCTCGGCATCCAGGCGACGGCGGCCGAGGTCATCCTGCCGACCTATCTTGATCGCTTCCGCGTCGGCGGCCGCTACAACCAGCACGCTCCGGCCTAATTAAAACGGTCTTTTCCGAATGAATTGCGCTGCCCTCTCCAATTAGTCCTATATTGGTAATATATTATCGCTTTCATTTAGACATAACTCTCCCGATAGCCACCGTAGATTCTTTCATTCAAAAAGTAGGTCAGTATTATTGACTAAAGAGTCAAACCATGATGAATGGGCGGCGGGCGCGCAGCTTTGACGCCGGCGGCACGTCGTTTGCGTAATAAAATTACATCATTGGCTACATCGTCGATTCGGGGGCTGGGTCATGGCCGAGAGGATGCTGAAGTTCGTCGGAACGTCGCAGGCCATGCCGGACAAGCGCCCGGCCGCCGAGCGCCGCCGCGACTTCGATGAGATCTACAGCAACTATGCCCGCGGGAAGGCGGCGGAACAGGCCGCGCGCTGCTCTCAATGCGGCGTGCCGTTCTGTCAGATCCATTGTCCGCTCAGCAACAACATCCCGGACTGGCTAAAGCTCACCGCCGAAGGAAGGCTCGAGGAAGCCTACGAACTCTCCTCGGCCACCAATAACTTCCCCGAGATCTGCGGCCGCATCTGTCCGCAGGACCGGCTGTGCGAGGGCAACTGCGTCATCGAGAAGGGTTTTGACGCGGTTACCATCGGCTCCGTCGAGAAGTTCATCACCGATACGGCGTGGAGCCAGGGCTGGGTGAAGCCGATCCGGCCGCGCCGCGAGCGCACCGAGAGCGTCGGCATCGTCGGCGCCGGGCCCGCGGGCCTCGCCGCCGCCGAGCAATTGCGCCGCAAGGGCTACCAGGTCGCGGTCTACGATCGCTACGACCGTGTCGGCGGCCTGATGATCTACGGCATCCCCAACTTCAAGCTCGAGAAGGACATCGTGCAGCGCCGCGAAAAGCTGCTGCGCGACTCGCAGGTGACCTTCCAGCTCGACTGCGAGATCGGCCGCGACATTTCCCTGGAGGAACTGCGCCAGCGGCACGGCGCGGTGTTGATCGCATCAGGCGTCTACAAGGCGCGCGACATCCAAGCGCCCGGTGTCGGTCTGCCCGGGATCGCGGCGGCGCTCGACTATCTCACCGCCTCCAATCGCAGTGGCCTCGGCGACTCGGTGCCGGGAATCGAGTCGGGCGCGCTGCACGCCGAGGGCAAGAACGTCGTGGTCGTGGGCGGCGGCGACACCGCGATGGATTGCGTGCGCACGGCCGTGCGCCAGGGCGCCAAGTCGGTGAAGTGCCTCTATCGCCGCGACCGCGCCAACATGCCGGGCTCGCAGCGCGAGGTGAAGCACGCCGAAGAAGAAGGCGTCGAGTTCGTCTGGTTGTCGGCGCCGCAGGCGTTCCTGGGCAAGGACCATGTCAGCCACGTGCGGACGGTGCGCATCCATCTCGGCATGCCCGACGCTTCCGGCCGCCAGGCACCGCAGGAGATCCCCAACAGCCACGCGAACATCGAGGCTGATCTCGTGCTGAAGGCGCTGGGCTTCGATCCGGAGGACCTGCCCGAGGCCCTCTCCACGCCCGATCTCGGCGTCACCAACTGGGGCACGCTCGACATCGACTGGCGCAGCATGATGACCAGCGTCGAGGGGGTGTTCGCCGCCGGCGACATCGTGCGCGGCGCCTCGCTGGTCGTATGGGCGGTGCGGGATGGCCGCGACGCCGCCGAGCGCATTCACACTTATCTCGCGACCAAGGCAGCCGCCGCGGTCCGCATCGCTGCGGAGTAGATTCGATGCTGACACTTTACGACTACATGGACTCGGGCAACGGCTACAAGTGCCGGCTGGTGCTGGCCCATCTCGGCATCCCGTTCAAGCTCGTGCTGTGCGACATCCTCAAGGGCGAGACGCGCACACCGGAGTTCCTGGCCAGGAATCCAAACGGGCGCATCCCGACCCTGCAGATCGAGGACGACACCTTCCTCGCCGAATCGGGCGCCATCATCTGGTACCTGGCCGACGGCACGCCGCTCGCGCCCACGGACCGCAAGGCGCGGGCTGAGACGCTGCAGTGGATGTTTTTCGAGCAGTACAGCCACGAGCCCAATATCGCCGTCGCGCGCTTCTGGAAGCATTACCTGCCGAAGCTCTCGGCCTTGCAGGAAATGGACCTGCCGAACCGCATGAAGAACGGCTATGCCGCGCTCGATGTCATGGAAAAGCATCTGGCCAGGAACGCGTTCTTCGTCGGCGGCAGCTTCGGCCTCGCCGATATCGCGCTCTACGCCTACACGCACGTGGCGCACGAGGGCGAGTTCGACCTCGCACCTTTTTCGAGCATCAAGGCCTGGATGAGCCGCGTCGCCGCCCAGCCGAACCACGTCACCATCAGCCACAAGAACTGAAAAGGGAGAGAACCATGCCGATGATCAACGTCCAGATGTTCGAGGGCCGCACGCTGGAGCAGCGCCGCGCGCTGGCAAAAGAGCTGACCGAAGGCACCTGTCGCGCGCTGGGCTGCACGCCCGACGCGGTGCAGATCGTCCTCACCGACATCAAGAAAGAGAACTGGGCCGAGGCCGGCAAGCTCTTCTCCGACTAGAACTCTTTTCCGGGAATCGACGTCATGTCCGCACGTCCCTTCGATGCCAAGCAGTTCGTACGCGACTACCAGAACGGCACCGCGAAGCTCACCGAGGCCTATGGCTACAACCCCGCCCAGGAGCTCGACTCCTGCGGCGTCGGCCTAGTCGTGGCGCTCGATGGCAAGCGGCGGCGCGACGTGGTCGTGGCCGGCATTGATGCGCTGAAGGCCGTGTGGCACCGCGGCGCCGTCGACGCCGACGGCAAGACCGGCGACGGCGCGGGCCTGCACGTCGAGATCCCGCAGGATTTCTTCAAGGAGCATATCCGCGACTCGAGCGGCGAGCTGCCGCAGGTCGGCCGCATCGCCGTCGGCATGGTGTTCCTGCCGCGCACAGACCTGGGCGCCCAGGAGCGCTGCCGTATCATCGTCGAGACCGAGGTCCTGCGGTTCGGCCACACGATCCTGGGCTGGCGGCAGGTGCCGGTCGACATCTCCTCGATCGGCGAGAAGGCCAACGAGACGCGGCCCGAGATCGAGCAGATCTTGATCGGCCGCGGCGATGCCAAGCTCGACAACCGCGAGTTCGAGAAGCAGCTCTACATCCTGCGCCGGCGCATGGAGAAGGCGGCGATCGCCGAGAACATCGCCGAGTTCTACGTCTGCTCGCTCTCCTGTCGCTCGGTCGTCTACAAGGGCATGTTCCTCGCCGAGCATCTCAGCGCCTTCTACCCCGACCTGCTCGACGAGCGCTTTACCTCGCGCTTTGCGATCTTCCACCAACGCTATTCGACCAACACCTTCCCGCAGTGGAAGCTGGCGCAGCCCTTCCGCGTGCTGGCGCACAACGGCGAGATCAACACCATCCTGGGCAACGTCAACTGGATGAAGAGCCACGAGGCCCGCCTCGACCATGACGGCTTCGGCCGCTCGATCGAGGACCTGAAGCCGATCATCCAGCCCGGCGCGTCGGATTCCTCGGCGCTCGACAACGTGTTCGAGCTGCTGGTGCGCGGCCATCGCAACCTGCCGATGGTCAAGTCGATGATGATCCCCGAGGCGTCGTCGTCGAACCCCAACGTGCCACCCAAGCACCGCGCCATGTACAACTACGTGAACGGCGTCATGGAGCCGTGGGATGGGCCAGCCGCCATCGCCGCCGTCGCCGGCAAGTGGGCGCTGGTCGGGCTCGACCGCAACGGGCTGCGGCCAATGCGCTACGTGCGGACGTCGGACGAGCTGCTGATCGCCGGCTCCGAGGCCGGCATGGTACCGCAGGACGAGGCCAGGATCGTCGAGAAGGGCCGGCTCGGCCCGGGCGAGATGCTGGCCGTCGATATGGACCTGCCCAAGCTCTACAAGGACCACGAGCTGAAGGACATGCTCGCGGACACGCACGATTACGCGGCCTGGACCGGCCGCACGGTCGAGCTCGATTCGCTGATCAAGCAGGACGCGCCCGCCACCGAGCATTTCGAGGCCGATGAGCTGCGCCGCCGCCAGTTCGCCGCCGGCTGGTCGGTCGAAGACCTCGAGATGATCCTCCATCCGATGGTCGAGGATGCCAAAGAAGCCGTGGGCTCGATGGGCGACGACGCGCCGCTCGCGGTGCTGTCAGACACCTATCGCGGCATGCACCACTACTTCCGGCAGAATTTCAGCCAGGTCACCAATCCGCCGATCGATTCCTTGCGCGAACGCAACGTCATGACCTTGCGCACGCGGCTGGGCAATCTCGGCAACATCCTCGACGAAAGCCCCGAGCAGAGCGAGATGCTGTCACTGCAGTCGCCGATCGTGCTCAACGCCGAGTTCGAGGCGATGCGCAACTACATGGGCGATACCGTCGCCCGCATCGACTGCGCCTTTGACCCGAGAGGCGGCCTCGACGCCATGCGCCAGGCCTTCGACCGCATCTGCCACGAGGCCGAGGAGGCCGTGCGCCGCGGCTGCCTGCACATCGTGCTCACCGACGCCAACATCGATTCGGACCGTGCCGCGTTGCCGATGATCCTGGCGGCGGGCGCCGTGCACTCCTATCTTGTGCGCCAGTCGTTGCGCACCTTCACGTCGCTGAACATCCGGTCCGGCGAGTGCCTCGACGTCCACTACGCCGCCGTCATCATTGGCGTCGGCGCGACCACAGTGAACCCCTACCTCGCCGAGGAGACCATCGCCGCCCGCCACGCGCGCGGCCTGTTCGGCAAGCTCTCACTCGGCCAGTGCGTCGCCAACTACAAGAAGGCGATCGACGAGGGACTGCTGAAGGTGATGTCCAAGATGGGCATCTCGGTTCTGTCGTCCTACCGCGGCGGCTGCAACTTCGAGGCCGTAGGCCTCTCGCGCTCGCTGGTCGCCGAATTCTTTCCCGGCATGCCCTCGCGCATCTCCGGCATAGGCCTGCGCGGCGTTCAGGAGAAGGTCGCGGAGCAGCATCTCCGCGCCTTCGACGAGGACATCATCGCGCTGCCGATCGGCGGCTTCTACAAGACGCGGCGCGGCGGCGATCGCCACAACTTCGAGGGCGACCTCATCCACATGCTGCAGGATGCGGTCAACACCGAGTCCTACGCCAAGTACCGCAAGTACAGCGAGGCGGTGCGCAAGCTGCCGCCGATCAACCTGCGCGACCTGCTCGACTTCAAGACCGATCGTACGCCGGTCGTGCTCGACGAGGTCGAGTCGATCACCGAGTTGCGCAAGCGGCTGGTGGCGCCGGGCATCTCGCTGGGCGCGCTCGGTCCCGAGGCGCACGAGACGCTGTCGATCGCCATGAACCGCATCGGCGCCAAGTCCGATTCCGGCGAGGGCGGCGAGGATCCCGCGCGCTACAGTCCGCGCGCCAACGGCGACAACGCGTCCTCGGCCATCAAGCAGGTGGCGTCGGGCCGCTTCGGCGTCACGGCGGAGTATCTCAACAATTGCCGCGAGATCGAGATCAAGGTGGCCCAGGGCGCCAAGCCCGGCGAAGGCGGCCAGCTGCCCGGCCTGAAAGTGAGCGAGATGATCGCCAAGCTGCGTCACTCGACGCCCGGCGTCACGCTGATCAGCCCGCCGCCACATCACGACATCTATTCGATTGAGGATCTGGCGCAGCTCATCTACGACCTGAAGCAGATCAACCCCGAGGCACGGGTGACGGTGAAGCTGGTCGCGCGGTCCGGCATCGGCACCATCGCCGCCGGCGTCGCCAAGGCCAAGGCCGACACGATCCTGATCTCGGGCCACAGCGGCGGCACCGGAGCCAGCCCCCAGACCAGCATCAAGTATGCCGGCATTCCCTGGGAGATGGGTCTGTCGGAGACGCACCAGGTGCTGACGCTCAATCGCCTGCGCGAAAAGGTGCTGCTGCGCACCGACGGCGGCATCAAGACCGGCCGCGACGTGGTGATCGCCGCCATGTTGGGCGCCGAGGAGTACGGTATCGGCACGGCATCGCTGATCGCCATGGGCTGCATCATGGTGCGGCAGTGCCACTCCAACACCTGCCCGGTCGGCGTCTGCACGCAGGACCCGAAGCTGCGCGCCAAGTTCGACGGCTCGCCGGAGAAGGTCGTCAATCTCTTCAGCTTCGTGGCCGAAGAGGTGCGCGAGATCCTGGCGCAGCTGGGCTACCGCTCGCTGGTCGAGATCGTCGGCCGCTCCGACCTGCTGCGGCAGGTGAGCCGCGGCTCGCGCTATCTCGACGACCTCGACCTCAACCCGCTGTTGACGCGGGCCGACGGCGGCCGCGAAGTCGCGCATTGCACGGTCGAGGGACGCAACGAGGTGCCCGACACGCTGGATGCGCAGATGATCCGCGACGCCCAGCCGCTGTTCACGCACCGTGAGAAGATGCAACTCCAGTACAGCGTGCGGAACACCCACCGCGCCGTGGGCACGCGGCTGGCCGCCATGATCACGCGCAAGTACGGCATGTCCGGCCTGCAGCCCGACACCATCACGGTGCGCCTGCGCGGCACCGCCGGCCAGTCGCTTGGCGCCTTCGCCGTGCGCGGCATGAAGCTCGAGGTGTTCGGCGATGCCAACGACTATGTCGGCAAGGGCCTGAGCGGCGGCACCATCGTGGTGAAGCCCACCATATCGAGTCCGCTGGTGCCCGAGCACAACGCCATCATCGGCAACACGGTTCTCTATGGCGCGACGGCCGGCAAGCTGTTCGCCTCGGGACTCGCGGGCGAGCGCTTCGCCGTGCGCAACTCCGGCGCCGATGCCGTCGTCGAGGGCCTGGGCTGCAACGGCTGCGAATACATGACCGGCGGCACCGCCGTGATCCTGGGTCCGGTCGGCGTCAACTTCGCCGCCGGCATGACCGGCGGCATGGCGTTCGTCTACGACCCGGCCGATGCCTTCAAGCTCAAAGTCAATCCCGAGACGGTGGCGTGGCAGCGCCTCGACCATCCGCATTGGGAAGGCGAGCTCAGGAAGCTCGTTGAGGAGCATGTCGCGGAGACCAAGTCGCCGCTCGGCGCCCGCCTGCTGAACGACTGGGATCGCGAAGTCGAGCGCTTCTGGCAGGTCGTCCCAAAGGAAATGCTGACCCGCCTGCCGCAGCCGCTGTCGCTGGCGAAAGCGAAGAGAGCGTGATCCGGTGTCGTCCTGAGCGTAGCGAAGGACCTAAGGCCAGCAACACGGGCCGCTGCCTGATCGTTCGGCGAGATCCTTCGCTCCGCTCCACGGCGGGGTTACCCCGCCCGCGATGACAAGGCCGATCCCACGCATCGCGTGGCTGCAGCTTGCCGCCAACATCATCCTGTTTGGCCTCAGCTGGCCGATCATCAAGATCGGCCTGGAGGCGTCGACGCCGCTGTGGTTCGCAGCGGCGCGCGCGACACTTTCGGCCACGACCGCCTTCATCCTGCTGGCTTGCCTTGGCCGTCTGGCCTGGCCGCATCGCGCCGACTGGCCGATCGTCCTGTCGGTGGGCGCGCTGCAGCTCTCCTGCTTCTTTGCTTTTTCCAATCTCGGCCTGCAGAGCCTGCCCGCCGGCCGCTCAAGCGTGCTCGCCTACACCGCGACGCTCTGGGTCGTGCCGCTCTCTCTGATGGTCGGCGAAAAGGTCGGTTGGCGCGCCGTGGCCGGCGTCCTGCTCGGTCTCGCAGGCATCGTCGTGCTGGTCGAGCCCCTGCGTTTCGACTGGAACGACAGGACCATCATCTGGGGCCATGTCTGGCTGTTGCTCGCAGGCTTCACCTGGGCCATCGCCATCGTTCATATCCGCCGGCACCGCTGGAAACTCGCGCCACTCGATGCGCTGCCCTGGCAGATGAGCGTGGCGACGGTCCTGCTCTGGGCTCTCGCGCTGATCGCCGAACCCGCGGGCCATCTGGAGCTGGACAGTAAGGAGCTCTGGATGTCGCTGCTCTATATCGGTGCCTTTGCCGGACCGATCGCGACTTGGGCCGCCGTATCGGTCGGCCGGGCCCTGCCGCCGGTCGTGGGATCGATGGGCATGCTGGGTGTGCCCTTGCTCAGCATCGCCTCGTCGGTCGTCCTGCTGGGCGAGACGATCACGATGCCGCTGGCCATCGGAACGGCCTTGGTGATCGCGGGCATCGCCATCGTGATCCGGGACAGGTCCCGCGATTGACAGGCCGCGACCGCCTCCCGCATATGCGGAAGGTACGGCTCTTGCACGGAACGAGGGTATGGCAAACAAGGTTTACAAAGACGCGAAGTCGGCACTCGACGGCGTGCTGCACGACGGCATGATGGTGATGTGCGGCGGCTTCGGCCTGGTCGGCATTCCCGACAAGCTCATTCGTGCCATGCGTGATGCGGGCGTAAAAAACCTGACATGCGTCAGCAACAATGCCGGCATCGACGGCGCGGGCCTCGGCCTGCTGCTCGAGGCCGGCCAAGTGAAGAAGATGATCTCGTCCTACGTCGGCGAGAACAAGACCTTCGCCAAGCTCTACCTCGAGGGCAAGCTGGAGATCGAGTTCAACCCGCAGGGCACGCTGGCCGAGCGCTGCCGCGCCGGCGGCGCCGGCATCCCCGCCTTCTACACCAAGACCGGTGTCGGCACCGAGGTGGCCAAGGGCAAGGAAACCAAGGTTTTCGACGGCCAGGAATATGTCATGGAGCGCGGCCTGGTCAGCGACGTGGCATTGATCAAGGCCTGGAAGGGCGACACCTCGGGCAACCTCGTCTATCGCAAAGCGGCGCGAAATTTTAACCCGATGATGGCGACGGCAGCCAAGATCTGCATCGCCGAAGTCGAAGAGCTGGTCCCGGTGGGTCAGCTCGATCCCGACCACATCCACACGCCGGGCATCTTCGTCAATCGCATCCTCTGCGGTGCGCCGTACGACAAGCAGATCGAGCAGCGCACCATTCGCAAGGCTTAGGAGACCAAGAGATGGCCTGGACCCGCGAACAGATGGCGGCACGCGCCGCCAAGGAATTGAAGGACGGCTACTACGTCAATCTCGGCATCGGCATTCCGACCCTGGTGTCGAATTACGTGCCCGAGGATGTCGACATCACGCTGCAGAGCGAGAACGGCATGCTGGGCGTCGGCCCCTTCCCGCTCGACAATGAAGTCGATGCCGACATCATCAATGCCGGCAAGCAGACCGTGACCGAACTCAAGGGCACGTCGTATTTCAGCTCGGCCGACAGCTTCGCGATGGTCCGCGGCGGCCATATCGATCTCTCCATCCTGGGCGCCATGGAAGTGGCGGAGAACGGCGATCTCGCCAACTGGATGATCCCCGGCAAGATGGTGAAGGGCATGGGCGGCGCGATGGATCTCGTCGCGGGCGTCCGGCGCGTCATCGTCACCATGGAGCATGTCTCCAAGGATGGTGCCTCCAAGCTCCTGAGTGAATGCAGCCTGCCGCTCACCGGCCGCCGCGTGGTCGACATGGTCATCTCCGAGCTCGGCGTCTTCGCCATCGACAAGACGGGCGACGGCGGCGTCACGCTGATCGAACTCGCCGACGGCGTCACGGTCGACGAGGTCAAGGCCAAGACCAAGGCCAAGCTCTCGATCGACGCCGGCTTGAAGGTCGCCTAGGGCCGCCAATTTGAGCAAGCCGACAAGAAGAGCCCTCCTGCCGTTACTGGCAGGGCTCAGCTTGTCGCACGCAACCTTCGCGCAGCCGCGCTCGTGGCTTCCCGGATTGCAACTCTTCACCGTCAGGGACGCTCTCGCGGCCGACCCTGAAGGCACGCTGCGACGCGTCGCGGACACCGGCTATCGCGAGGTCGAGCTCGCCGGCCTGGCCGGCATGACGGCCACCGCCTTCCAGGAAAGGCTGAAGCGCCACGGGCTCGCCATGCCGTCGATCCACGTCGGCTACGACAGCCTGCGCGGCGACCTCGACGGGATCGTTCGAGAGGCCCGCAGCTTGGGCGCGAGCTTCGTCGTTTGCCCGTCGGTCGACGCCGAGGAGCGCCGCACAGCCGACGACTGGAAGCGGGTCTGCCGCACGCTGGCCGGGGCCGGCCGGGCTGTCCGCAGTCACGGCCTCGCGCTCGCCTATCACAACCACGACTACGAGTTCGTGCCCTTCGCGGACGGCGCCACCCCGTTCGATCTGCTGCTGCGGGAAACCGACCCCGAAGACGTCAAGCTCGAGCTCGATGTCTATTGGGTCGCCAGGGGCGGACTGGACCCCGTCCGCTGCCTAAGGGACAACGCCGCAAGGATCGCGCTCCTGCACCTGAAGGACCTTGGGCAGGGCGGCGCGACCGTCGAGCTGGGCGCCGGCATGCTCGCCATGGAGCAGATCGTTCGCACGGCGCTGGCGATCGGCACGAAGCATCTGTTCGTCGAGCAGGACGACTCGGCCGATCCGCTCAGCAGCATCGGCATCAGCCTGCGGTTCCTCGAAGGGCTGCCCGCTGACGTGAAGCCGCGACCTAGCTAGCCAACTACCATTTGGCGAGGAATTTCCGGAGCGGCTCGGCGCCGGGATTGGTGAACTTGCGATCGAGCGCGATCGCCTTGGCCGTGGCGCCCTGGCCGTAATAGAGCGCATTCCAGTCGCTGTCGGCGTCGAGGTACGAGCCCTCGATCGAGGCGCCCGCAAAGAGACCGGCGGAATTTGAGAAGGCCACGATGTCGGCGCCACCTGCCGCCGTCGAGGCGCCCTCGAGGCCGATGCCCACCGCCACCATGGTGACGCCGGCCTCGGCGCCGAACTTGAACTTGTGATCGAGGATCGCCTGCAGGCCCTTCTCGGTCCGGATGATGAACACGATCTCCGAGACCTTGCCGCCGATCTGCAGGCCGATGCTGCCGGAGCCCATGCCGTAGAACACCGGATAGCTCCAGTCCTGGGGCTTGGTGCGCGCGACCAGGACGCCGCGCCCGCCGGCCGCGCCCAGGATGAAGCCGCCCTGGACGAGTTCGGGAATGATCAGCACGCCTCTGGCGCTGGACATGAGCCTGACGGCGTCGGGGAAGTCCTTGCCGCTCAGGACCTTGGTGGCAGAGGCCAGACAACCATCGACCAGAGACTGGCGCTTGGCGTCGGCACGGGCCGGCTGGGTGATGATCATAGGGGCGGCGAACGCGGCGGCGGCACGCGCAAGAACGGTTCGGCGATCGAGCTTCATTTTCTGCTCCTTGGCTGGCGGCCGACGCCGGGGAAGCGCTTCTGTGGCCACAACGCTTTCAATAATACCACGGTTCGCGGCAGAATTGCGGCCCCTCAAACTCGGGGGGCGGGGCGGTCCTTCATCAACAAAGGAAGTCCGGCGGCCATGAAAATCACCCGGTCGGCCCGTTCGGCCACCCGCATGTTCATCCGCCCCATGGCATCGCGGAACGAGCGGCCCAGGGGGGTCTCGGGGACCAGACCTAGGCCAAGTTCGTTGCTGACGAACACCACCGGCATCCTGTGATCATTTAGTGTCCGCAGTGCCTCGTCGGTCGCCTCGTCGACGTCGGCGCCGGCATGCATGAGGTTGGACAGCCAGAGCGTGAGGCAATCGACGAGGATCGGCTGGCCATGCGCCGCCGCCGCTTCGAGGGCTGCGGCGAGCTTCAGCGGCTCCTCGATCGTGGTCCAGCCGCCGCCGCGGCGGGCGCGGTGCGCCATGATGCGGGTCGCCATCTCGACGTCGCCGGCCTCAGCCGTGGCGATATAGACCGCGGGCTGTGGCGAGGCGCCGAACAAGGTGCCGGCCACGAGTTTTTCCGCGTGGGTGCTCTTGCCCGAGCGGGCGCCGCCCAGCACGAGGCTGACCGGCGGCAGCGCGTAGGTCGGGAGGTGCTCCATCAGCCCGCGCTTGCTTTTGCAGTCACCAGCCAGCAGGCGCCGGGCAGGCGCACGCCCTCCGCGGTCTCATGCGGCTTCAGGGTCTCGGCGATGGCGGCCTTGGCCTTCGCGACCTGCTCGGGCGTGGCCTCGGCGAAGGCGCGGGCCAGCGGGCCGAAGCGGCCGCCATTCTCCAGGATGTCGGCGATGGTCTGGCCCATGAACACCAGCTGATCGAGCGGCTTGAACGACAGCGCGCTAAAACCCGCGCCCTTCAGGATGCGCTCCACGCGCGCACGGTCACCGAAGGCGAACTGGCCGGGATCTTCCGGGCCGGGACGCGGCAGCGGCGGCAGGAACGGTGCTGCGGCGCGCACGGGCACGAGACCCCAGGGATTTTCGTCCGGCTTGCGCCAGCACAAGAACACCAGGCGACCATCAGGTTTCATTGCCTGCTGGAAATTCCTGAAGGCGGCCACCGGCTCACCGAAGAACATGACGCCGAAGCGCGAGAAGACGAGATCGTAGGACGCGGCCTCGAACGGATGGGTCGCGGCATTGCCGACCACGAAGGTCGCGTTGGGCACGCGGTGTGCGCGCGCCGACGCAACCAGTTCCTCGGAAATGTCGACACCCAGCACGTGGCCGCCAAGGCCGACGGCGTCGGCCAGCGAGCGCGTCGTGCCGCCCAGGCCACAGCCGACATCGATCACCTTCTCGCCCGGTTGGGGATCGGCGGCCGCGAGGACTGCCTGGCCGAAATCGCCGATGCTGCGCTCGATGCGATCGTAAGAGGCCAGCCAGCCCTTGCCGCCCGCGCCGTTCCAGTAGGCCGCCTGCTCGGCTGAGAGCTCGGCGGGGGTTTTTTCGACGGAGGGCTTCACGCCGGGCCACCGCCGTGCGCGATCACCAGTTCGCGCGGCATGTAGTTGGTGAAGGCCACGCGCCAGGCATGCGCCGGATCGGCCTGCTCGAAATGTTCGATGAGCGTGATCGAGACATTGTCGATCTCGAACCGCACCGCCGCCTCGGGATGCATGTCGAAGGCGTGGCTGAGCGCCGCGCGGATCGTGCCGCCATGCGCCGTCGCCACGATGTCGCGGCCGCGATTGGCCGCGGTGATCTGGTCGATGCTCCTGGTCGTGCGCTCGCGGAGATCTATGAAGCTCTCGCCGCCGGGCGGCCGGAACTCCGGCGGTCCCAGCCAGAACAGGTGATTGCTGCCGTGATCCTCGGCGATCTCGGTGTAGGTGAGGCCCTGCCACGACCCGAAATGCTGCTCGGCGAGAGCGGCATCGATCTGCAGGGGACTCATCTCGGCGCCGGCCTTGCCCAAGTGCTCGGCAGTCTTCCGTGCGCGTAAAAGGTTGGACGAATACCAGACCGCGCCCTTGGGCAGCAGTGCTGCCTGGTGCTTGAAGAGAGCCTCGTTGCTGACGTCGCAGTCCATGTCGGACTGGCCGTAGCAGCGCCGCTCGGGATTGGGGACCGGCGCGTGCCGCACCCACCACCAACGGGTGATGGCACCCGTAACCTTTGCTCCTGTTGCCATGCAGAGCTTTTAGCCGCCGATGAAGAGCGCCGCCACCACGAGAAAGGCGATCTCCGCCGTCTGCTGCACGGCGCCCAGCGTGTCGCCGGTGTAGCCGCCCAGCCGCTTGGCGATCCAGTGCGAGGCGGCCCAGGCCGCCGCGACCGTCAGGACCGGCGCCAGGAGGGCCACGAAGAAGCCCTTGCCGAGCAACAGCAGGAAGGCCAGAGCCACACCGATGCCGATCGTGAGCCAGACATCGTTGTCGCTGGGCTTGCCCACCCGCACGCCCAGCCCATCGTCCTGGACAGGAGAGAAGGCGAGCAGCGGATAGGCGATCACGGCGCGCGACAGCGCATGGGCCGCGATCAGCACGACCAGCCCCGTGGCACTGCCGAACTGCGCCAAGCAGGCGACCTTGATCAGCACCGAGAACGCGATCGCCAGCACGCCGAAGGTGCCATTGCGACTATCGCGCATGATTTCCAGCCGCCGCTCGGGCGCGACCCCGTGCGGGCCCAATCCGTCGGCGGTATCGGCCAAGCCATCTTCATGCAGCGCGCGGGTGATCAGCACGGCGGCGCCGACGGCGAGAACGGCGGCGAGCCAGTCCTGTCCCGAGACACTTTGAACGACCGCGAAGACAAGACCTGAAGCCAGTCCGACAGCGGCGCCGATGAAGGGCAGCACCGGCAGCACGTCGGCCAATTGCCAGCGCGGAATGCCGACATCGAGCTTCAGCCCGGTGAAGAACGAGGCCTGTTCCTTGAACGCCTGCAGCCATTCATCGAACGACGAGGGTGGGCCCTGGGGTGCTTGGTATTCGTTAGGGCTAGTCATTGGGGGGACTGGTCATGATCCGGTGAATATAGGATGGTCCGCCCCCATCATGAATGCCCCTACCTCCACTTTCGACGAAATGCGCCGCATCCTGCGCGAATTGCCGGGACCGGATCTGGCGGCCCAAACCGAGGTGATCCGCCGCCAGGTCGAGCTCACCAAGCCGCCGGGCTCGCTCGGCCGGCTGGAGGAGATCGCGGCCTGGCTGGCCGCCTGGCAGGGCCGCGCCCAGCCCCGCGTGGAACGGCCCCGGATCGCGGTCTTTGCCGGCACCCACGGCATCGCCCAGCGCGGCGTCTCGGCCTATCCGCCCGAAGTCACGCAGCAGATGGTGAAGAACTTCCTCAATGGGGGTGCGGCCATCAACCAGCTCGCCGCCGCCATCGACGCCGACCTCCGCATCTACGAACTCGACCTCGACCACCCCACCGCCGACTTCACCCAGGGCCCGGCCATGAACGAGGCCCGCACCGCCAACGCCATGGCCTACGGCATGATGGCGGCGGAGCCCGGCATCGACGTGCTGTGCCTGGGCGAGATGGGCATCGCCAACACCACCACCGCCGCCACGCTGTGCGCCGCGCTCTTTGGCGGCACCGGCGCCGACTGGGCCGGCCCCGGCACCGGCGTCAAAGGCAAAGCGCTCGCCAACAAGATCGCCGTCATTGACGAGGCCCTGGCCCACCACAAGGACACGATCGCCGCCGGGGATCCGCTGGCGCTGCTGGCCGCCGTCGGCGGCGAGGAGCTGGCGGCACTGGCCGGCGCCATCGCCGCTGCCCGCATGGGCCGCATCCCGGTGCTGCTCGACGGCTACGCCAGCACGGCCGCCGCATCAGTGCTCTATGCCATGGACCGCCGCGCGCTCGACCACTGCCTGGTCGCCCACCGCTCGGCCGAGCCCGGCCACACGCGGCTGCTGAAGGCGATCAACCAGCGCCCGCTGCTCGACCTCGACATGCGCCTGGGCGAGGCCTCGGGCGCGGCGCTGGCCGTGCCGATCCTGAAAGCCGCCGCCGCCTGCCACAACGGCATGGCGACCTTCGCCGAAGCTGGCGTAAGCGGTAGGGACGCCTAGCCGCTTCACTGAACTCCGTCCGGCTCCATGACATTTCCCGACGCCCCGGCGTCGGGAAAATCCTGTCGGAAAATTCAAGGCATTGATCGACAAGGCTTTTCGCCGGCCGTTTTCCGACACCCGCGTGTCGAAGAATGACCGTGCGCCGCTCCTTTGGCGGGCGAAGGATCTCAAGCTGGCAAGCGCAAGGTCCTTCGCTTACGCTCAGGACGACAGGAAAGGCCCACCCCGTGCTCAGACGTTCGCTCCTCGCAACCGCAGCCCTGTTGCCCGCCTTTCCTGCCCTCGCCCACCCCAACCAGGCGCCGACGGGGGCCGAGGCCCAGCGCATGATCGACGAGGTGACGGCCTTCCGCGCCAAGCTCGCCAAGGCGGTCGAAACAAAAGATTTCGCCACGCTCCGTGCCTCCTATGCCGACAATTTCAGCCACACCCATGGCTCGGGGAAATTCGACAACAAGGACGCGCGCCTCGTGGCGGCGATGGCGGGCGAGCCGCTGATCGAGGCGGCACCCGCCAGCGAACTCGTGTTCCGTGTCTTCGCCGGCCCGACCGTGATCCTGACCGGCAAGAGCCCGATCCTGAACGTGAAGGAACAGAAGCCTTACGACTTCCGCTGGGTCTGCGTTTACGTCACCGCCGCCAGCGGCTGGCAGCTTGCCGCGAGCCAGGCGACGCGGCTCGCCCCGCCGGCCTGACCTTTTAGTCCGGGCCCAACTTTCGAATTTTGGCCCAAATCGCGTGTAGGTTTTTCGGCCTTTTAGGTGCCGAAACCCCAGCAAATCCAACCTTTCCGACGCATCACCGGGCCCACTTGAACGACGCGTGTGTTGGGCCCGAAGTTGGGCCCACACGAGTGCCCGAACGGCGAACTCTTCTCCTTTCAGCGGAGCGCGCCACTCCAGTGGCGCTCAAGCGGTTCAAGACCAACCTCACCCTGAGGGGGCCGCCCCTCGAATACCTCGGGGTAAACTCCACGGCCGTCTCGAAGTCGGGCGGAGTAACCTCCGCCCTGAGGCAACCCGAAAGTTCTTCCCGCCCCGTCAGGCGAGGCCGCGACTCAGGAGCCGCGGGCGGCCGTTGAAGAAAGACAAATGCGTGCACGTTGATCCGGCACGTCCGTCAGCGCCGCAAGCCGAACGGCCGTCGGCGAGCACTGCGGTTTCTTGTGATCCACGGGTCAGGACCCGCGGTGGCGCCCCATCTCCTCAAGGGAGTGTACCGTCAACCTCGGCTAAAGGTTCTAAGGCGGATGGTGGCCCCGAGGGTAGGAATTGAGCGTTAGACATTGCTTCCCTGGCACCGCCCCACCCTCAAAGATCATGAAACATGTCGTACTCATGATCCTCGTCCAGAATCCGCACCTTGGGCGGTGCATCCCACAGCCAGTCCGCCCGCACCGGATGCGCAAAGGTGAGCGCCAGCGCGTCGCCGATGTCGGGTGAGGCGAGGCCGCGCTTCTTCATGTCCTCTTTCTTCTCGAGCTGGATCTCGCCGGTGGCGGTGTAGCCGTATTCGACGCCGGTAAGGTCGGCGCGCAGTTCGGGATCGTCGGGCAGCGCGCCGCCGCCCTTCAGCCAGTCCCTGAGGTTGCCCCACATCTCGGCGCGCTTGTTGGCGTAGCGCGGCTTGGCGCCGTCGCTGTCCCAGGTGGCGGAGGCGCTGCCGAAATTGACGCCCTGCACGTGGCGCACGCCGAGCTGGCGCAGGCGATCGACCACGCCGGCGCCGAGGCCGGTCTCGTCAACGAAGATCGCGGCGAGGTCGCGGCCGAAGGCGATCTCGGCCACGCGGCCGGCCAAGGCCATCAGGTCGAGGCCGCGGTGCTTCTCGATCGGCATCGAGCGCGCGTCGCGGCCGCGGCGCAGGAGGATCACGCTCCGATCATCGCCGAAGCGGGCGACGTCGACGCCCATCACGAGGGGCGCGCGGTCGTCGCGTTCGGGAACGCGGCGCATGGCATCGTCGACGCTCTCGCCGTCGATGAGCTGCATGGTGCCGGCGCGGGGAAAGAGACCGCGCACGCGGACGCGCACGAAGTCGGAATCGTCGCCATAGTCCCTCACCCACTGGTCGAGCTGCGTCTTGTCGGTGAGCGAGACATGCCGCGAATCCACCTGCTGGCAGTGCCAGCGGTCGCGGAAACGGCCGAAGCAGGCGTGGAAGCGACCGGAGGTGCGCGTCGGGTTGCCGAAGGCCACCCAGACGATCTCGGTGCCGGCGTCGGTCAGCGCGCCTTCGGCTGTTTCCCAGATCGGCTCGGCGATGGCCGAGGCCTCGTCGAACACGAGGAGCACGCGGCTGCCCTTGTTATGAAGACCGGCGAAGGCCTCGGGGTTGTGCGCGGCCCATGGCACCATGTCGATGCGGCCGGCGCCTTCCGGCACCGGGAGCTTCGAGGCCAAGGAGCTGGCGCCCAAGTCGCAGAAATCGTTTGTGGCGACGAGGCCCTGCCACTTGGCGAGTTCGGTCCAGGTCTTGGTTTTGAGCTGGGTCTCGGTGTTGGCCGTCACGACGCCGCGCGTAGAAGGCACGGTGGCGGCGGCCCACAGGATCAGCCAGGCGACCAGCGCCGACTTGCCGACGCCGTGGCCCGAGGCGACGGCGATGCGGACGGGGCCGTCACCGGCCTCCAGCCGGTCGCCGATCTCGCGCAGCACCTCGACCTGCCAGGGCTCGGGGCCTGTGTGGTCCTTCAGCGGCCCGGGCTCGCCCCAGGGGAAGGCCCAGATGACGAAACCCAGCGGGTCCCGGCGGTAGCGTTCGAGGCGGATCAGGCGCTGGCGCTGGACGTTAGCTTCCTTGCTTCTTGCGGTCGGCATCGCGCTTTTCCTTGGCGGCATCGTGGGCGTCTGCGCGCGGCGCGGCGGCCGCGAGGCGCTTGGCGAGATCGAAGGGGAGCGGCGACGGGCCCGATTTGCCACGCTCGCCATAGGTCTCGGGCCGGTGGGCCTTGAGCAGGAACTGCAGCAGGCGGTTGTCGAACTGCTGCACCGAGCCCACCTGCTTGCCGTTGCGGAACACCGCGCGGGCGGTGCCTTCCAGGGCGCGGCGCATGGCATCGTCCTGCAGGCGCTCGACGCCGAGATTGAGCGCCTCGTCCCAGTAGCCGGCGAAGGCCTCGTCGGCCGCCCGGTGCTTGTAGAGCGCGCGACGCGGCAGGCTGGCGCGGGCGGCGGCGAAGGTGACCGAGCCGGTGCGGCCGAGATGGAGCAGGAAGGTGTTGAGTTTTTTGAGGGTGAGGTCGGGCGCGGGCGCGGACGTGCGGGGGCGCCGCCGTTTCGGACGGGGCATGGTTGGATCTCCGTTGGACATGAAAAAACCCGCCGAAATCGGCGGGCTGGGAGGCGGACGGACGTTCCGCGACCATGACAGGTTTTCTAGCATATTCTTGCTGAATTTGCAACTTTAAGATTTGACCCCCTTCGCCCCGTAAGACGGGGCACTTGGCGGCTGTGGCCGATACGGCCATAGCCGCGACCCGTAAGATGGGGGCGGAGAAGAATCAGACTCCTCCCCCGTCATCGGGGGAGGTGCCCCCGCTAGGGGGCGGAGGGGTCATGAGACACACACTGCGGCCCCTGA
>CAMARK010000087.1 GCA_945860205.1 Reyranella massiliensis 521 | reverse complement strand
CGACGTTGAGCGCAATCAGCGGCATGCCCCATGCCCAGTCGGGGGCCCAGAGGATGTAGTCGTACGGGTTCACGTCGAACTCCTCACGGCGATGAGCGTGGCGACGAACAGCTGCGCGGTCAGCACCTCGCCGCGCCCCCCGTCGATCATTTCCAGCGTCGTCCCGGCGCAATCGACGAACAGCCGCTCGCCCGCTACATGGGGCTGCCGCATCTAGATGCGGTAGGCTTGGCGCGCAAGCAGTTTCCAGTCAGCGCCCTGCTTCTGCCAGACCATCAGGATGCCAATTTTGATGGCCGTCGTCTTGCCATCGTTCAGCGTTTCGCCCGTGAGGATGTGGCGTGCGATGGCATTATCGCCGACGACCTTCACTGTGGCGTCCGACAGGGTGATGAAGTTCCACGTGGTCTTGCCGCTAGTCGAGGCGGCGATGAATTCCGCCTTGGTCTCAAGACGCCCGGCGGAGTGGCCGTAGCTCATCTGCTCTGCGCATAGCGCGTCGAACTTCGCCTTGTCGGTCTTGAGCATGGCCGTCCGGAAGCTTTCAACCGCAGCAGCGACGGCTGCCTCGTCACCAGCCTGCGCCAGCGCGTCGTGCGCCGATCCTGCTCCAAGCACCGCCAGTGCGCCCGCGCAGGCGAGAGCCAAATAACGTCGATTGATGTTCATAACTGATTCCTTCACCTGGGCCGGTAGTTGCCGGTTGTTGCCGACACCCGAGCCTAGCCCGTTTGGTCAAAAAACTCGAACGACCGGAAGCCCAGCGCCCAAGCGGGGTAAGCATAGCGGTGCCGGAGATGGTCCGGTACGATTTTGCGGACGGTTTACGATGCCGTCGCCAAGTCTGGGTAGGGCAGGGGGGCGTTTATGGATTGGGCGCGTATCCTGGCCTACGTGACGGGGACGGTGGACCAGGAGCTGCTGGGGCGGAACGAATATCTGGCTGCCGAGAACCGCATCCTCAAGGCGCAGCTGAAAGGCCGGCCGAAGCTCTCGGACGCGGAGCGGGGCGCGCTCGGCGAGATCGGTCATCGTCTGGGCCGCAAGGTTCTGGCCGACATCGCCACGGTCGCCCGGCCGGACACCATCCTTGGCTGGTATCGCAAGCTCGTCGCCCGCAAATTCGATGGCTCGAAGGCCCGGCGATATCCGGGCAGGCCCCGGATCGAGCGGGAGGTCGAGGAGCTGATCATTCGCATGGCCAGCGAGAACCGGGACTGGGGCTATGACCGGATCGCGGGGGCGCTGACCAATCTGGGGTACGAGATTTCCGATCAAACGGTTGGCAATGTTTTGCGCCGCCACGGCCTGCCGCCAGCGCCGGAGCGCAAGCGCACCAGCACATGGGCGGCCTTCGTCCGGACTCACGTGGCGCTGTTGGCGGGCACCGACTTCTTTACCGCAGAAGTGCTGACGCTGCGCGGTCTTGTGACCTACTACGTGCTGTTTTTCATCCATCTCGAGAGCCGCCGAGTGGACATCGCCGGGATCACGGTTCACCCGGATGAGCGGTGGATGAAGCAAATCGCCCGGAACGCGACCATGGACGATTGTGGCGCGCTGCGGGATTGTCGCTATCTCCTGCATGATCGCGACACCAAGTTCACACGATCGTTCCGAGCCATCCTTGTGTCCGGTCAGGTCGAACCGCTCGCGCTGCCTGCGCGCAGCCCGAACCTGAATGCCCATGCGGAGCGCTGGGTCAGGTCGGTAAAGGAGGAATGCTTGTCCAAGGTGATCCTCTTCGGCGAGCGCTCCTTGCGGCGGGCGCTGAGCAACTATGTTGACCATTTCCACACCGAGCGGAATCACCAAGGGAAGGGCAACGTCCTGCTGTTCCCTCGGGCGACGAATCAGCACCGCGAGGGACCCGTGCGCTGCCGCGAGCGGTTGGGCGGGCTTCTGCGCTACTATCATCGTGAGGCGGCGTGATGGTGCGTCGGTCGGATCAGTTTTTTGGCCATACGAGCTACGCCGGTACCCCGGCGGCACCGAGAACACCAGCATCTTGGCCACCGTCCGCGGGTCGAGCCCGAACCGCCGCGCCGCCTCGCGACGGCTCAGACCCTCAATCCGCACCGAATGGCGGACCCGTCCATATAACTCCACGCCCTTCATCCCCCCGCCCTCTGCACGCCGTGCAAAGGGCTAACTGCCGGTGCATTTTTGCTCCGGCGCAACCAGATATTCTGGTCACTTCAGTGAGGGAGTTTGTCTCCGGCGCTTACAGATGGGCTGAATTGTCATGAGTTCTGTCGCTTGGTATGAGTGCGACCGTGTGTGCTCAGGAGGTTCCCGGGGCCGTCCGCGGCGCATGCTCTCACCGATCAGGCATCGACCCACCCGCTCTCGACGAGCGTCTGCCGGGTCGGTGGGTGTTCGAGGATGCCCGAAACCTCCACGAGGTGGAGCGCGTTGCGCATGAACTTCATCGTGCTCTTGGCCGGTCGTTCGGTTCCGTAGACGGCGGCGATCGCTTCACGGGCGATCCGCGTTGCCGTCTCGCCGTCGAAGCCGATATACCTCAGCAGGTCGGCCTGCGAGGCCTCGTAGCCGCCGGCCGTCAGGAGACTGTCGAGATAGTGCGGCACGAGCCGGCCCAGGGCCGTGCGCCGCGCCTCGTCGAGACCGTCCCAGACATGCCGGAACAGCTTCTGGAAGTAGATCTGGTGCCGGCCCTCGTCCATCATGTGCTCGCGCACGATGATGTGGAACGGCCCTTCCGGATCGGTTTCCTTCGATAGGCCGAAAAGTTCCTCGGTCACGAAATTCTCGGCAAAGCAGAGGACCATCGTGTCGGCGGCACGGGCCAGTTCCGGCGGTGCGCGCCGCCGCACTGCGGCCAGGCCGCCGATCAGCGGCATGTCGCTGTCGCCGGCCGGCCCCGGCACAACACCCGTATGCTTTTCGAGGTCGCCCAGGAACTCGCGGGCGACGTAGGCATGATAGGCCTCGTCGGTGCTGACTGTCAGCGCAACCTGAAGCGCCGACTCGGGCACGGGGGCGTCCGCGCCCTTGGTGACCAGCCTGATGCACAGATCGGTGATGACATCGACCTCGAGGATCGCCACGTGAAGCATGAAGGTGCCGGTGGCCCGGGCGAGCAGCCGGTGCCGCGCTTCGGGACCGCGCGCCACGACCTCGGCGTGTTTGAGGATTGGCTGCAACGCGGCCGGGAACAGCTCGTGCCGGGCAGCTTCCGCCGACAGGCGCGTGCGCGGCAGGTGCCTCACCGTCGCGCGCTTCTCCCACTGCTCCAGGTAGCGCCGGCAATAGTCATCGAAGTCGCTTTCAAGTGGCATGCTCCAGCCTTTCCTCGGTCGAATGGTGTCGTTTACATCCCTGCATGTATGGCCTCATCAGGTGCCGGGCGATGCAGGGGAGCGGCCGGCGTCGGCGGCGCCCGAATGGTCGGTGGCGAGCATCGTGTAGAAGGCCGGCACGACGAACAGGGTGAACAGCGTGCCGATCGACATTCCGCTGGCGATCACCAGGCCCATGCTGAATCGGGAGACGGCGCCGGCGCCGCCAGCGAAAAGCAGTGGCAGGACGCCCAGCACCATGGCAGCCGTCGTCATGAGGATCGGCCTCAGGCGGATGGTGGCCGCCGCCTCGACCGCCTCGCGTCGCGACTTGCCCGCCCTCTGCTGCTCGTTGGCGACCTCGACGATCAGGATCCCGTGCTTGCTGATCAGCCCCATCAGGGTGACGAGGCCGACCTCGGTGTAGATGTTCAGGCTGGCACCGGGTACGCCCAGCGTTCCCAGCAGCGCCAGCGTGAACAAGGCGCCGGCGATCGACATCGGCACCGAAAGCAGGATGATCAGTGGGTCGCGGAAGCTCTCGAACAGCCCCGCAAGCGCCAGGTAGACCATGATGAAGGCGAAGCCGAAGATGACGAGGAAGCCGCCGGATTCCTGCACATACTGGCGCGACTGCCCGGCGTGGTCGGTCGCGTAGGCGCGCGGCAGGGTCCGGTTGGCCAGATCCTTCAGGTAGGCGAGCGCCTCCTCCTGCGACACGCCGGGGGCGGCGACACCCTGGATGGTGGCGCTGTTGAGCTGCTGGAAATGGTTGATCGAGCGGGGAATGGTCCTCGTGCTGATCGTGGCGACTGTCGACAGGGGCACCATCGTCCCGTTGGCGGCGCGGATGTAGTAGCCGAGGACCTGGTCGGCGTTCAGGCGCGAAGGCTGCTCGACCTGCGGGATCACCCGGTAGGAACGGCCATCGAGATCGAAGTAGTTAACGTAGCCGCCGCCCAGCATGGAAGCCATGGCGGCGCCGATGTCACTCATCTGCAGGCCGAGCAGGGCCGCCTTGTCGCGGTCGATGACCACGGTCGACATCGGCTGATCGATCTTCAGGTCGGTGTCGAGATAGAGGAAAAGGCCGCTGCGATTGGCTTCCATCAGGAAAGCGCGAATGGCACGGTCGAGCGCCTCGAAACCGTCCGTCGTCTTGACGACAAACTGGACGGGCAGGCCGCTGCTGCCGGGCAGCGGCGGCGGATTGAAGGCGACGACCCGCGTGCCGGCGATACCTGAGAGCTGGCGCTGCAGCCCGGGCAGCAGCTGCATGGCCGTCGTCGAGCGCTTCTCCCACGGCATCAGCACCAGGCCCGCGATCGACGAGCCGGGCATCTCGAACTGGAAGATGTGCTCGGCACCTGGCTGGCGGGCGAGGATGTCGTACACCTGCCCGGAGTAGAGCAGTCGCTGCTGCAGGCTGGCGTTGGGAGCGGCCGTGCTCATCGCCAGCAGCACGCCCTGGTCTTCTGCCGGCGCCAGTTCGCTGCGGATGCCGGCATAGAGGAAGTAGATGCTGGCGAGCACGATCGCGGCAAAAGTAGAAATGACGGGGAGGCTGTCGAGGCTGGCGCGGAGCAGGCCGGCATAGCGCCGGCGCAGCGCCTCGAAGACATGGTCGACTGTCGCGGCGAAGCGCCCTTCCCAGCCGCCCGCCGTTTCGCCGGGCGAGCGCAGGAGGCGCGAACAGAGCATCGGAGAGAGCGTCAGGGCGACAATGCCCGAGATGGTGACGGCGCCTGCCAGGGTGAAGGCGAACTCGGTGAACAGGGCGCCGGTGAGCCCGCTCTGCATGCCGATCGGGACATACACGGCGATCAGCACCACGGTCATGGCGACGATCGGGCCGCCGAGTTCGCGGGCCGCCTGCAGGGTGGCAGGCAGCAGGCCGGCGCCTTCTGCCAGGTGGCGGTTGACGTTTTCGACTACGATGATCGCGTCGTCGACCACCAGCCCGATGGCGAGAACCAGCGCGAGCAGTGTCAGCAGGTTGATGGAGAAACCCAGGACCACCATCATGGCGAACGCTCCGATGAGCGACAGTGGAATGGCGACGACCGGCACGAGGGTGGAGCGCAGCGAGCCCAGGAAGACGAAGACGACCAGCGTCACGATGGCAAGTGCTTCGATGAGAGTGTAGGCGACTTCCTCGATCGAGCTTTCGACGAACTCCGTCGAGTCGTAGACGATGTTGGTGGTAAGACCGTGCGGCAGGCGGGCGGCGATGCCCGGGAAGATCGCGCGAACGCCCTTGGCGACGCCGAGCAGGTTGGCGTTGGGCGCGACCTGGATGCCGACATATACTGCCGTGCGCCCGTCGAGGCTCGCCTGCGATTCATAGTCGTCGGCGCCGAGTACCACGGTGGCCACGTCCTGCAGGCGCACGACCGCACCGTTGACCTGCTTTACGACCAGGTTGCGGAATTCCGCCACCGAATGCAGGTTGGTCGAGGCGTTGAGTGTGACCTGCACCATCTGGCCCTTGGTTTTGCCGAGGCCGGCAATGTAGTCGTTGGCCGAGAGTGCCTGTGCGACATCGGTCGCCGTGAGGCCGTAGGCGGAAAGCTTGCTCGGATCGAGCCAGGCACGCAGGGCGAAGTTCTTGGCGCCGAGCAGCTCGGCGGTCTGGACGCCCGGAACCGCCTGGAGCTGGGGGCGCACGACGCGCACGAGATAGTCGGTGATCTGGTTGGGCGCGAGCACCGCGCTGTCGAAGCCGATGTACATCGCATCTATCGTCTGGCCGACCGCGACGTTGAGCACCGGCTGCTGCGCGTCGGGCGGGAGCTGGTTGCGGACGGAGTTGACCTTGGTGTCGATCTCGGTGAGCGCCTTGTCGGCATCCCAGTTGAGCCGCAGGTTGATGGTGATGGTGCTGAGCCCGCTGCTGCTCGACGACGTCATGTAGTCGATGCCGTTCACCTGGGCGATTGCCGTCTCGAGCGGAGTGGTGATGAAGCCGGAGATGGTCTGCGGGTCGGCGCCGAAATACGCGGTCGTCACGGTGACGACAGCGTTCTCGGTGCTTGGATACTGCTGCACCGGCAGCGAACCCGCCGCGCGCAGGCCGAGCACCAGGATCGCCAGGCTGATGACCGTCGCCAGCACCGGACGACGCACGAAGATGTCGGTGAACTTCATGGGCTGCGGCTCTCAGCGCTCTTGAGGCCTGGGATCGGGATCGTCCAACGGCCTGACCGAATCGTCGATCGCGACGGAGGTGCCCTCGAAGAGCTTCATCTGTCCCGCCGTCACGACCGTGTCGCCCTCTTCGACCCCCTTCAGGATGGCGACCTGATCGCCGCGCGTAGGGCCGGTCGTCACGAAGACCTGGCGCGCCACGAGGCGTGGCCGATCCTTCGAATCGCGGCCCTTCTCGTCGACCACGAAGACGGTGCTGCCGTAGGAATTGTAGGTTATTGCCGTCTGCGGCAGGGTCACCAGACGCTGCGGCGCGCCGGCGTCGATCTCGACCGCCGCGAACATGCCGGGCAGCAGTAGGCCGCCGGGATTGTCGAGGGCGGCGCGCACCTGGAACGTGCGGCTCGACGAATCCACCTTGGGGCTGATCGCGGTGATGCGGCCGGGGAAGACGCGGCCTTGCCAGGCGTCGATGCGCGCCCGCACCGGCTGGCCGGCCGCGATCTGGACGATGGCCTGCTGGGGCAGGGGAAAGTCCACGAAGATCGGGTCGACCGACTGCAAGGTCGCCACGGTCGTACCGGGAGCGAGGTACTGGCCGAGGTCGACCTGGCGGATGCCGAGGCGGCCGGAAAACGGCGCCCGGAGGTGCTTCTTTTCGATCAGGGCCCGCTGTTGGTCGGCCTGGGCGGCATTGCTCTTGAGCGTAGCCGCATCGCTGTCCAGGGTCGCCTGGCTTATCGTCTGGGCCTTTAACTGCCGGACGCTGCGATCGTAGTTGAGCTGGGCAAGCTGGGCGTTGGCCTCCAGCGACCGCAGCTTGGCGATGTCGTCGTCGGCCCAGAGCCTCAGCAGAACTTGCCCCGCCTGCACGCGATCGCCCGAATGGAAGCCGATTTCCTGAACGATCCCGGCCAGTTCGAGCGACAGGTCGGTGCCGTTGACCGCCCGCAGGCTGCCCACCGCCTCGAGCCTGGGCTGCCAGGTATCGATCCGCGCCTTTGCCGCCGACACCGTCTGGGCCGGCACGCCTGCCGCCAAGACAAAGGCGGCGCCCTGTCGCGCCACGTAGGCTTTCAGGCCGTAGAGAGCGCCCGCCGCCGCGCCGACGATGGCCATCATCCAGAACATTCGCTTGATCATCGCTTCTGCTTTCGCTCCGTTTCCCCAGGTCCTAGCGGCCGGCCGCCGGCAGCCTGATGTCCTGCACCGGCGGCAACCAGAAGACGGCCGGCTTGCCCTCCGACTTCGGATCGATGTCGGTGCGGTTCCACCAGCCTCCGCCCAGCGCCTGGAACAGCGCTGCGGTGTCGCTGTAGCGCGCCGCCTGCGCGATGACGCGGTTGAGCACCGCCGTTCGGTAGGCCTTCTCGCTGTTGAGCAGTTCCGAATAGACGACGGCGCCCAGCCGGTACTGCTGCTGTGCGAGAGCGAGGCTGGCGGCGGCGGCGCGCTCCGCGGCGGCCGCCGCGCGCAGGGCGTCGGCGTCGGCCTGCAGGGCGCGCAGCGCATTGGCGACGTCCTGGAATGCCTGGAGCAAGGTGCTGCGGTACTTGGCGGCTTCCTGATCGAAGGTGGCCTGGGCGGCGCGCTTCTTGTGTTCCAGCGTGCCGCCGTCGAGCAGCGGCTGGAGGATGCTGAGGGCCAGGTTCCAGGCGATGCCGGTGGGCGGGACAATCTGGCCGAGGAATGCGATGATCTCGGCGCCGGCGTTCGGGCCGTATGTGCCGGTGAGGTTGAACTGCGGCATCTGGTTGGAGATCGCCACGCCGATGTTGGCGCTCGCCACGCGGAGCTGGGCCTGCGCCGAGCGTACGTCGGGCCGTTGTTCGACCAGGGCCGCGGGCAGGCTGAGCGGCAGCTCCTCGGGCAGGTGGAGGTCGGCGAGGTCGACGTTCTCGCCCCTGTCCTGGTCCGGCAGGCGGCCGATCAGTGCCATCAACTGGTTGCGCTGCTGCGCAAGCTGGCGCTGCAGCGGCGGCAGGGTGCTGCGCGCCTGTTCCAGCGCCGTCTCCTGCGACAGCACCTCGACGCGCGACGCGCCGCCCAGGTCGAACTGGGTCCGCACCAGGCGGAGCAGGTGGGCCGCGATCCGGATCGTCTCTTCGGTGGCGGCGACCTGCGCCCGCAGCGACGCGAGATTGATGGCGGCGGTCACGACGTTCGAGGTCAGGGTCAGATAGGCCGCCTCGAGCTGGAAGCGTTGATACTCTACCTGAGCAGCCTGCGTTTCGACCGTCCGCCGCACGCCGCCGAAGATGTCGAGGGCATAGGAGATGCTGAGCGAGGCGGAACTTACCGTATAGATGGCCGGAGGGCCGCTTAGCCCGCTGGTGACGGGCGTCACCTGCTGCTTGGTCGTCGAGGCGCCGGCGTTGATTTGCGGGAACAGGCCGCCCTGCTGGGCGTAGAGGGCCTCCTGCGTTAGCCGCAGGGTAGCCTGGGCTGCCGCGAGGCTGGGATTGGCCCTCAGTGCTTCCTCGATCAGCGCGTTGAGCTGCGAGTTTCGATACAGCGTCCACCACTGGCCGGGAATGTCGGCGCCCATGACGAAGCGTTGTGCAGCCCCCCCGGCGATGTCGGCCGAAGCGGTTGCCGTGAGCGGCTCGGGCGTGTAGCCGCCGGCATCGGGCTTGTCGGGCGGCTGAAAGTCGGGGCCCGACGTGCATCCCGTCACCGCGGCGGTCGCAAGGGCGACAAGCAGCAGTACCGTCGGCGTAACCACACCACGGCGGCCAGAGGTGGCGCGAGGCAGGCCGGCATGAAAGGCAACCTCGCAACTAATCGGCGGTCTGCCGAGGATGTCGTTGCCGATCAATTATTTCATCTGCGGCGGGAGCGACAATCCGACTGGCGGAAGGGCCGGCATCGCGATGGCGCGGTCGAGCGCCGTAGGATTTGCCGGTATCGAGTCCAAGGTGGAGCGAGCCCCTCCGGGTGTGGCCGGCCGCACGACCGGCTGGCCGTCGGATGTCACGGAGGCGGCGGCCGGGGGGGCACTTGACTCCCATGGTCCAAGGATCAGCGGCAGCCCTTCCTTGCCGCTGCCGATGACGACGATCTTGGCGTTCTGCGAATCGGCCAGCTTGAGGGTGGCGTCGATGCCCTTCCAGCGCAGGTAGTTCTCGGAGATGCCGCCCGACACCGTGTCCTGGAATGCCCGGATGCCCTCGGCCTCGATTTTCTTGCGAGTGGCCTCCTGCTCCTCGCGTTGGAGGATAAATACATACTGCTCGCTGAGCTGGCGCTGGGTCAGCTTGGCTTCGATCGCGCTAACCAGCGCAGCAGGCAGTTCGATCCTGCTGAACCAGAAATCTTCGATCATGATTTCTGGAACCCTGTCGGGTACCCCGCCGATCAACATATCGGCGGTCAGCCTGAACTGCTTGAGCACGCCGCGCTCGATCTCGGATCGCTTCACCGAATAGAGTTCCTCGAGCGTGAACTTGCCGATTTCCAGTCGAATGATCGCCCCCACCGCCGGCATGACCAGCTTGTCTGCGAAATCGGGCCCGGCATATTTCGTGATTAAACCAGTGGCCTTGGGATTGATGCGGTACATCAGGGTTCCCTCGACGGTGACCTGCAGCCCCTCCTTGGTCAGCGCCTCGAATTTCTTGGTCCGCTGCTGGAGGCGCAGGTCGTAGATGTGGATCTGATCCCACGGGAAGATGATCTTGGTCCCCTCGCCGTAATAAAAATGCAAAACCGTGCCGCCGAAGAAACGCAGCCACAGCGCGGCGCCATGGCCGGCGGGAATCGTGATGAAAATGCTCTTGAAGAAGAACAGCAGGAAAAAGACCACAAAGAGGAGTGTCGCCGTCGTGCCGATGAAGTGACGATCGAACCACGCCTCGATGCCTTTGACCGCACGCTCAATCATCGCTGGCTCCGTACTCGGTCAGCCGTCCATCTTCCATGACGAAGTGGCGGGTCGCTCGGTCAAAGTAACGGTCGTCGTGCGTCACCGCGACCACTGTCTTGCCGCGGGCGCGTAGCGCCGGCAGGATCTCGTCGTAAAACTTCCGGCGGAAGGCCGGATCCTGGTCGGCGGCGAACTCGTCGAACACGTAGATCGGCCGGTCTTCCAGGGCGGCTACCACGAGGGCGAGCCGCTTGCGCTGGCCGGTCGAGAGTTTGATCGTGTCGAAACGGCCGTCGTGCATGCCCGTCTTCTTCTCGATTTCCATCGTCGTCAGCCATTCGAGGATCTGGTCCGGGGCTACGTCGCCCAGGCCAAACAGCCGCCGGAACAGATGGAAATCGGAGAATACCGTCGAGTAGAGGTTCTGGCAGGCCTCGCGCCGGTCACCGTCGACCACCCGGCCGTCGACCAGGATCTGGCCCTGCTGCGGCAGGTAGAGCGCCGTCAGCAACCTCAGGAGGGTGGACTTTCCGGAGCCGTTGCCACCGGAAATGAACAGGACGTCGCCGCGGCGCAGCGTGAGGTCGATCGGGCCCACCATGAAGCCGCCGGCCTGGGCATGTGTGTAGACCACCTGCCGCAGTTCGATCTCGGCGAAGTCGGAAGGTTGCCCTGGCGCCGTACCCGAGCCCGACCTCTGCACCGCCTGATGCAGCCTTCTCTCGAGGTCGAGCATGACCTCGCAGGCGGCCTGGGCGTTGGCGACTGCCGACGATGCCGCGGTCATCGAGCCGATCGGACCGAAAAGGAACAGGATGACGGTGAGGGTCTTGAGCAATTCCTCGGGTTGGGTGAGGCCAAATCCGGGCAGCAGGAAAACGAGGGCGCCGCCGGCGGCAAGGAAGATGAGTTGCCCAAAGAGGTAGACCTCCAACAACTTCACGTCGACATCGGTCCGCATCTCGCAGGTGCGGCGGGAGATTTCCGCGATGAAGACGGCGAGGTCGGCGCTGCGTGCGGCGTTGAGACGGACCTCCTTGAAGCCCTCGATGAGATCGGTGACGGAGTCGAACAGTTCGTTCTCCTGGCCGTTGACCTCTGCCAGCGTGGCGCGGGCCCGGCGCAGCCGGAACATGTAGACGAGGAACCCGAGACCCACGATCGCCACCGTCAGGAACAGAGCGGCAACGTCGAGCCAGGCCAGATAGGCGAGCGCGAAGACGACCGAAATCGCCGACTGGGCGCCGGCCAGAATGGCCGGGGCAGTGGTCGCGAGCGTCTGCGTCTGGCGGGTCAGGGCGCCGAAGATGCGTGCCGGGCCGATCTCTTCCAGCGCGTCGAGATTGCAGCGCCGGACCCGCTCGACCTGCCGCATCCGGTAGGTGTGCAGCGACTTCTCGACCTCGGTGAGGGCGGTGATGTGGAGATAGCGCTGGGAGTAGATCTGCGCTGCCGCCGCGGCGGCGAACAGCACGAACAGCCAGCCGAGCGCATCGCCCTTCGAGGCGTTGACGGCGCCCGAATTGAGCGTCGACAGCACGACGATGGTGCATCCTCCGGCCACCGCCGCCATGAGGGCGAGCCGGGGAAGGGGCAGATTGCTTTGCCTCTTGAGGAAGTCGATGACGGGCTTCATGCTGGCCGATCGGCAGGGCTGCAGCGGGACCTGAGGGTGATCACGGGCGGTTCAGGATGGGGCGCTCGGCCGTCGTTCGTGGGTCATCATCAGAGCCAGCAGGGTGAGCACGGGGGTGAAGACGAGCGACAGCACGGTGAACCCGATGAAGCCGATCTGCTTGCGACGTCCCAGCCATCCTACGAGCAGCGACAGAACGACATAGACTGTTATGAGCATTGTTTTTCAAGTCCTCTGGGCGCGGTGTCAGGCGCGCGCAGGATCGAGAGGCCAGCCTTTTCGCGCGCCCTCGAAGATCTTGCGGAAATGCTCGCGCACCTGGCCGGGCTGGAAGGTGAGAAACGTGCCGCCCGACTCAAAATGCTGCAGGAACACCAGGCCGACGGCATAGGTCGAGGCAGCGGCGACCGCAGGCATCGTCAGGGCACCGAGAAAGGGGCCAATGCCGGGGATCAGACGGACAACCGGCCCGACCAGTCCGCCCGCCACGACTTCCGACGCCGCGCCGCCCACAAGCGCGCCGACGAGGTTGCGTGCGACATGCTCGGAGAACGGCACGCCGTAGAGGTCCGACATCTTGCGCAGCATCTGGACCTGTACGCCCATGACCAGCAGCATGTCGACGAAGGGCACCGGCACGATACCGGCGCCGATCGACCACGCGGCGTAGTACTTGACGAGTCCGCGCGCCAGGCGTTCCCGGTCCTGCTCCGCCCCTTCCAGCCCGATCGGGCCTTCGGCCGGTCCGCCAGCCGGATCGTTGGCGGTGTCGCTCTGGCTCGTCGGCATCTCATCTGCGGACACCGGATGATCGGCGGACATTGGGCGCTCCCTTGAATTTATCGGCATATTTGCAGCCAGGCTGCTGTGCGGCCAGCCTCAGCATTAACTTCGGCAGCCTAGGCTATAATTTTTTTGGGTCCAAGGGCCAAAAGATGAATTTCGCGTCAAGTGCCAGCTATCGCGGGGGAGGGCGGGGGCGGAAACGGCCTCAACCGGTGACGGTTCTGCGGCCCGGCGTGCTGGTGGAGGTGGAGCGGTTAATCGTTGTAAATCAGCCGCCTGGCGGGCGTCACGGGGTTCGAGGCTGAAGCTGCGTTTGGACTTTATTCCACCGGGCAAAAGAGCGAAGCTACCGACTGTCGGCAGAGAATCAATGAGCCCGGTAGCTGACCGCTGATGGCGGTGCTGAGCCTCCTGCTTTGATGCGGCTGTGCATGTGCGGGAGGTCCGGCATCGCGGCAACGGCTTGGCTTTGTTTAACTGCGCCCTGCAACTGCACCCTGCACAGGAGGACCTTTATGTCCGAGCTGGAAATGAAGACCGAAGTCGAAGCCGACGAGTTCACCGACGAGCTCAGCGACGAGGCGCTCGATCGGGCGGAGGGGTTTAAGTTGAACTGCGGCGGTTGTAACTGTTATTAGCCCGGTAGCTGACCGCTGATGGCGGTGTAGCTTACGACCGTTCTCGGTCGGTAGCTGACCGCTGAACCGGAGCGTCAGGAGGCAAAAAGCCGCTGATGGCGCCGACCAAGCCGCGCCGAAACCACGAAACGTCGGGTGCCATGGCCAGCAGGTCGCTGACAGGCCCATTCTTCGAGGTGTCCTGAGGCTTTTCGAGTCGGAGAATCTTTCATCGCGGATGTCGGCCCGAATGTGTTGGCAATACTCGTCCGTGCCGCGCTAAGTCTTGTTCGACCGAGGCTGGCTCGGAATTGAATGGAGTGCTCTGCCCTGACCGACGTTGAACTCGACCGGCTGATTGGCCTCAGCCCCCATTTTTCCGCCCATGTCGTCGACGATCGCCAAGTGCTGCTGCTGTCCGAGCAGCGCAGTTTCCGGCTGGCCGGCAAGCTTTATGCGGCGATGATGCCCTATCTCGACGGCACCCGGACAGGCGACCAGATCCTCGGCGCCTTCGCGGGGCGGGTGCCTGCCGATCGCCTGCGTCTGGCGCTGCACAACATGATCGAGAAGGACTACGTCACCTATGTCGATGCCGATGCGCCGATGGGCCGGCAGGCATTGTGGACCGAACTGGGCCTGGCGCCGGCCGAGGCCGAGAGGCGGCTCGCGGAGCGGTCGATCGCGGTGAAGGTGCTCGAAGGCGATGCTGCGGCGGGGGTGGCGGCGTGCGACCTGCGCCGGGCGGCCATCGGGGCGGGCCTGCGCCTGGTCGACGAGAAGGAAGCGAAACTGGTCGTGGTCTCGGTGGCGGACTACCTTGACCGCGAGCTTGCGGACGTGAACATCGCGATGCGCAGCGCCGGGCGGGCGTGGCTGCCGTTCAAGGCGGGCGGCTCGATGCCGCTGCTCGGTCCCGTGTTCCATCCCGATGCCGCGCCCTGCTGGGCGTGTCTCACCCATCGCATGCTGGAGAACAGGCCAGGCGACCGCCTCGTCGCCAGCACGGTCAAGGCGGTGCGTCCGGCGCGTGCCTACAATAGCGCCACCATCGGTTTGGCCGCGAACTTTGCGGCCCTGGAACTCGCCCGCACGATTGCCGGGAACGACGAGGCCGGGCTCGACTGGAAGATCGTCGGCCTCGATCTGAAGACCCGGGCTTCGCGCGACCACATGGTGCGGTTGGCTCCCAACTGTCCCGTGTGCGGCGAGCACGACGATCCCGTGAAGACGCTGGAGCGTGCCATGGCGCCGGTGTCGCTCCAGGCTCGACCGGTCCTGGCCCAGACCGATGGCGGCTGGCGGGTTTCGCCGGCTGCCGATGTGGTCAAGCGCCTGGAACGCTACGTGAGCCCGATCACCGGCCTCATCGCCGATCTCGAGGACGCGTCGCTCCAGGACGGCTTGCCGGTTTTCCAGGCCAAGCAGGCCAATCCCATCGCGACGACTCCTCGTCAGAACCGCCTGATCGGCCGCCCGGGAGCGGCGGCCGGCAAGGGCCAGGGCGAAATCCAGGCCAAGGCGAGTTGCCTGGCCGAGGCGATGGAACGCTATCTCTGCGGCTATACCGGGCGCGAGCCGCGCCGGCGGGCGACCTCGGCCCAGCTCGATGCCGCGGCGCCTCATCCCTACAGCTACCTGAACTACAGCGAGCGCCAGTACGACGGCCGCGGGGCCTGGAACAAGACGCACGACGGGTTCAACTGGATCGGCGAGCGCTTCGACGAAGGGCGCGCGATCGAATGGACACCCGCCTGGTCGCTCACTCACGGAGCGCTGCGCTGGCTGCCGACACGCTACTGCTACTTCGGCTACGCCGACCCGAAGGTCGCCTCGGAAGGTGACGACAATGCCTTCTGCGCGGCGGACTCGAACGGCTGCGCCTCGGGCAGCACGCTCGAGGAGGCCATCCTTCAGGGCTTCCTGGAACTGGTCGAACGCGATGCCTGCGCGCTGTGGTGGTACAACCGCGTTCGCCGACCGGCCTTCGACCTCGACGCCTGCGACGATCCGTTCGTGCGGCGCGTGCGGGCGCACTACCGCGGCCGCGGCCGCGGCGTGCATGTGCTCGACCTGACCACCGACATCGGTATTCCGGTGGCCATCGCGCTCTCGTGGAAGGAGGACGACGGCAAGTCGATCGTGCTCGGCCTCGGCGCCCATCTCGACGCCGGGATCGCAGTCAACCGGGCACTTGCCGAGATGAACCAGATGCTGGTCCTCGAAACCGAAGCCGCCAAGTCGCGGGACGGCAGAAAGGCGGCCTCCAGCGACGACACGATGCTCGACTGGATCGAGAACAAGAGCCTGACGACGGAGCCTTACTGCGTGCCCGAGGGCACCGTCCGTCTCGACGCCTACGTGCGGCCCGAGATCACCGACTTGAAGCAGGCGGTCGAGCGCTGCATGCGCGCGGTCTCCGACAAGGGGCTGGACATGATCGTTCTCGATCATTCCCGGCCCGAGATCGATTTCGCCACGGCGCGTGTCGTTGTTCCGGGCATGCGGCATTTCTGGGCACGCTTCCGCGAGGGCCGCCTGTACCAGGCGCCGGTCGAGATGGGCTGGCTCGCGCGGCCTCTCGCCGAGGACGAACTGAATCCGATCGCGTTCTTTCTGTGAGGCCGGGCACGATGGGCAACGTCGATCTGTTCTACCGCTTCAATGCCGATGTCCTGTCGGTCAAGCGCGAGGGCAACCGCATCGTCCTCGACGTCAGGGATCACCGGCCGATCGGCTTTACGGTTGCCGTGGCATCCCACGGCGATGCGATCGAGGCGCTATCCGGCGACGGCGCCACCTTGTCCAGTCTCGACGGCATGGCCGCCGCGGCGGGAGACCCGGCCGCCGCCTCCCGCGCCATTCGCCACTACCTCGAACGCTTCGCCTTCGGGAGACTGCTGGCCTGGCAACTGGCCGACGGCGAGGGTCCGCTGGGAACGGTCGCTGCCTTCGCCGCCCGCTACCAGCCTCGCTGGGGCGAGCCGCCGGCCGGCGATCAGCAGCTCTGCCGGTTCGCGTATGTGCGGCGGGCCGACGGCGAGGCCGTGCTCGAGTCGGGCAATGTGCGCAGTCGTGTCCATCTGAACGGGCGCGGACTGTCGATGCTGGCGGCGCTGCTCGCCGCACCGGCACCGGCGCCGCCCGCAAGCTTCGCGGCGGCGCTGTGGCAGCTCGGGTTTCTCGAGACCTGCGCGGCCGTCGAACCGGAGGCGCGCCGCTGCTGGGAGTTTCAGGACCTGCTGATGCACGAGGCCAGCCGCAACAACCGGGACGCCGTTGCCGTGGGCGGTACCTACCGTTTCGACGGCGTGTTTGCCTCGCCGCCGGCGGTCAAGCCGGCGATGCCGGGGAGCAGGATCGGCCTCGACGAAGTCGATCCCGGTCGCATTCGCCAGGCCAGCAGCAGCGTGGACGAAGTCCAGGCGCGCCGCCGGTCGGTCCGGCGCTACGCCGCCGAGCCGGTTTCGCGTGCCTCGATCGGCGAGTTCCTGTGGCGGGTCTGCCGGACCACCGGCTACATCGAGAGCAGCCGCCAGGACATCATTTCCCGTCCCTATCCGGCCGGCGGCAGCATCAACGAACTCGAATTCTACCTTGCAGTGCGACGTTGCTCGGGTCTCGACCCGGCGGTCTACCATTACGACAGCCACGGACATGCCCTGGTCCGCCTCGCCGGTTCCGAACGGATCGCCGGCAAGATCGTCGAGCGTTCCGGGACGGCGATGGGCCTTGCCGAAGGCGACCAGAAGCCGGACGTGACGGTCGTGATCGCCTCGCGCCTGTCGCGGCTCGCCTGGAAGTACCAGGGTATGGCCTACCGGGCCAGCCTGATGAACGCCGGCGTGGTCTTCCACCTGATGTATATGGTGGCGACCGACATGGGGCTGGCGCCGTGCGCCAACGGCACCGGCGATTCGCGCCTCCTGCAAGAGGTCGCCGGCCTCGACCGCTTCGAGGAGACGGCGATCGCCGAATTCGCGCTCGGCATGCCGGGCGCCGGGTGAGCACGCCCGGCGCGGAGACGCGCCCGCAACGGCCGCTGAGCGAAGCCGCCAAATCTTCGGCGTCCGTAGAAAGTGGGGCCGCCGCGCCCCGCGCCACCCGTCGCGCCGACTATGCCGCGTCTTCGTTCCTGATCGATTCCATCGACCTTCGCGTCGAGCTCGGCCGGGAGGAGACCGTGGTCAGGTCCCGGCTCGCTGTCCGCCGCAACGCGGCGGGGGCGCGGGCGGCGGACCTCGTTCTCGACGGCACCAGGCTGGAATTGCTATCGGTCGAGCTCGACGGCCGGCCGGCCGGCCACGAGGTCGGCGCGGAGACGCTCACGATCCGGGACGTGCCTGACCGCTTCGTGCTCGACATCGCGACGCGGACGAACCCGGCGGCCAACACGGAGCTGACCGGCCTCTACATCTCCGGCGATCTGTTTTGCACCCATTGCGAGGCCGAAGGCTTCCGTCGCATCACCTACTTCCTCGATCGGCCCGACGTGATGGCGCGTTACACCGTTACCATCGTCGCCGACCGGAAGCTGGCGCCGGTGCTGCTCTCGAACGGCAATCCGGGCGCCGCTGGAGAGACCGGCGATGGCCGGCACTTCGCTACATGGATCGATCCATTTCCCAAGCCGTCCTATCTCTTCGCCCTGGTCGCGGGGCCGCTCGAGTGCCTCGCCGACCGCTTCACGACACGGTCGGGCCGCGAGGTCGCGCTGCGCATCTACGTCCGGCCGGACGATGCCGGGCGCTGCGGACATGCCATGGCGTCGCTCAGGAAGGCGATGAAATGGGACGAGGACGTCTACGGGCTGGAATGCGACCTCGACATCTACTCGATCGTCGCGGTCGACGACTTCAACGTGGGGGCGATGGAGAACAAGGGCCTCGCCATCTTCAATTCGAGGCTGGTGCTCGCCGATCCCGAAGCCGCCACCGATGCGGACCATGCCGCGATCGAGGCCGTGGTCGCCCACGAGTACTTCCACAACTGGACAGGCAACCGGGTGACCTGCCGGGACTGGTTCCAGCTCACCCTCAAGGAAGGGCTGACCGTCTTCCGCGACCAGCAGTTTTCAGCCGACATGGGGTCGCCGGCGCAGTGCCGCATCGCCGAGGTGCAGCGCCTGCGTGCCACCCAGTTCCCGGAGGATTCGGGCCCGATGGCGCATCCGGTGCGTCCGGACTCCTATATCCAAGTGAACAACTTCTACACCGCGACCGTCTACTACAAGGGTGCCGAGATCGTCCGCATGCTGCACGCCCTCGTCGGCAGGCCGGCGTTCCGCAGGGGCATGGATCTCTACGTCGCGCGCCACGACGGCCAGGCGGTCACCTGCGAGGATTTCGTGCAGGCGATGGAGGACGCCTCGGGCGTCGACCTCACGCAGTTCAGGCTGTGGTATTCGCAGGCCGGGACACCCAGCCTGGAGATCGAAGGCAGCTACGACGCGGCGTCGAGACGATATGCCATGACGGTCAGCCAGTCCGTGCCGGAGACGCCGGGCGGGCCCTCCGGGCAGTTCCTGCACATTCCGCTGGCGGTCGGCCTGCTCGATCGGGCCGGCCGCGATCTGCCTCTGAGGCTTGCCGGCGAGCCGTCGACCGGAGGGCCGACGCGCGTGCTCGATGTCCGCCGTGCCCGCGAGGAGTTCGTTTTCGAGGACGTGCCGGAGCCGCCGGTCGTCTCTCTCCTGCGCGGCTTCTCGGCGCCGGTGAAGCTCGCGGTGCCGCGCCCGGACGCGGAACTCGCCTTCCTGATGGCCCACGATGGCGATCCGTTCGCACGCTTTGAGGCGGGCCAGCAACTCTCGGCCAATGTGATTTTCGGTCTGGCCGCCGATCGCAAGGCCGGACGGCCGCTCGTCGTGCCGGCAATTTTCATCGACGCCGTGCGCCGCACGCTCGACGACCGAGGCCTCGATCGCGTGCTGGCCGCCGCCGCCGTCACTCTCCCGGACTTCTCCTATCTCGGCGAACTCATGCCGGCGATCGACGTCGATGGACTGTGCACGGCCTTGCGGCATGTCCGGATGACGCTTGCCGTCGAGCTCGCGGACCGCTGGCGAGCGGTCTATGAGGCAAATAGCGGCGACGGCACTTGCCACTTCACCCGCGCCGACGTGGCCCGTCGCCGGCTGTGCGGCACCGCCCTTCGGTACCTCGCGGTGTTGGGCGACGACGCCGGGCGCCAGCGGGCGGTCCGTCACTTCGAGCGGGCGGCCGGCATGACCGAGGCCGTGGTGGCGCTGTCGGCGCTGGCCGAACTCGGCGGCAGCGAAGCCGAGGCCGCGTTCGCTTCGTTCCACGAGCGCTGGAAGGAGCGGCCATTGGTCGTCGACAAATGGTTCGCCCTCCAGGCTTGCGCGCCGGCACCCGGCGCCCTCGGTCGAGTGCGCCGCCTGCTCGGTCATGCCGGCTACGATCGCGGCAGCCCAAACCGGGTATGGGCGCTCGTCGGCGGGTTCGTCTTCGGCAACCCGGAGGGCTTTCACGAGGCCGGCGGCGGCGGCTACCGGCTGCTTGCCGACGAGGTGATGGAGCTGGACGCGACCAATCCGCAGCTTGCCGCGCGCCTGGCGATGGCGCTCGCTGCATGGCGCCGCTACGATCCGGTACGCGCCGCCGCCATGCGGGCCGCCCTCGAACGGATCTCCGGCCGATCAGGCCTGTCGCGCGACGTCTTCGAGATCGCCTCCCGGAGCCTTGCCTGATTGTTGTCGTGATCGACGAAGGTGCCGCTTCGCGTCTCGTGATTGGTAATTGGCGGGGGTGCGGGGGTGCCGGCGGATGGATTTGAAGGTCGCACCAGAAGCCCGGAGACCGCGTTTGGTCAAAAAACTCGAACGGCTGGAAGCCGAATGCCCACGCGGGGGCAGCGTGGCGGTGCCGGAGGTGGTCTGCTACAATTTTTCGGACGGCCCGTGATGCCGTCGCCAGGGTCAGGACAGAGCAGGGGGCGGTTATGGATTGGGCGCGCATCCTGGCCTACGTGACGGGGACGGTGGACCAGGAGTTGCTGGGGCGGAACGAGTATTTGGCCGCCGAGAACCGCATCCTCAAGGCGCAACTGAAGGGTCGGCCGGATCTCTCGGACGCCGAGCGAGGCGCGCTGGGCGAGATCGGTCATCGCCTGGGCCGCAAGGTTCTGGCCGACATCGCCACC